>DASXCX010000184.1:0-2487 GCA_036490955.1 Allostellaceae bacterium | reverse complement strand
CTGAGTTGGGCCGATAGCGACAGCCCGCCTGCGGATAAGTCGCCATACACGCTGTTCAACCCGACGCCGACCGCTGCGCTGCGTGACATGGACACGGACCGGCCCAACGTCACCAACACGCCGCATACGATCGACGCTGGCCATGTCCAGATCGAGACCGGGCTCTACGACTGGACCCGTTTTCACGATCGCACCCACGGCGGCGATACGGTCACCGACGCGGTGACTTTGGGTCACATCAACGCGCGGCTCGGCGTTACCAACGACCTCGAGGTCAACGCCACCATCGATAGCTACGATCGCGTGAAGACCATCGACAACAGTGCCGGCCAGACGACTCGCGCCAACGGCTTCGGCGATACGGTGATTGGCGGCAAGCTCAATCTCTGGGGAAATCAAGGCGGCGACGATCCCTGGGCCAGCGGCTTCGCGCTGCAGCCGCAAGTGAAACTGCCGACGGCGCAGCCCGGCATCGGCAACAACCACGTCGAATGGACCATCGGCGCGCCGTTCCTGATCAATCTCGTCGACGGCTTCCATCTCGGCCTCGAGACCGCGCCCGGGCAAGAGCGCAATACGGCGAATGACGGCTACGTCGTCGGCTGGCAGAATTCGGCGTCGATCGATCACGTCGTTTTCGGCGGGGTCGATGTCTACCTCGAATATGCAATGCACATGACCAGCGAAGCGCACACGCAGCCGCGACAATCGCTCGATGTCGGCATGACCTATCCGGTCACCGATAATCTCGCGATCGACAGCGGTGTCTTCATCGGCATCAACAGAGCGACGCCCGGCGTCGAATGGACGAGCGGCGTCAGCTTTCGCTTCTGAGCCGCGCCCTCGTCAGCAGCATGCGCTTGGCCGCATCGAGTGCGGCGAGGATCGCCGCGCGGCGATAATCCCACATCGGATCGGGATCGGGTGGATTGATGACCATCGTCGCATTCGCCTCGAAGAGCAGCAGCGCGCCGTCCGGGCCGAGACCGAAATCGACGCCCGCGTAATCGAGGCCGAGGCTTTGGCCGATGGCACCAAGCGCCGCCAGGGCGCGCGGACCGATCACACTCGGCATGTCGACGAGAAACCGCCGCTCTTCCTCGCGATGCGCAGCGTTCGCCGCCATATCGGCGGTGAAATAGTGGACCTTCCAATCCGCTGAGATCGCGAGATGGAGCGGATAGAGCATGCCATCGATGATCATGACGCGATACTTTCGCGCCATGCCGTCGGCACCGCGTGCATCGAGATAGTCGATCGCGAGCAATTCCTCGCCTGGCAATTGGGCGATCGCCGCCGCGAGGTCCGCGCGCTGCTCGACGCGGATAAAGTGTCGGCCGGTGTGGAACCCGGTGCGCGCAACAATAGCGGAAAGTGCCAATCGGTCGCGGCGAGATCATCCTTCGCCAGCGCGCGGATCGCCGGCGCTCTGATATCGGGCAGCGCGGCGAGACGCGCCGCGTTGGCCGCGCGACCCGTCGCGCGTATGCGTGTCGGCGGATTGATCAGCGGCGCAATGCTGCGTTTGACGATCTCTTCGGCCCGCGCCAACGCTTCGCCGCAAAGATCGGCATCGCCGATCGCATTGAAGATCAGCGCGTGCTCCGGCAGCGCCCGGAGAAGATCGAAGAATTCGGCGTAGAGCGCCGAGACGGCGAAGACCCTGTCGTCGAGAATCTGTTGCGTCGGGATGTTCCCGCCGCGCGCCGAGACGAGCAGCAGCACCGACACCGCCGGCGCGGCGCCGCGATACGGTCGCGTGACCAGCGCACGGCCGGCGAAGCCTTTTGGCCAATGCGGCGCGGCCGCGGCGGTATCGCCAAGCTCGGTCAACGCCCGCGCAAGACCCTGATGCGCCTCGGCAAGATCCGGGTCCACCGCAAGTGCGGCCTCGTACTGCGCGCGTGCCCCGACGAAGTCCTGATCCTCGGCGAGCAGATTGCCGAGATTGACGCGGCCGACCGGATTGCCGGAATGGCAGCGCACTGCCTGCTCATAGGCGGTGCGCGCGGCGGAGCGATGGCCGGTCGCATAAGCCAAACTCGCGAGCTCGTTGAGCGCCGCAAAATGCGTCGGATCGTGGCGCAGCACCTCGACATAGGCGGCTTTCGCCGCTTCATCCTCGGCGCGCGCGGTATGCTGGCGAGCGCGAACGATCAGCGCGGCGATGGCGGCGTCTTCGCTCACGGCAGGATCGCGAAGACCCGCGCCGGGAAGCCGGTGCCGTCCTTGATGTCGGGCCAGGTCACGGAGACGAGTGCGCCGGTCTCCGGCACCTTGTCGAGATTGGCGAGCAGCTCGATCTGATAGTGATCGATACCGAGGATGTAGCTTTCGAGCGAATAATCGTCCTTGGTCGTGGCGATGCCCGGATCGGTGTCGGTCGTCTCATGTCCCGAAGCGGTGATGTGCCGCGTCTCGTAGAGATATTTGAGCGCCCCCATCGTCCAGCCGGGATAATGCGCGACGCCTTGCGCGTCGACATTC
>DASXCX010000183.1:0-19356 GCA_036490955.1 Allostellaceae bacterium | reverse complement strand
GCCGACGCTGGCGCTCTCGGCGACGCCACGGCGCACGTTGGTCAGGCTGATCCCACCCAGGAGCGCATCGTCTTCGAGGCGAAAGAGCAAGAAGGTGTAGCCCTGGTCGCTATGCCATTCGAGCGCATAGCGCGCGAGCCGGCGGCGGAAGGCGGCACGCGACAGTGCGTCCTCGCCCCAACTCGGCTCCCATGGCGTTAGGAAAGGACGCGAAGCGTGCCGCAGCTCGGCCCAGGCGCGCCAATCGAGGCGATCGGGCGCGCGCAGCACGGTCCGGCGTCCCGCGAGGCGAAAGGGCGGCGGCGCCGTCCCGAACAGCCGTTGCAGTCTTAGAAGATCGAGCGCCACCCCCTCGCTCCCGAAATGTCCGCTACGCCCTCAATCGTTCGGCGAAAAGATCCAGCTTTTCAAGCTTCCTGACGGGACCGAGCGCCGCCAAGGTCGGCTTGCCGGCGATAACGCGCTTGGCCACGCGTATCACCGCGTCCTCATCGACCGCGTCGATATGCCTGACCAGCTCTTGCGGATCGAGCGGCCGGCCATGGATCAGCATATGGCTCGCCTGCTGCTCGCAGCGCGCGGTGGTGCCTTCCAAGGACATCAGCAGCCCGGCCTTGAGCTGCGCGCGCGCGCGCGCGAGTTCGTCGCGCGAGAGGCCGGCGATGAGCCCGCGGAGCTCGTCGCGGATGACCGGCATCAGCTCGGCGGCTTCTTCCGCGCCGGTGCCGGCATAGATGCCGAAGATGCCGCCATCGCTATAGGAATGGCTGAAGGAATAGATCGAGTAAGCGAGGCCGCGCTTCTCGCGCACTTCTTGGAAGAGACGCGAGGACATGCCGCCGCCGAACGCGGTCGAGACCACCGAAGCGGCGAAATAATCGCGATCGGTGAAAGGAAAGCCGGGGAAACCCAGGAGCACATGCGCCTGCTCGAGCTCGCGCAACTCGCGATGATCGCCGCCTTCATAGCGCCCGGGCTCGGTCCGCGCGTCGCTCTTCGCGTTGAGCGCGGTGAAGGCGCGCTCCGCCATGGCGACGAGCGCCTCATGCGTAAGATTGCCGGCCGCGACCAGCAGCATGCCGGGCGCTGCATAGGTGCTGCGCATATAGCCGGCGACCGCGTCGCGGTTGAGCGTCTTGATGATCTCGGCGCGGCCCAGCACCGGCTGGCCCATCGGCTGGTTCGGATAAGCGCGCTCCTGGAAGAGATCGTAGATGATGTCGTCGGGCGTGTCCTGCGCCTGGCCGAGCTCTTGCAAGATGACGGTGCGCTCGCGCTCGAGCTCCGTCGCGTCGAACGCGGCGTGCTGCAGGATGTCGGCGATGATATCGACGGCGAGGCCGACATCGGCTTTCAGCACCTTGGCGTAGTAGGCGGTGTGCTCGCGCGAGGTATAGGCGTTGACGTGGCCGCCAACGGCCTCGATCTCGGCGGCGATATCGAGCGCGCTGCGCCGCTCGGTACCCTTGAACGCCATATGCTCGAGCACATGCGCGACGCCGTTGATCGCCGCCGGCTCGTGGCGCGTGCCGACATTGACCCAGACGCCGATCGACACGGTCTCGACCGACTCCATGCGATCGGTGACGACCCGCATCCCGTTGGCAAGCTTGGTGACCTGGACGCTCATGAGACCGCTCCCGCTGTCTGCGCGGCACGGGCATAAGCGCGCACGTAGTCCTCGACCGCGGTAAGGCTGTTCGGCAACGCCGGCGCGCGCTCCGGCAGGCGCATCACGTTGGCGAGCCGCTCCGGCACCGCGGGCGGCGCGCCGATCGCGCGCTTGACCGCGTCGGGGAATTTCGCCGGATGCGCCGTTGCCAGCGCGACCATCGGCAGATCGCGATCGCGCCGCTTGGCCTTGGCGGCGGCGACCGCGATGGCGCTGTGCGGATCGAGGACGATACCGGTCGCAGTGTGCGTCGACTTGATCTCGGCGAGGGTGCCGTCATCGTCCACCCGCGCCGCGGTGAAAGCATCGCGCGCAATCTTCCATTCCGTCTCGGTGACCGGCAAGGTGCCGGTTTTGCGGAAGGCGGCGACGCCCTCGGCCGCCGCGCCGGCATCGCCATGCTTCAGTTCGAAATAGAAGCGCTCGAAATTGGACGCGACCTGGATATCCATGCTCGGCGACAGCGAAGCCTCAACCGTGCCCATGGTCATGCGACCCGTCTCGAAGAAACGGGTCAGGATGTCGTTGCGGTTGGTCGCGATCACGATCTCCGAGATAGGCACGCCCATCCGGCGCGCAACATGGCAGGCGAAGACGTTGCCGAAATTGCCGGTTGGGACGGCGAAGCCGATGTTGCGCTCGGGCGCGCCGAGGGCGACCGCGGCGGCGACGTAATAGACGATCTGGGCCATGATCCTCGCCCAGTTAATCGAATTGACGGCGGAAAGGTTCAGATCGCGCCGGAAGGGCACGTCGGCGAACATCGCCTTCACCAGGTCCTGGCAGTCGTCGAAGGTGCCGTCGATGGCGATCGCATGGACGTTCTCCGCCGCGACTGTCGTCATCTGACGGCGCTGCACTTCCGAGATGCGGCCCTTAGGATAGAGCATGAAAATATCGACGAGCGCCGCGCCGCTGCAGCCGGCGATCGCCGCCGAGCCGGTATCGCCCGAGGTCGCGCCGATGATGGTGACGCGCGCGCGGCGCTGCTCCAGCACATGCTCGAAGAGCTTACCGACAAGCTGCAGCGCGTAATCCTTGAAGGCGAGCGTCGGGCCGTGAAACAACTCCTCGAGCCAGAAGCCGTCGCCCAGGGATTTCAGCGGCGCGATGTCGGGATCATCGAAATCGGCATAAGCCGCGTCGATCATCGCCTCCCATTGCCGAGGCGCCACAATGCCGTCGAGGAAGGGCGTCGTGACGCGCAACGCGATCTCGGCGTAGGGCTTGCCGCGCAACGCGGTCAAATCGGCGACCGAGAGCCTCGGCCACTCCGCCGGCAGGTAGAGCCCGCCATCATGCGCCAGCCCATCGCGCAGCACCGCATCGAACGGGATGCGTTCGGGCGGCTGACGGCGGTCGCGGGTGCTGAGATAGGGCAAAGGGTCCGTCCGTGCGGTCATCGAGCTAAGCAAAAAAGCCTAGTCCCGACAGGCGGATAGCGCAACCGACGTGGTTCGTGGCGCGGCGGAATGGCTGGGGCCGATTAAAGATCAAGCACCAGCTTGTCGGACTTCGAGCCGGAGCAGCAGATCATCATCGTCTTGCTTGCCTTGCGCTCGGAATCGGTCAGCACCACGTCGCGGTGATCGGGCACGCCTTCGAGAACGCGCGTCTCGCAGGTGCCGCAGACGCCTTCGAGGCAAGAGGAGGCGACATTGATGCCGGCATCGAGCAGGGTTTCGAGAATCGTCTTGCCCGGCGCGATCTGGAAGCTCTTGCCGCTCTTCGCCAGCACGACGGTGAAGCCGCCTTCGGCCGCCGGCGCTTCCTTGGCGGTAAAATATTCGACATGCACGCGCTCGGACGGCAGGTCCTTGGTCGCCGCCTCGAAGGCTTCGAGCATCGGCAGCGGGCCGCAGCAATAGATATGCGTCTCGGGCGAGGCCGCCGCCGTCACGGCGGCGAGATCCAGCATCTTGCCGCCCGGCACGCCGTCGAAATTGAACGTGACCTTGCCGGCGGACTTGCCATTCGTCGCTTCCATCCGCTCGCGGAAAGCGGCGTCTTTCGGCGTGCGCGCGCAATAGATCAGCTCGAAGCTGCGGCCGAGCGAAACCAGGCGCTGCATCATGCACCAGAGCGGCGTCACGCCAATGCCGCCCGCGATGAGCAGCGAGTGCTCGGCGTTCTCGGCCAGCGGGAAATTGTTGCGCGGCGCGCTGATCGTGATGATGTCGCCGGTCCTGAGCTTGTCATGCACCCAGGTCGACCCACCG
The DNA here is from genome assembly GCA_036490955.1 of Allostellaceae bacterium. Lineage (GTDB taxonomy): Bacteria > Pseudomonadota > Alphaproteobacteria > ATCC43930 > CGMCC-115725 > CAIKMD01. Next base: position 15,465 of record DASXCX010000183.1, on the reverse strand, counting down.
CGGCTGACGCGATCCTTCTGCACCGCGACGACGTAGCGATGCCGCTCGTCCTGCGGATTGGTCAGCGAATAGGAGCGCACCAGCCCGGTCGGCAGGTTGAGATCGACATGCGCGCCCGCGGTGAAGGGCGGCAGCGGCGCCCCCGCCGGCTCACGCAGCTCAAAGGAGAAAATGCCTTCCGCTTCCCAGGTGACGGAATGGACCCGCACCCGTAGCGGCGCAACGACGTCACTCATGACAGATCAGCTATGCCTCAATGCTTATGAAAACCCGCGAGCCGGGTCAGGCGTTTCGCGCTGCGACCGACGATCATGTCCTTGGTCTTGGCGAAGAAATCCTGCACATACGGAGTCTTGCCATGAAGCTCGAACGCCGCCTGGTCGGCATAAATCTCATATAGGGAGAATTTGGTCGGATCGTCAGTCTGCTGGGTCACGTCGAATTGCATGCAGCCCTTCTCGGTATGCACCGACGTGTTGGCGTTGGCCATGATCAGCGGGATGAATTTCTCGACCGCCTCGGGCTTCACCTGCAACTCGGCAATCAGAACGAACAGGGCCATACGCGCCTCCTCTTGGGAGGGGCGAATTTAGAGGGATTTGCGGGCTAATTAAACCCGGCTGCACGTTTCCTCATCCCGTCATTGCCGGGCTTGTCCCGGCATGACGCGGGAGGATAGCGTGCGCGGCAGTCTCAGCCGTTGATATAGCGCGCGCGCAAATGGCCCTCGAACACCGCCGGGTCGAGCGGCTTGCCGGTCGCCTGGGTGATGATTTCCGGGGTCGAGAAGCGCGACGCCTTGCCATGGACGTTGACGCGGAGCCAAGCCATCAGCGGCGCGAATTCGCCTTTCTCGATCCCGGGCACGATACCGGGGTCGGCGCGCCGCGCCGCATCGAAAAGCTGGGCCGCGGTCATCGCGCCGAGCGTATAGGTTGGGAAATAGCCGAAAGCGCCGTCGAACCAGTGGATGTCCTGCAAGCAGCCCTGGCGATCGTCGGGCGGGACGACGCCCAAGAGCGCTTTCATGACATCATTCCACGCGCCGGGCAGATCCTTGAGCGCAAGATCGCCCGAGAGCAGCGCCTTCTCCAGCCGGTAGCGCAGGATGACATGCGCCGGATAGGTCACCTCGTCGGCATCGACGCGAATGAAGCTGCGCTCCACCTGCGTGCCGAGGCGATAGAGATTGTCGGGTTCCCACGCCATGCCGCTTGTGCCGAAGGCCTCGCGCAGGATCGGCGCGAGAAAGGTCTGGAACGCACGCGAGCGGCAGACCTGCATCTCGATGAGCAGCGATTGGCTTTCATGGAGGCTCATGCCGCGCGCGCGGCCGACCGGCTGGCGCCGCCACGCGGCAGGCAGGCCGCGCTCATACATCGCATGACCGGTCTCATGCAGCACGCCCATCAGCGCGCGGCTGAAATCCTCTTCCTCGTAGCGCGTGGTGATGCGCACGTCGTCGGGCGTACCGCCGGAAAAAGGATGAAGGCTGACGTCGAGGCGGCCGTGATCGAAATCGAACCCGATCGCCTGCATCAGCTTCACGCCGGCGGCGCGCTGCTGCGCGATCGGGAACGGGCCTTGCGGCACGACCGGCGCCGGGCGCCTGGCTTGAACGGCGAGCGCTTCATCGATCAAGCCGGGAAGCCGTGCGGCGAAAGGCTCGAAGACGCGGTCGATCGCCGCGCTGCGGCCGCCCGGCTCGTATTGATCGAGGAGCGCGTCGTATTCCGACACGCCGAGCTTCGCCGCTTTCACCGCCGCGATCTGGCGCGTCAGATCGAGCACCTTTTGCAGCGCCGGAAGCACGCGCGCGAAATCATTCGCCGGCCGCGCCTGGCGCCACACCATCTCGCAGGCGGAATCGGCTTTCGAGGAAGCTTCGACGAGATCGGCCGGGACCGCCGTTGCATGCAGCCAGGAGCGGCGCATCTCGCCGAGATTGGCGCGCTGCCACGGATCGAGATCGTTCTGCGCGTCCGCGCCGGCGAAGAGATCGGGCAGCGACGCGTCGCCCAAGATGTCGTGGCGGATGAGTTTCAAGGTCGCGAGTTGCTCGGCGCGCGCCTCGGCGCCGCCTTCGGGCATCTGCGTCGCCATATCCCAATGCAGCACGGCCTGCGCCTCGCCGAGCGCGCCGAGGCGTCGGAAACGGGCTTCGAGCGTGGCGTAGGGGGCCATTTTTGAAGAATCGGCGGCAGCGGTCATGCATTGCTCCGGCGGCGAAGGGCGAAGCGGATATAGATCGCGATGAGCGCCACCGCCAAGGCGTACCAGGTGATCGCATATTGCAGATGGTCGTTCGGCAGATCCGTGATGGTCTGCCCGCCTTGCGGCCAGCCTCCGGGCACCGGGGTCTTGTCGGCATCGATGTAGAAAGGCAGCACGGTGCCGACACCGGCCGTACCGATACCGGTCGCTTGGGCCATCGCCGGAAGGTCGATCGAGAACCAGGAATTCTTTTCCGGCTCGTTGGCGGGCGTGAACCAGCCGGGCGGTTCGGGCAGGCGCAAAAGCCCCTCCACCGCGGTCGGACCGGCAAGCTCGCCGACCGCGCGGGCCGCCGGCGCGCGGCGGTCGGTCGGCACGAAGCCGCGATCGATGAAGACGATCGCGCCGCCGCCCAAGCGGAACGGCGTGACGATGTGGAAACCCTGATCGCCTTTCAGCGCTTGCGCGTTGAGATCAAGCTCGCGGTCGTTGAGGAATTCGCCCTCGGCGCGCACAGGGTGGAATTCGAGCGCGCGCGCGGCGTCGAGCGTCTGTGGCAGCGGCACCGGCGCGGCAGTGAGTGCCGCGTTGCGCTCGGCGATCAGCCCCTCTTTCCAATGGAGGCGCTGCACCTGCCAACTGCCGAGGCCCAAGAGCAGCAACAGGCCGAGCCCCGACCACATCGTCGGCCAGAGGAGAGAGCGCTTCACACGAACCCTCTCCGCCCGCCCGCGGGGAGGAGGCTGTTTGCCACGTACGGGAACGCCCCGGCTATTCGCCGAATGTCGCGCCGGCGCTGCCCCACCAATAGATGCAGACGAAGAGGAATAGCCACACGACGTCGACGAAGTGCCAATACCAAGCCGCCGCCTCAAAGCCGAAATGATGGTCGGGGCGGAACTGGCCTTTGATCGCACGGATCAGGCAAACGAAGAGGAAGGTCGTGCCGATGATGACATGCGCACCGTGGAAGCCGGTCGCCATGAAGAAGGTCGAAGGATACATGCCCTGGGTAAAGCCGAAGGCGGCGTGGCTGTATTCCCAAGCCTGACAGGCAGTGAAGCAGAGGCCGAGGATCACGGTGAGCGTCAAGCCCTGGATCAGGCCCTTGCGATCATTGCTGAGCAAGGCGTGATGCGCCCAGGTAACGGTCGTGCCCGACGTCAAGAGGATCAGCGTGTTGAGGAAGGGCAACTCGAACGGATCGAAGGGATGGATACCCTTCGGCGGCCACATCCCGCCCATCGCGGCGGTTGGATAGAGCGCGGCGCTGAAATAGGCCCAGAAGAAAGCCGAGAAGAACATGACCTCCGAGGCGATGAACAGCGCCATGCCGAAGCGCAGGCCGATCTGCACGACCGGATTGTGGAAACCGCCGAAGACCGCCTCGCGGATGACGTCGCGCCACCACACGAACATGATCGACAGCACGCCGAGAAAGCCGAGGACCATGACCCACCACGCGCCGCCATGCATCCACCAGACGGCGCCGCCGGTGAGGACACCGGCGCAAATCGAGCCGATGATCGGCCAGAAGCTGGGATCGACCAGGTGATAAGGATGGTGATGGCCGTGATAGTCGAAATGCTCGGGCTCGAGAGGCTCAGTGGTCATGGCTTGCTCGCACGGCTCAATTGATCGAGGTGGCGTTGGCGGGGAGTGCCGAGGACTGGACGGGTTTCTCGTCGTCCTTGGCGCGGAACATGGTGTAGCTCAGCGTGATCGTGTCGACATCGTCATCGTCATGATCCTTCGCGATATCCGGATCGACGAAGAACTGCACCGCGAGATCGGCGCTTTGGCCCGGCGCGAGATGCTGTGCGGTGAAGCAGAAGCATTGCAGCTTGTCGAAATAGAGACCGGCCTTCGACGGCGTCACGTTGAAGGTCGCGGTGCCGGTCACCGGCTGCTTGCTCATGTTGAAGGCTTTGTAGGCGATGACCTTGGTTTCGCCGGGATGGACCTGGACCGAGCGCTGCTCCGGGTGAAATTCCCAATCGAGCCCCGGGGCGACGTTCGCATCGAAGCGGATGGTGATGGTGCGGTCCTTGATGATCTCGCTCGCGGCCTCGGCGGCGCGCTGCGTCGTGCCGTTATAGCCGGTTGCGGCGCAGAACAGGCGATAGAGCGGCACCGAGAAGCCGACCAGCACCGACATCGCGACGACGATGCCGACCAGCGCCCCTGCGGTCAGACCTTTGCGCTGCGGGCCGCCCTTCTTGCCGTCTGGGGCGTTCACAACTGTGCCCCGAGACGAATCACGGTGATGACGTAGAGCAGCGCCACCAGCGCCAAAAGAACGCCGAGCAGCGCCAGATTCTTGGTACGGCGACGCTTGTCTTGAGAATCCATCGCCAACGAGCTCACGACACCACCGCAAAACCCAGCGCGCGGTCGGCGACCAGCAGCGCGAACAACAAGAAGAGATAAAGCAGCGAGAAACCGAACATCTGCTTGGCGGCGCGCTCGCCGGGATCGCGCATCACGCGGAGAGCGAGGGCCGTGAAGATCGCCGAGAGCGCGAGCGCCGGCGCGCCATAGAACCAGCTCGCGGCCTGAAGCAGCGTCGGGGCCAGCGCCACCGGCCAGAGCGCGACGGTATAGAGCAGCATCTGCTTCTTGGTCTCGCGCGCGCCCGCGACCACCGGCAGCATCGGCACGCCCGCCTTGGCGTAATCGCCCGTGCGATAGAGCGACAGTGCCCAGAAATGCGGCGGTGTCCAGAAGAAGATCAACGCGAAGAGCGCGAGCGCCGGCAGGCCGATCTCGCCGGTGACCGCGGCCCAGCCGACGATCGGCGGGAACGCGCCGGCGGCACCGCCGATGACGATGTTCTGCGGCGTGCGGCGCTTCAGCCACATCGTGTAGATGAACACATAGAAGGCGATGGTGATCGCGAGCAGAATCCCCGCGACCATGTTGAGCGCCAGCGCCATTAGCGCGACCGAACCGATGGCGAGGATCACGCCGAAGCCGAGCGCATCGCCCGGCGCGATGCGCCCCGCCGGGATCGGACGATCCTTGGTGCGCTCCATCACAGCATCGATATCGCGGTCGTACCACATGTTGATCGCGCCCGACGCACCGGCGGCGACCGCGATGCACAGCACCGCGACGAAGCCGAGGAACGGATTGAGCTGGCCCGGGGCGAGATAAAGGCCGGCCCAGCCGGTGAAAACGACGAGCGACATCACGCGCGGCTTCAGCAGCGCGAGATAATCCGCGACACCGCCGGTCGCGCTGGTGACGGCCGGCGTCTCCGCCGCAACGGCGCGCGGCTGACGCGCCGCAGATGCGCCGATGAGGCTGGCGGAGAGGTCGGCCATCGCGCTCAATGATGCGCCGGCGAGGCCGCGATCACCGGCAACTCGTCGTAGGAATGGAACGGCGGCGGCGACGGCAGCGTCCATTCCAAGGTCGTCGCGCCTTCGCCCCAGTAATTCGCGCCGACGCGCTTGCCGGCAAACAGCGTGTGGAACACGACGAAGATGAACCACAGGGTCGAAGCAAAGGAGATGAACGAGCCGATCGATGCGACCATGTTCCAGCCGGCGAAGGCATCCGGGTAGTCGCTGATGCGGCGCGGCATACCGGCAAGGCCGAGGAAGTGCATCGGGAAGAAGGTGAGATTGACGCCGATGAAGGTCGTCCAGAAATGGATCTGGCCAAATGTCTCGTTGTATTGCCGGCCCGACATCTTGCCGATCCAGTAATAGAAGCCGGCAAAGAGGCCGAACACTGCGCCGAGCGACAGGACGTAGTGGAAATGCGCCACGACGTAATAGGTGTTGTGGAGATAATGGTCGACGCCGGCATTGGCGAGCACGACGCCGGTGACGCCGCCGACGGTGAAGAGGAAGAGGAAGCCGATCGCCCAGAGCATCGGCGTCTTGAACTCGATCGCGCCCTCCCACATCGTCGCGACCCAGGAGAAGATCTTGATGCCGGTCGGCACCGCGATGACCATGGTCGCGGCGGTGAAATAGGCTTGCGTGTCGACGCTGATGCCGGTAGTGAACATGTGGTGCGCCCAGACCACGAAGCCGATCACGCCGATCGAGACCATCGCGTAGGCCATGCCGAGATAGCCGAAGATCGGCTTCTTCGAGAAGGTCGAGATCACCTGACTGACGATGCCGAAGGCCGGCAGGATCATGATGTAGACTTCGGGGTGACCGAAGAACCAGAAGAGATTGAGGAACAGCAGCGGATCGCCGCCGCCGGCCGGATCGAAGAAGGTCGTGCCGAAATTCCGGTCGGTCAGCAGCATGGTGATCGCGCCGGCGAGCACCGGCAGCGACAGGAGCAGCAGGAACGCCGTCACCAAAATCGACCACACGAAGAGCGGCATCTTGTGCAGGGTCATGCCCGGCGCGCGCATATTGAAGATCGTGGTGATGAAATTGATCGCGCCCATGATCGAGGACGCGCCGGCCAGATGCAGCGAGAAGATCGCCATGTCGACCGACGGACCAGGATGGCCGATCTTCGAGGAGAGCGGCGGATAGATCGTCCAACCGACGCCGGCGCCCTCGCCGACGAGCGCCGAGCCGAGGAGCAGGCAGAAGGCCGGCACCAGCAGCCAGAAGCTGATGTTGTTCATGCGCGGGAAGGCCATGTCGGGGGCGCCGATCATCAGCGGCACGAACCAATTGCCGAAGCCGCCGATGAGCGCCGGCATGACCAGGAAGAACACCATCACCAGCCCATGCGCGGTGATGATGACGTTGTAGAGCTGGTGGTCGTTGGCGAAGAGCGGATCACCCGGCCGCATCAAATTGTAGCGCATGATGACCGAAAACGCGCCGCCGATCAGGCCGGCGCAGATCGCGAAGATGATGTAGAGCGTGCCGATATCTTTGTGATTGGTCGAGGCGAACCAGCGCGCCCAGAAGGCCGGCACGTGATCATGGCCCGCATGATCGCCGTGACCATAACCGCCATGGCCGCCATGCGCGTGGGTATCGGTCGTCATCGCTCTGTTCCTCGCGAATACCTAATGGGCTGCAATCTGCTTACTGAACCGCCGCGAGCTCGACGCTCGAGGCAGTCGCGTCGGCGATCACCGACCCGCAGCCTTCTTTCGGTCGGTCCTTGTCGGCTTCCTTTTGGCACGCCACCCAGGCGTCGAATTTCGGCTTCTCCACCGCGTCAACCTCGATCGGCATGAAGGGATGATTGACGCCGCAAATCTGGTTGCACTGGCCGTAGAACGTGCCGGGGTGCTCGAACTGGAACCAGCTCTCGTTGACGTGGCCGATGACGGCATATTCCTGCACGCCGGCCGAGGGCAGATACCAGCTATGGATCACGTCGGTGCCGGTGATGAGAACGCGCACTGTCGCGCCGACCGGCACGACCACCGGATTGTCGACCCCGAGGAGTCGCGGCTTGCCCTGCTTCGCATCGTCGGCTTCGGAGAGCGTGTTGCTGTCGAAGGCGAAATCGCCTTGATCGGGATACTCATAGGACCAGTACCATTGATGGCCGGTCACCTTGAGCGTGAAATCCGCTTTCTCGGTGCGGTTCTCGTAGTAGAGCAGCTTGAAGGACGGGATGGCGATCAAGATCAAGATCAGCACCGGCACCGCCGTCCACACCACTTCGAGCAGCGTGTTGTGCGTCGTCGTCGTCGGCACCGGATGACGCTTCGCGTTGAACTTCACCATCACGTAGCCCAGCAGCGCCACCACGAAGATCGTGATCAGCGTGATGATGACGAGCAGCTCGTTGTGAAAGCTTTCGATGCGGTCGCGCACCGGCGTTGCGCCCTCGACCATGCCGATCTGCCAGTCATGCGGCTGCTCCGCCCAGGCGGCCGGCGCCGCCATCAGCGCCAAGAACAGCCCGGTGCCGGCCCGCAGCACGGTGCCGAGACGGTAACCAACCCATTTGCGGATCGAAATCATGCCTTTGCCCCTCAATCCTGCCGGCGGCGACCGGCGCCGCGCGAAGACCGTGAGCGCGGCGAAAATTGCGGGTCTCTCATAGCCCTTGCGCCTGCATGACGCCAACCGCATCATTGCGACTTTATGCCGCATAAAACAACCGCTTACGGGTGCAACGACGCTGAAGTCTTCCCATATTTCGCAAACCACACTACTGGCCCCGCTTCTCGCATCGTGGCAAGAAGCCTTCCCGGAGAATCAGATGACCGACCTCGCGCTGACCGACGATTTATTCTTTACGAAGACCGGCATGGACCGGGCGCGGGTCGAGAAGATCGTCGCCGAGGCGCTCCATGGCATGGATGACGGCGAACTCTTCCTCGAATATTCGCAATCCGAAAGCCTGACCCTCGATGACGGGCGGATCAAATCCGCCTCCTTCGACACGGCGCAGGGTTTCGGCCTCAGGGGCTTGAGCGACGAGGCGGCAGGCTATGCGCATGCCTCGGAATTGTCCGAAGACGCGATCCGCCGCGCGGGCCAAGCGGTGCGTGCGGTGCGCCAGGGCCATAGCGGCAATTTCGCCGCGCCGCCGCCCGGCACCAACCGCCAGCTCTATACCGACGCCAACCCGCTGCATCAGGTCGATTTCGCCGCGAAGACCAAGCTTCTCGCCGAGATCGACGCGTATGCGCGAAGCAAGGACCCGCGCGTTCGCCAAGTCTCGGCCTCGCTTTCCGGTATATGGCAAGCCGTGCAGATCATCCGCCCCGACGGGCGCAGCGTCGGCGACATTCGCCCGCTGGTCCGCTTGAACGTCAGTATCGTCGTCGGCGATGGCGACAAGATGGAGAGCGGCACCTCCGGTGCCGGCGGCCGGCTCGCTTATGAGCGCTTCATCGATCCGGCGAATTGGAAGGCACAGGTCGACGAGGCTTTGCGCCAGGCGCTGGTCAATCTCGACAGCGTGCCGGCGCCGGCCGGCGAGATGACCGTCGTGCTCGGGCCGGGTTGGCCGGGCGTGATGCTGCATGAAGCGGTCGGCCACGGGCTCGAAGGCGATTTCAACCGCAAGAAGACCTCGGCCTTCGCCGGCATGATCGGCCAGCGCGTCGCCTCACCCGGCGTCACCGTCGTTGACGACGGCACGATCCCGGATCGCCGCGGCTCGCTCTCGGTCGATGACGAAGGCACGCCGTCCAACTGCACCGTCCTGATCGAGGACGGCATCCTCAAAGCCTATATGCAGGACCGCTTGAACGCGCGGCTCATGGGTATGAAGCCAACCGGCAATGGGCGGCGCGAGAGCTTCGCCTATGCGCCGATGCCGCGCATGACCAACACCTATATGCTCGCCGGTGACAAAGATCCGAAAGAGATCATCGCCTCGGTAAAGCGCGGCCTTTACGCCGTCAATTTCGGCGGCGGCCAGGTCGACATCACTTCGGGCAAATTCGTCTTTTCCGCCGCCGAAGCCTATATCATCGAGGATGGTAAGGTGGGCAAGGCGGTCAAAGGCGCGACGCTCATCGGCAACGGGCCCGACGCCATGACCAAGGTGTCGATGATCGGCAACGACCTCGCGCTCGATGGCGGCATCGGCACGTGCGGCAAGGACGGCCAGGGCGTTCCCGTCGGCGTCGGCCAGCCGACCCTGCGCATGGATGGGCTGACCGTCGGCGGCACCGCCGCATGAGGTTCTGGGGCGCGCGGTGCTGGTGAAGGAACTCGCGTCCGCGGCGCTTCTACTCGTCGCTTTCTTCTCGACAACGGGACCTGCCCGCGCCGCTTGCGATCTCGATCACGCATCATCGACGCGCTGGACGATCGCGCGTCACGGCCCGATCAGCAGCCTCGTCACACCCTGCGGCGACAGCTTCTACTCGACTGGCGTCAACGTGCTCGATGCCGGCATCACCGCCGGCTATCTCGACCGGCCGCACTACGATTGGCGCAACAGCTTTGCCTCGATCGACGATTGGATCACCGAGACCAAGCAGCGCCTCGCGGATTGGGGCTTCAACAGCGCCGGTGCCTGGTCGCTCCCGCCGAACCAATTGAAGCTGCCGAGCGTCATCAATTTAGAGCTCGGCCGCCTCGCCCGCTTCCACTGGTTCGATCCTTTCGATCCCGCCGCCGTACAGCGCATGTACGAGCAGGCACAGGCGTTGACCGAGAAGTATCGCGATTCGCCTTATCGCATCGGCTATTTCTCCGACAACGAGGTCGGCTGGTGGGACGGCGCGCTGTTCCTGTTCTACGGCCAGAAGCCGGCGACGAGCTTCACCAAGCAGCGCTGGGTCCAGATGCTGCGCGAGCAATATCGTGACGACTGGCAGCGCTTCATCCGCGATTTCGTGCCGCCGGCGGGCGTCGATTCCTGGGACGCGCTGCTCAACGCGGAGAAGCCGACCAAGCTGCGGATTGGCGGCAACGGCATGCCGGTGGTCGAGCGCTGGACCGGCATCGTCGCCGAGCAATATTACAAAGTGGCGCGCGGCGCGCTGAAAGCCGCCGATCCCGACGCACTGTTCTTCGGCGACCGGCTGCCGATCTATTACGACGAGGCGGCGATCCGCGCCGAGGCGCCTTACGTCGACGCGATCGCGCTCAACTACAATGTCGACAGCCCGGAAGGCTGGCTCGCGCCCTATTTCTTCGACGGGCTGCGCAAGCTCACCAACGGCAAGCCGGAGCTGATCTCGGAATGGTTCTATGCCGCGCATGAGAACCGCACCGGCAATCGCAACAACGGCCATTTGATGACGGTCGAGACCCAGGCGCAGCGCGCCGCGGGCGCAGCGGCTTCGGCGCAGCTCTTCGCCGGCGTGCCCGAGATCCTCGGCACGCATTGGTTCCAGTATTACGACTACCCGGTGGGTGGCCGCGCCGACAGCGAGGACTACAATTTCGGTCTCGTCGATATCCGCGGCCAGCCCTATGAGGAGCTGGTCGAGGCGGTCGGCGCCGCCAATCGGCAATTGCCGATGATCCACGAGCGTGCCGGTCCGATCGCGCGACCGGCGCCCAAGGATTTCGCCATACCTTACGCCACGATCGATCCGCAGCATCTTTCGCTGGTCGATTGGCCGAAGCCCGCGTCGCTCTTGCCGCCGCTCAAGCCCTCGGCCAGCGCCGTCGCTTTCGGCGAGGTCTATCTCACCTGGAGCAAGCAAGGCCTCGCCCTCGCGACGATCGGCCAGGACTACGACGATCTCGGCCTTCTCGATTACGGCGCGAGCTATCCGCTGAGCGAGGCTTATCGCATCGAGCTCGACGTCGATGCCGGCGCCGGACCCAAACGCTTCACGCTCTATTTCATCCCGCCCAAAGGCTCGACCAAGGATTACCCGCCGATGGCGCCGAAGCTCTGCATCGGCACGGTCGCGGAATTGCAAAACAATGATTGCGCCGCGGTGCCGGGCGCGCAGACACTCTATTTTGGCGCCGACCAGCCGCGCATCGTCGCCGAGGCGATGCTGCCCTGGAACGCGCTCGGTATCGATGCGCCGCCCAACGAGAGGCGGCTCGCCATCGAGGTCTCGGCGACGTCTTGGGACAATGGCCGCTGGATGTCGCTCTCGGGCCTGCCGCCCGAGAAAAGCTCCGCCGAGGTCAAGCGCTGGCTGACGGTGCCGCTCGCCGCCGAATAGGGGGCCGGGATAGAGCGACGGGGCGGCAGATTGCCGCGCGGCATGGCGGCCCATCCTTTGATAACCGCACGGGCCTATCTTTCAGGTCATGAACGCGAACCTTGAAGCGAGCGCGCCCCGGCCGGACCTCTGGACCGCGATCAAGCGCGGTCTCGCGCAGCGTTGCCCCGTTTGCGGCGAGGGCAAGCTCTTCCGTTCCTATCTCAAGCTTTCCGATCGCTGCTCTGGCTGCGGCGCCAAATTGAGCGAGCTGCGCGCCGATGACGGGCCGGCCTGGGCGACGATCCTCATCGTCGGCCACCTCATCGTGCCGTTCTTCATCGTGACGGTGCGCAGCAACGCGCCCGAATGGATCTATTACGCCGTGCTCTTCCCACTCACCATCGCGCTGACGCTGTTGCTGCTGCCGCGCTCCAAGGGCGTATTCGTTGCCTTGCTCTACGCCTTCGACGTGAAGACCGGCGTGCCAGAGGCCAAACCGGAAGCCTCGGCCAGCTAAGCAACAAGCGTTAAGATCGGGCGCACCCGGAGCGAGGTGCGACGATCGCTGAAAACGGTCTCGTCACGATCGCCAGCATGCATTCCGTCGAAGAAACCATCGACCGGCTCGAAGTCGATGCCAAAGGCCTGACCGTCTTCGTGCGGATCGATCACGCTGCCGGCCGTCACGGCATTGCGCCGCAGACCGAGCCCGTAACGCATACTCTCGCAAGCGCGCTCGCTGCGCTGACCAAACACGCAGTCGGAAGCTAGGTCGCGATAATACGCGTCGGCGACGTAGACCGGAAAATGAAGACCGTGCGCTTACCGTGTGAGGAGCTGCGCCTCCCAAGCAACAGCCGCGGCGGTGGCCCCCCCATGCTGGAGGATCACCTCCGTCAGCGCAGGCAGGGACTCTAGCCGAGCCCAGTCGCGTTGCCATTCGCTCGCGACAGCGAGCCACGTTATCGGGACGATCCCGGCCAAGATCATGCGTTGCACCGCCATCTCGTGCGCCTCGAGCGATACGCCGCCGGAAGCGTCTGTCACGACATAGACCTCGAAGCCTTCTCCTTGGGCTTGAATGGCAGGCATGGCGAGACAGATTTCCGTCCAGAGCGCGGCCATGACGAGCTTCTTGCGACCGGTCTTTTTCACCGCATCGACCACCCGCGAATCTTCCCAAGTATTGATAAATGTCCGGTCGATAGGCTTCTGCTCGGGAAAGACGTCCTGAAGTCCCTTGATGATCAGCCCGCCGCGCGAAGCGGTGACGGACGTCAAGATTGTCGGAACACCAAAGACTTTGGCCGTCTTCGCCAACCCAATGACGTTATTGGTGATCATCGTGGGCTCGTGGCTATGCAAGTTGGCGATCTGAAACGGTTGATGATCGATCAGGACGAGAACGCTGTTTTCAGGCGTCAACAAAGCCTGACGACCTGCATAAGCACTCGGTGTATTGCTCATTGATTCCCCCTCGTCATGACCGTCCTGCGAGGTATCTGCGAACGCGCACTCAGCGGTGCAAGAGTTTCGCATTTTTATTGCGGGAAAATTGAAAGAGATGACGCGATTATGATAGGTTTCGCCGCTACCGATCGAGAGCGAGCAGGCTAAGCGCGGCGCCTACCGATCCCCCTGTCGCCGCACGAGCGGCTAACCACTGGGCCAAAGACCATGAACCAAAGACGTTCAAACACGTCGCAATTCACAGGTCTACTGGATGCCCCGCCCGAAGCATCGGCGAAATGGGGCACGGTTTCGTTTCACGTGATCAATCAAACGCCGCTCTACGCCAAGACGGCGTTTACGGATCTGGCCTTTGGGCTGTACCGCTCCGGCCGCCATCGAATTTTTTGCAAGGTTGGACGACAAGCTGTTGACGGTTGGACCGATCCTGGAACGATCAACTTCACGCCGCCTGGCATCGAGGGAACGTGGGAAGCTGAAGCGCCTTCTAGCGCAGCCGCCTTGCTGATGCCGCAAGCGTTCTTGTCCCGTGTCGTCGTCGAACATTACGGGATCGACGGTCGGAATGTGGAAATTGCCAAACAATTCCTGATCCGAGATCCCGTTATCGAGGGCATCATGACTAATCTCGCGATGGAGACGCGCGATGGTTCCCCGTCGGGCCGACTTTATGCCGAGAGCGCTTGCGAATATTTAGCGCACCATGTCGTCCATTATTACTCATCGATATCCGGAGCAGCGTTGCGCTCGCGGCCTGTTGGTGGCTTGCCCCCGCGTCGGCTCAAGCGGGTGCTCGACTACATCGAAGAGAATCTTGCCGGATCAATCGACTTACGACAATTGGCGGATCTGGCTGGTGTCAGTCCGCGTCATTTCGAGCGGGCTTTCCGTCAGAGCCTGAATATTCCGCCCTATGCCTTTGTCCTGGAAAGACGATTGCATACCGCGCGCGGCCTGCTCGTGCGTAAACCGGGAATGACGGTGGAGGCGATCGCCGCGTGCGTCGGTTTTAGCAGCGCGAGCCACCTGTCATCGGCATTTCGTCGCCGCATCGGATGTTCGCCATCCGAATATCGGCGACTCCATGCGAATTAATACAGCACGAACTTAGTAAGCGTCGTCGACATAAACCGGGTCGACGAGGCCGCGCCAGCGCGCGGCGTATTCGTCGAGCAGCGTATCGGCAGGCGTCTTGCCCGATTCGGCGGCTTCGATCACCGGCTGCAGGAAGATCGCCTCGTCATCGCCCTCGCCGTTCAGATGCGCGCGACGTTTCAAGCCCGCCTTGGCGAGTTGCGCGGCGGCGATGGCGGTCTCTTGAATCGTTTTGCCGCGGAACGGCGTCGCGAGCCCGAACCGCGGCACGTCGGCGCGGAGCCGCTCGCGCTCTTCGGCGCTCCAATCCTTGACGAGGTCCCAGGCGGCGCGGAGCGTATCGTCGTCGTAGAGCAAACCGGTCCAGAAAGCCGGCAGCGCGCAGAGATTGCGCCACGGACCGCCATCGGCGCCGCGCATCTCGAGGAATTTCTTGAGGCGGATTTCCGGAAAGGCAGTGGTCAGATGATCCGACCAGTCGCTGATGGTCGGAGTCTCGCCCGGCAAGCCGGGCAGCTTGCCTGCCATGAAATCGCGGAAGCTTTGCCCGGCGACATCGATGTAGCTGCCGTCGCGATAAACGAAGTACATCGGCACATCGAGCATCCAGTCGACATAGCGCTCGAAGCCGAAGCCGTTCTCGAAGACGAAAGGCAGCATGCCGCAGCGATCGGGATCGGTATCGGTCCAGACGTTGCTGCGCAGGGACAGGAAGCCCGACGGCTTGCCTTCCATGAAAGGCGAATTGGCAAAGAGCGCGGTGGCGATCGGCTGCAGCGCGAGCGAGACACGCGACTTCAGCACCATGTCGGCTTCGGAGGCGAAATCGAGATTGACCTGCACGGTGCAGGTGCGGAGCATCATGTCGATGCCGAGCTTGCCCCTCTTCGGCATGTAGTTGCGCATCACCGCATAGCGGCGCTTGGGCATCCAGAAGCAATCCTCGCGCTTCCATTTCGGCAGGAAGCCGAGACCGAGCATGCCAAGGCCGAGCTCGCCGGTGACCTCGCGCATCTGTTTCAGATGCGTGTGCAACTCGTTGCAGGTTTGATGCAGCGTCTCGAGCGGCGCACCCGACAATTCGAACTGCCCGCCCGGCTCCAGCGAGATCGCGCCGCTGCCATCGGTGAGGCCGACCATGACCTCGCCATCCATCACCGGCT
>DASXCX010000182.1:0-44279 GCA_036490955.1 Allostellaceae bacterium | reverse complement strand
CTCGATCCTCAGGGCGCTTTCTTCTCGCTGATCAGCGCAACCAAATAGGCACGCGCCGCGGCCGCTGGTGCGCTTGCCCAACGGCCGCGCGTGCTTGCGGTGCGATTCCCGCGGCGCACGGTTGCAAAACCGGGCGCGCCGCCGCAATATCGCTTGGCTTTCGGGGATTTCATTTTTTCGGGGGACGATCCGTGAATTTTTCGCGCAAGCTCATCGCGTTCGGCGCTGCCGGCGCCGCTCTCGGCTTCATCAGTGTCAGCGACGCACATGCGGCTGGACCGGCGATGGTCATTCAATCCGACACGGTGCGCGGCGTGCTGCAAGGCATGACGGCGCCGGGCTGCGTGTTGAACAACCAGTTCAAGCACAAGGAAGAGATCGTCTTCCGCGTCCGCGTCATCGACACCAAGACCGGCAAGCCGATGGACAAGGACCAGCTCAAGAGCCTCGTTATCGAGTTGCCCGATGGCAAGAAATTCCCGGCGCATTACGGCAAGCATCCGCCGCAGGATCCGATCGCCTATTTCTGGACCTTCGGCTGGACGATTCCGGCCGACTATCCGACGGGTAGCTTCGGCTACAAGGTCGTTGCGACCGACACGCACGGCCATACCGCGACTTTCGCGCCATTCGAGTCGAAAGAATCGCAACTCATGGTCATGCCCGATAACGGCTGATCGCCCGATCCCATGACGATGTTGCGCGGCGCCGCTTTCGCGGCTTTGGGTTTTCTCGCGGTTATGTCATCGGCATGCGTCGCGCGCGCCGATGACGGTCCGACCGTGTTCAACGACAATTGCGCCATCTGCCATTCGACGGAGCCCGGCGTCGACAAGCTCGGCCCATCGTTGGCAGGCGTCGTCGGCCGGCCTTCGGCAAGCCTCAAGGAATATTCCTATTCCGACGGGATGCAGAAAGCGGGCGTCACCTGGACGAAGCTCGTCCTCGACAAATACCTCAGCGATCCGCAAGCGATGGTGAAGGGCACGAAGATGCTCTTCCCCGGCATCAAGAACGCCAAGGACCGCAAAGCCCTTATCGACTATCTCGCGACGCTCAAATAAGGCGACCACCGCCGTCGTCTCCTTCGGCGGCGGCTTTAGACGGTTCGGCTTATGGCGCGCTCGCCTGTTGCTTCTGGAGCGACTGCGCCATCTGGAGGTGCTTCTTCAAGGTCGGGAGCTGCTGCTGCGCGAGATCGCTGGCCGATCCGTCCTTGGCATCGGCCTCCTTCTGAAATTTCGCGATGTCGTTCTGATGGTCCTCGACCATCATTTGCGCGAATTCCTTGTCGAAAGCGGCGCCTTTCAGCTTCGCCAGCTTGTCATAGTTCTTTTGCTGCTCGCTGTTCGGCTGCTCGGCGATCGTCACGCCGACCTGCTCCGCGGTCGCTTTCACCTGCTGCCCGGCCTTGGTGTGGTCGGTGACCAGCATCTTGCCGAAATCCTTGGCTTCGGCGCTGCCGCCGTTCTTCTCGGCGAGCGTGCCCATCTTGATTTCCGCCGCATCGCCTTGGGCCGCGTCGGTCAGGAAGTTTTTGGCCGACGCGCTAGGCGCCGAATGCGTCGGCGACGTTTGTGCATAGCCCACAGCGGGGGCGGCGATCAGCAGCGCCGCTACGGCGGCGAAGGCAAAGCCTTTTTGCATCGAATGCTCCTCATGAGGAAAGGGGTCGCTTCTTCACAACCGGAGCTTCCGGCGTTGGTTCCTGCCGCCGCGATAGCGCGCCGAATTCAACGGCGCCCGATTTACCCGACCCAGGCGAGACTGGCGGCCATCAACAGAATGCGAGCGGATGGCGCGAGCATCGCCGCTCCCCATATCAAAGCCATGGCTTTGAACGGAGATCGCGAATGACGTCACGGTTCGGACTTATTTTCGCCACGGCGCTGAGCGCAGCCATTGTCGCGCCCGCGTTTGCCCAAGCTGACGAGGTGCTCTTGCCGCCTTACGACGGCAGCGCGCCGTCGGACAAGGTCGCAACCGATGCGCAGGCGCTCGCCGTCTTGCATCAACGCGGCGTTGCTCGCGTCAGCACCCTCGGTCGCGTCGGCGACTATTGGGAAGGCGAGGGCATGCTGGCGGGCAAGCCCGTCATCGCCTACGTCTTCGCCAGTGGCGCGCTGCAGATCCAGCCGGCGGCACCGGCGAGCGCGTCCGCACGCAGTCGGCCGAGTTGCCGGAATAGGCGTCGGCGCGCCCCGATTTTGCGCCCGTCGCGCTAACGCGCGACCACGTGGCGATACAGATGCCAGCTCGCGTGGCCGAGGATCGGTAGCACGATGATCAGCCCCAAGAGCAGCGGTATCGAGCCGAGCACCAGGCCTGCGGCGACGATCATCCCCCAGGCCGCCATTGGTATCGGGTTGGCGATGATCGCGCGCAGCGACGTCCAAACCGCGACGCCGAGCCCGACGTCGCGATCGAGCAGCAACGGGAAGGACACGACGCTGATCGCGAAGACAACCAGCGCGAAGATAAAGCCGACGCCGATGCCGATGACGATCATCGCCCAGCCGCGCGCGGTGGTGAATACATCGGTGATGAAGCTGGTCATCGAGTCCGCGTGCAGCGGCGCGAGGGTCATCGCGTAGATCGTGTCGGCTGCGCTCAGCCATAAGAGGAAGAGCACCAGCAGCGCGATGCCGAGCATGACGATCGCCGCGAAAGCCGGCGCACGCACTACGTCGAAAGCAGTTGCCCAGCTCAACTCATGGCCTTCCTCGCGCTGCCGGCTCATCTCGTAGAGGCCGACGGCGACAAACGGCCCGACGAGCGCAAAGCCCGAGACCAAGGGAAAGAGTAGCGCGAACATGCCCGAGCCGAAGACGATCCGCGCGACGAGCAGACCGGCGACGGGGTAGAGCAGGCAGAGGAAAATCACGTCGCTGCGCGCCGCGCCGAAATCGGCGGCGCCTCTCACCAGGGCGTCTTTGAGATCGGCGAAATCGATGCGGCGGATGGCCGGCGCCGTGGCGACGGCATCGGGCCGACCGCGCACGGCATGGCCCGTGACTTCGACCGCGATAGCGGCATGGCGCAGCTGGTCGTAGCCCCATTCGAGCGGATTACGGATGGTCGCTGCCATTCCCGACTCTCCTTTTGTTGTGTCTTGCGTTGCGCGCTCGGATGCCGTGCCGGCGCTTTTCACGTTTCGTCCAAATGGTCGAGGCGATATCAACGTGCTCGCACTCCGCCGCTCGATAAGCGAGCGGCGATCAGCTCAGCCGCCGGACGAGTGCTCCTCGATCTTCGTCGCGACGGCGTCGCAGATTTGCGCCAGCGTGCAGAGCTCTTCGCGCTGCTCGGGATCGCGAACCGCGTCCGCTTCCTGGCGAAACTTCACTGCTTGATCGAGCCAAAAGTCTGCATCGAGCATACTCGCCTCCGCTTTAAAGCGTTACGGCAGCAGGATCGTTTTTAGAATCTACTCTTCCTCATCCGACGTCGAAACAAAAAATGCGAAATCGGGCACGATGGCTGTCCTGTTAATGACAATGTCACTTGACCGTCATCGCATATCGCGAGAGAGTCATCGTGTTGTCGACCAGCAGGAGGGTGTCTCATCAACATGACTCCGCCTATCCGTCACGGAAGCGTCGGCTAAGCCATTTCGTTCCATCAACGAGGGAGGATGCTCAACCGGCATGACTCCACCGGCCATGTATGACGTTGCCGAAATACTTGGCGCCGGCAACGTGATTCTTAGACCAAGATAAGCTCGGGACATGTTCTGCGAGCGCGAAGACAAGCTTCGCAAACCGACCCCCGCGATCGCTTAATGCGTCCGGGGGTCTTGCGTTCGAGGGGTTGCTGCGCCCGACGTCTGACGGCTGCGGGTTCGTGACCTTGCCAAGGAGCGCCGATGATCGCGCGGGAGCGGGCGCGGCATTTCGCGGGTTACGCCTCACGAAAGTTCTTGTTAGACTCTTTGGCGAATAAGGGGATTTCGGCCAATTTCTTTGTAACCGGCCGCACTTTTTGCCACGCGCGCGACGCGGGGATACCGCCGCTCTTCGACTCTTTCGCTCGACCGGCTCGCGGCCTCGTCGAGAAGGATCGTCGCGCCATCACACCGAAATCTCGCGACTATAGCCATCGGAAGCGAGAGGATTCGTGACAGGTTCCATCACGCGAGCAAGCACACTCTGCATTTGCGCTGTTCTGACAAGCGCGCTGACTGGCTGCGGGCCGGATTATTCGCCCAATACCTATAACGGTTCGGCGATGCAGCAAGCGAACAAGGTCGATACCGGCATCGTCGTCGGTTACCGCGAAGTGAGGATCAGCGACGACGGCACGGTCGGCGCGGTCACCGGCGGCGCCGCCGGCGGCATTCTCGGCGCGGAACTGAGTTCGCCGACGGTACCGACCGCTCTAGCCGCACTCGGCGGCACGGTGGTCGGCGGTGTCATCGGTTCGACGATCCAACACACCTCGGGCGATACGACCGGGTGGGAATATATCGTGCGCGAGCCGAAGGGCGATCTGGTCTCGGTGACGCAGCGCGAGCCGAAACCGCTTCCGATCGGACAGAAGGTCCTGGTCATCGAGGGTAAGCAAGCACGCATCGTGCCCGATTACGCGACAACCGCGGTCGATACGCCGCCTGCGCCGCCAGCGGTAGAGAAGCACGATGGCGCTAAACCGGCACAAAACGGTGCTAGCGCGTCGCCTCCGGCGGCCACGCCGGATACCAGCACCAGTGGGGCGCCGACGCCGCCGGCGGCCGTTCCGGTATCGCCCCCATCCGATGCTCCACCGCCGCCGACGAGTGCCGGAAGCGGCGACACGCCACCGACCGCACCCCCGTCCTGATCCCGCCGCCGCTCTTGCGTAGGCCACCGCCGCTCGCGACAATCGCCGTCGCCAGAGGAGGGGAGCCATGTCGGGCACACGGCCGGTCATCTCTCATGTTGTTATCGCCTGCTTCGATTTCACGGCGATGGTCGCCTTCTACACCAAGGCGCTCGGTTTCTCCGTTTCGGATATCGGCAAGATTCGCGACAGCGATCTCTGCTTCCTGACCTTCGACCCCGAGGCCGAGCATCACCAGATCGCGTTGACCGGCGGCCGCAAAGGTGCGCCGGGCGACGGCGCGCTCGTGCATGTGTGTTTCCGCCTGCCGAGCTACGCGGGATTGCAAGCGCGGCGCGACGCGCTTGCCGATAAAGCCATCGACGGCATGACCACGGTCAATCACGGCTCGTGGCTGTCGCTCTACGTCCCCGATCCCGAGAGCAACAAGATCGAATTCCGCTGGGACTTGCCGTGGTATACCGGCCAGCCTTTCGCCGAGCCCTTCGATCTTGCGGTGAGCGAAGACGAGATCAGGCGCCTGATCCTCGACCGGAACCGCGACAATCCGCGCTTCCAGACGATGGCGGAATGGCGCGCCAAGGCGCTCGAGAAGCTGACGGACTGAAATTTTCAAGCACGTGACGGCGTCGTCGGGGGCGGTTTCGGCGAAGGGGGGCGGATGAGACGGTTGATCGTATTGGCCTGCGTCATGGGCGCGTTGCTCGCTGGCGTCGCGTCGGCCCGGGCGCAAATCGAAAGCTGCTCGACCATTTGCGATCGATACGATCAAGGCGAATGCGTGCACGAACTCCAGACCTGTACGAAGACGGCACCGCCCAAGCCGAATTTCGGTGCGATCGCTTATTCGCCCAAGAGCGGCGCCTGGGGCTACTCCTATAGCTGGAACACCAAGGAGCAAGCCGAGACTCAGGCGCTCGCCGAATGCAGGAAGAACGGAACGGGCTGCGAAGTGCAGGTCTGGTATCAGCGCCAATGCGGCGCCGTGGTGTCGGCGGATGGCGAGAATGTCTATTGGGGTATCGGCGACGGCACCGGCGCCGCCGGCGCCAATGCGCTGGCAAGCTGCAAGAAAGACGGCGGCAAAAACTGTACAATCCAGGTCGAGGAGTGCTCGCGGTAGCGACGGAAGGAGATGGCGATGGCAGAAGGTGCGATGAGCGATCGGATCGAAGCGATCCGCAATGTGCCCAATCTCGAGGCGCTCTACGCGGAAACCGGCAAGATCAGCTCGACGCCCGGCTGGCTGCGGCGCGACGAGACCGCGCCGGCCGACAAGCAGCAATCGGATTATGTGCCGGCGCATTGGCGTTACGATCTCTGCAAGGCCGCGCTCGACGCGGCCGGCCGGCTGATCGACGTGTCGCTGGCCGAGCGCCGCAATCTCGTGATGTGCAATCCGATCCCCGGTAAAGGCGTGATGACGACCAAGACGCTGGTCAGCGCCTACCAGATGATCCTGCCGGGGGAAAAGGCGCCGTCGCATCGCCACACCGCGCACGCGCTGCGCGTGATCATCGACGCGAAGGGCGCTTATTCGACGGTCGACGGCGAAAAGACGCCGATGGAGACCGGCGACGTCGTGCTGACGCCCGGCTGGTGCTGGCACGAGCACGGCCACGACGGCGACGCGCCGGCCTATTGGTTCGACGGGCTCGACGTACCGTTGGTACGCAGCCTCGAGAACATGTTCTACGAGGACAATCCCGTCCGCATCGATCCAAATCCCAAAGAGGTGACGTCGTCGCCTTATCGTTTTTCGCGCGAGGAGATCGCACGCCGTCTCGACAAGGCGGTCGCCGATAATGAGGGATTCCACGGGCCGCGCGTCATCCTTGAGGCGCCGACCATGCCGACGATGCTGCTGACGGTGGAACGGATTGCTTCGGGCGGCACGACGCGGCGCCAGCGCTCGACGGCGAACCGCATCTTCTGCGTCATGGAAGGCAGCGGCGAGACCGTCGCCGGCGACAAGCGCATCGCCTGGCAACGCGGCGATAATTTCTGCGTGCCGACCTGGACGAAGTTCGAGCACAAAGCGATGAGCGACGCGCAGCTCTTCTGCATGTCGGACGAGGCGCTGATGAGATCGTCGCGCTTTTACAAATTCGAAGCGGATTAGGACGATCCGCTCGTGCGTCAATAATTCAATGGGGGGACCATTCTCGTTATGAATGCTCACGATGCCGTCCGCGCCAAACGCAAAAAATTCCGCGAACTCCTGACGGGGCCGCGCTGCACCGTGATGCCGGGCGGCTTCTCGCCGCTCTATGCCAAAATGGCCGAGCGGGCGGGGTTCGAATCCTTCTTTTTTGCCGGTTCGCAGATGTCCGCTTTCCTGTTGGGCGTGCCCGATAACGGCTTTATCGGACTGCGCGACGTGGTCGATCACGTGCGCCACGCGGCGGCGATCTGCGATATTCCGATCTTCGTCGATTGCGACACCGGCTACGGCAACGCGGTCAACGCCGATTATGCGGTGCGCGAGGTGTGCCGCTCGGGCGCCGCCGGCATGCAGCTCGAGGATCAGGAAGCGCCGAAAAAATCCGCGACCATGGCGGGACGGCGCTGCGTGCCGATGGCCGAGCATGTCGGCAAGCTCAAGGCCGCGGTGGCCGCGCGCAACGAGATGGATCCGGAATTCGTCATCTGCGCCCGCACCGATATCCTCGGTGCCGAGGGCGGCGATTTCGATCAGGCGCTCGAGCGCTCCATCGCCTATGTGACCGAGGGCGGCGCCGATTTCATCTGGCTGAATTCGTGCGAGACGCGCGAGCAACTGAAGCGCGCCTGCAAAGAGGTCCCGGCGCCCGTCTTCGCGCTCTGGGCCAACACGATCGAGCCCGCGCCGACCAACCAGGAATATATCGATCTCGGCGCCTGCATGATCATGTATCCGACCATCGCCGCCACCTGGGGCCTCCAGGCCTCATGGGAGAAGCTCAACGATATGCGGGAGAAAGGCGGCGCCTACATCGACGATCGCGCGCAGCGCAAGGCGGGCTCCTACGGCAAATGGGGTCCGGTCGAACAGGCGATCCTGACCAACACCAAGCGCGTGCGCGAGATCGAGGAAAAATATCTCACCGACGAGGACAAGCGCGACTACGACAATACCTGGGGGCACTAAGCGCCAGGTACGGGTCTCAACGCGGCGGCTTGCCGGCTGTCAGGAAGCCGGTTGTCGTGAAGGCCGGGCGCGCGGCGAGCTTGGCGGCGTAGCGCTTCACATTCGCATAGCGTCCGCGCCAATCGAATTCCGGCAGCACGCGGTCGAGATAGCCGAGCGCAGTGCCGCAGACGACATCGCCAAGGCTGTACTTCTCGCCGTGCACGAAATCGGTACCGGCGACGGTCTTATCGATGAAAGCAAGCCCCGCCTCGATCTTCTGCATTTGCCGTGCGACGTAGTCGGCGCCTTGCTGCTTGGGTTCGGGCAGCCGGCGGTCATGCATGATGTTGACGGTCGCGTCGAGGAGGCCGTTGCCCAAAGCCTCCCAGCGTCGCACGGCGATGCGCTCGGCGAAACTGTCGGGGATCAGCTTCGGCGCGGCGCCGATACCGTCGACATATTCGGCAATGACCGAGGAATCGTAGATCGCGGTGCCGTCATCGAGCAGCAGGGTGGGGATCTTGGCCAGCGGATTGGCGGCGGAGACGCCGGAAGCGGGATCGCGCGGACTCGCCGCGACGAACGCGCACGCGACGCCTTTCTCGGCGATTGCCACCCAGGCCTTGCGCACATAGGGGCTGCCGTCGCTGCCCAACAGTTTCATTCTTCTTCTCCGTCTCTAGGTTCTTCGCACCGTCGACCGCGTGACTCTGGCGTCCGTGCGCTAAGGGTTCTTGCCGTGCTCCATCGCGACTTCGGCTTCGAGACTGTCGCGGTCGCGATAGATCGAGGTCACGGCGAGTACCTTGCCGGCTTTCTTATAGCGCAACACGCAGTCGCGTCCGGCGATATTGCCGTCGACAGCGATCTCGTCCCAGCTTTCGGCATGGCCGACATAGTTGATCGGCACGTCGTAATGCTGGCTCCAGAAGAACGGCACGGCATCGAACGGCACCTGTCGGCCAAGCATATTGAGCGCGGCGGTCGCGCCCTGACGCTCGGCGACGACCCAATGCTCGACGCGGATCGGCTGGCCGCTATGCGGGTCGGGCCAGCGTGCGATGTCGCCGGCGGCGTAAATCTCCGGCGCGCTGGTCTGAAGATATTGATCGACAACGACACCGCGATCGAGCTTGAGCCCGGCCTTCTCGGCGAGCGCGAGGCGCGGTCGCACGCCGACGCCCATGACGACGAGATCGGCCTCGAGCACGGCGCCGCTTTTCAGCGTGACCTGCTTGGCGTCGATCGCGCTTGGCGTATTCTCGAGATGAAAGATGACGCCATGCTCCTCGTGCAGCGCGCGCACGAAGGCGCCCATCTCGGCGCCAAGGACACGCTCCATCGGGACTTTCTCGGGCGCGACGACGTGGACCTCGATGTTGCGGTTGCGTAGCGCCGCCGCCGCTTCGAGGCCGATGAAGCTGGCGCCGATCACCACCGCGCGCTTGGCATTCGCGGCGCGCGCGATGATGGCGCGGGAATCGGCGAGTGTGCGCAGCGTGAAAACATGCGGCAGGTCCGCGCCGGGCAAGGGCAGCTTGATCGGTTCGGCGCCGGTCGCGAGCAGCAGCTTGTCGTAGGCCAGCTTGCCGCCGCCAGCGAGCGCGACTTCGCGGGCGCGCGGATCGATTGCGGCGACCGATGATTTGAGGCGCAGATCGATCTTGTTGCCGGAATAAAAATCGTCGGGGCGCAGCGGGATCCATTCCTCGGGCGCATTGCCGGCAAGATAGTCCTTGGACAAATTCGGCCGGTCGACCGGTGGCGCGTCGTCGTCGCTCACCATGACGATGCTGTTGGCATAGCCTTCGCGGCGTAACCGCTCGGCGGCGGCAAAGCCGGCGGCGCCGCCGCCGACGATGACGATCTTTCCCGGCGCTTTGGACGCCGCCGTGCCGAGCGATTTTTTGGGCGCCTCTGGTTTCTTGCCGCGCACGAAAATCTTGCCGCCCTGCTGCTCGACCGACCAGCAGGCGATCGGGCTCAGCGCCGGCGCATGCAACGCTTCGCCGGTGCGGATGTCGAAGCAGGCGTGATGCCAGGGGCAGCGCACCGCATCGTCGGTCAATATCCCGTCGCCGAGCGGCCCGCCGTAATGCGAGCAATTGGCGGCGATCGCGAAGATCTCGCCGCCGCTGCGGACGAGCAGCACGTTTTCCTCGCCCACATGGCCGACGAGCGTCTGGCCCTCGGCAAGCTCGCTGGCCGCGATGCCGGAAGCGAGATCGGGTCCGGTCGTTGACGGTGCGTCACTCATCGGAATCCTCCCTTTGACACGAATTGGACGCAGCGCGGCGCAAAAGGTTCCCGCCGCCAAGCGCCACGGACGATCGGCTCAGCGCATCGTCGGCATGGTGAATTCGGCGCCCGCGCGAATGCCGGTCGGCCAGCGCGATAATACCGTCTTGAGCTTCGTATAGAAGCGCACGCCTTCGGGGCCGTGGACATGGTGATCGCCGAAGAGCGAGCGCTTCCAGCCGCCGAAGGAATGGAACGCCATCGGCACCGGGATCGGCACGTTGACGCCGATCATGCCGATCTTGGCGCGCGTCGCGAAGTCGCGCGCCGCATCGCCGTCGCGGGTGAAGATCGCGGCGCCGTTGCCGAATTCATGCGCGTTGACGAGGCCGAGCGCCTCCTCGTAATTCGCGGCGCGGATCACCGAGAGGACCGGGCCGAAAATCTCTTCCTTGTAAATGCGCATCGACGGCGTGACGTTGTCGAAGAGGCAGCCGCCGAGGAAATAGCCGTTCTCGTAGCCTTGCAGCGCGAGGCCGCGGCCGTCGCCGACCAGCTTGGCGCCTTCCGCGATGCCGATATCGACATAGCGCTTCACGCGGTCATAGGCCTCGCGCGTTACCAGCGGTCCCATCTCCGCTTCGGGATCGGTGTAGGGGCCGAGCTTCAGGCTGCGCACGCGCGGCGTGAGCTGCTCGATCAGCGCGTCGCCGGCCTTGCCGACCGTGACCGCGACCGAGACCGCCATGCAGCGCTCGCCGGCCGAGCCGTAAGCCGCGCCCATCAGCGCGTCGACCGCCTGGCCCATATCGGCGTCGGGCATGACGACCATGTGATTCTTGGCGCCGCCCAATGCCTGCACGCGCTTGTTGTTGGCGCTGGCGCGATGGAAGACATGCTCGGCGATCGGCGTCGAGCCGACGAAGCTCACGGCATCGATGCCGGGATGATCGAGAATGGCCTCGACCGCGCTCTTGTCGCCGTTGACGACGTTGAACACGCCAGGCGGCAATCCGGCTTGCGTCAGCAACTCGGCGAGCAGCAGCGGCGGCGATGGATCGCGCTACGATGGCTTCAGCACGAAGGCATTTCCACAGGCGATGGCGACCGGGAACATCCACATCGGCACCATCGCCGGGAAATTGAACGGCGTGATCCCGGCGCACACGCCCAAAGCCTGGCGCACGCCGTATGAATCGATGTTCGCGCCGATATTCTCGGTGAACTCGCCCTTCAAAAGCTGCGGGATGCCGCAGACGAACTCGACCACCTCGATGCCGCGCGTGACCTCGCCCGTCGCGTCGGCCAGCACCTTGCCGTGCTCGCTGCCGATCATGCGCGCAAGCTTGTCGCGGTTCTGCTCGAGTAGCTCCTTATATTTGAACATCACGCGGGCGCGGCTGATGGGTGGCGTCGCCGCCCAGGCGGGGAAGGCGTCGCGCGCGGCTTTGACCGCGGCGTCGATCTCGCCGCTGTCGGCGAAAGCCACGCGCGCGGCGAGCTCGCCGGCGGCAGGATTGAAGACGTCGCCGAAACGGCCGCTCTTGCCCGCGACGCGCTTGCCGGCGATGAAATGTCCGAGTTCCTCAGCCATGAACGATTCTCCGCTCACCTAGACTTGTTTGCCGGCGACGGGACCTTGTCACCGGTTTGGATTTTTTTCACGCAGACGGGATCGCCTTGACCTGAATTCGTGCAATTCCAGTCAGGACCGAGCCCGGCACTCGTTGGGCCGCCGCCCTTGGTCGCAACGATCAGCATAACGATGACCGCGACGAAAAGAACCACCGCGCCATTCCGGAACGATATCGTTTCGCCCGGCCACGCCGCCCACAGCATTTGCGACCATGTCGGTTTTCGCGGCGTTGCCACGTCTCCTCTCGCGCAATCCGTTACGGATAGAGCAGTTTCCTCACGTCGATATCGTGCGTCAGCATGCCTTGCCGTTTCATGACACCGAACCACCAATCGAGATCGGCTTCGTCGATGTGCGGGGCCTGGTCGCTGAGCTGGGAGACCTTCAATACCTGCGGCGGCAGCTTGGCGTAACGGTTGATGTCTTCTTTGGTGCGATCGGGCTCGGCGGCGACGAAATCCCCGCCTTCGACGATCGCGGCGCGGAACGCCGCGACCTCGCTCTTATGCTGATCGGCCCATTCGCGCGTCGCCACATATAAGATCACCGGCTTGCCCGACGGGATCTCGCCCGCGAGCGGCACGGCGATATAGCCGGCGCCCGCGTCGGTGATCTGGCCGATGAAGGGATTGACCGCGACCGCCGCGTCGAGGGTCTTGGCCGCGAGCAGGTCGCGCATGCGCGGCATCTGCGCCTCCGCGAAGTCCACCTTGTGGAAATCGACGCCGTGCTCGGTCAGCCAGTAGCGGTAAAGCACGTGCAGCGCCGCGCCGATGCCGGGCACGCCGACCTTGCGGCCGATGAAATCTTTCGGTTCATGAATGCCGCTGTCCTTACCCGCGAGCACCGCCTCGTCGGTTGGGCGCTTCGACGTCGCCGTGCCGCCGAGGACGACGACGAGATCGAGCCCGCCATCGATCGCCTGGAAGAAGGTCGTCGCGCTGGTCGCTGCGATGTCGAGCGAATGGGCGAGCAGCGCCGAGGGCATGTTGGAATCGAGCCCGCCCATGAGGATCGAGACATCGAGCCCGCGCTTGCCGAAATAGGCCTCCTCCTTGGCGGCGAAGAGCGCCGCGGTCGCGGTGCCGCCGCCGGCGGTGCCGATGGTGAGCTTGGTATCGGCGGCGGCCGGCAGCGCGTAGAGCGCGGCGGCCAGCGCCCATCCGAACAGGCGAAAATTCTTCAACACGTGCGCAGCTCCTCTTGCTTGCCCTCGGTTCGGGGCTTCTTGCGGCCCGCGCCCTGATCCTTCCTCACGGAGACGGGAAAGCAAACCACTTTTGCGCTACCGTCGGACGTAACGAACGAACAGGAGGATCGTCCGATGACCGTCCCACGCGTTCCGGACACCCTTTTTGTTGCTGCCATTCTTTTGATTCTCGCTTCCGTCCCGGCGCCGGCGGCGATCAAGACGCAGTGGATCGACTATAAGCAGGGCGACCAGGCGCTGCAGGGATACCTCGCCTATGACGACGCTCGCCGCGGCAAACGGCCCGGCGTCCTGCTGGTGCATCGCCGCGACGGCATGTCGGCGATGACGCAGAATGACGTCGAAAGGATCGCGAGGCTCGGCTACGTCGTCTTCGCGCCCGATATTTACGGCAAGGAGTTCCGCCCGACCGAGGTCAAAGAGATGATCGCGCTCAGCCGTAAGTTCCAGGACGATCGGGTGCTGATGCGGGCGCGGATCGCGGCGGGCTTCGACATCCTACGGAACAACCCGCGCGTCGATGCCGCGAAGATCGCGCTGCTCGGCTATTGCTTCGGCGGCAATGTCGCGGTCGAGTTCGCCGAGCAAGGCCCGTCCATCGTCGGCAGCGTCATCATCCATGGCAGCTTCCGCAATTTCGTGCCGGGTGCCGCGAAGAACATCCACGGCAGCATGCTGATCCTGCACGGCGCCGACGACACCGAAGCGCCGCTGAGCGACGTCTTTCGCCTGACGAGCGAAATGACGGCCAACAAAATCGGCTGGGAATTGCGGCTCTATAGCGGCACGACCCACAATTTCACGGCCGAGCCGCAGAACGACGAGGAGCGGCACGCAAACACCGAATCGCAAGCCGCTACGGCGAGCTACCTCAAGGAGGTCTTCGCACGCTGAGTGCGGTTTTGCGCTATCGTCGGGTGCAACGAATATCTCAAGGGCGGAGGCGAGCGATGCGTGCAGTCGGCGTTTTGAAATTCGGCGGACCCGAAGTTCTTCAAGTCATCGATCTGCCGGAAGCGTATGCCGGGGCGGGGCAGGTGCGCCTCCGCAATCACGCGGCGACGGTCAATCCGACCGATACCTTTCTGCGCAACGGATCGCGCGCCGAGCAGTTGAAGGACGTGCCGCCGCCCTACATTCCGGGCATGGAAGCCGCAGGCGTGATCGACGAGGTCGGCGCCGGCGTCAGCGGGCTCAAAATCGGCGACGCGGTTCTGGCGATCGTGGTGCCGAAAGGCAGTCACGGCGCCTATCGCGAGCAGATCGTGCTCGATGCGCGCTCCGTCGTTCTGGCGCCCAAAGCCAAGTCGCATGCCGAAGCCGCGAGCCTGCCGATGAACGGGCTCACCGCGCGTCAGACGCTCGATAAGCTGGGCTTGAAGCCGGGGCAGGCGATCGCGGTCACCGGCGCGGCCGGCGCCTATGGCGGCTATGTCGTGCAGCTTGCCAAGGCCGAAGGGCTGACGGTGATCGCCGATGCGTCGGAAAAAGACGAAGCGCTGGTCAAATCATTGGGCGCCGATGTCGTTGTCCGGCGTGGCGACGATGTCGCGCAGCGCATTCGCCAGCATTTCGCGCACGGCGTCGACGGGCTCGCCGACGGCGCCGTGCTGAAAGAGAAGGTCATCGCGGCGGTCAAGGACGGCGGCGCGTTTGCTTCGGTGCGCGGCTTCCAGGGCGTGCCGACGCGCGACATCCGCTTCAGCACGATCTCGGTCGCGGCCTACGTCTTCGAGCACGACAAACTCGACCGGCTGCGGCAATTGGTGGACGAGGGCAAGCTCACCTTGCGCGTCGCCGGGAGCTACAAGCCCGAGCAAGCCGCCGAAGCCCATCGCCGCCTCGAGGCGGGCGGGACACGGGGACGGATCAGCATCGGGTTTTGAGGAGACACGAGGCCGGGCGCGCGAGGCGATTCTTGTTTTGCACGGCGAAATGCCGTACAACGGCCCCGAAGGAAATTGACCATGCCCTCTACCCGCAAAAAGCCCGCGCTCCCGCGCCGAGAACTGAAATCGGAGCGGCTTGAGTTGCGCGTCGCTCCTTCGGCGAAAAGAGTCATTCGCGAAGCGATGACGGTGACCGGGCTGGCTGCCGGCGATCTTGCCTATGAGGGCGCCCGTCGTCTCTTGGACGAGCACCAGCGCATGGCCCTTGCTGGCGTCGATCGCGACGCCTTCCTTGCGGCACTGGATCGGAAGCCGCGCCCATCGGCGCGGTTGGTCGAAGCTCTCAGGCGTCATCGCCGACTCTTCGGCTGACATCTTCCGATGATCACGGCGATCGAGCCGCTCGCCAGGCACGATCGTGGCGATTTTTCCTGCGGTGTGGCTGCGCTCGACGAATGGTTCACTCACCGCGCCGGACAGGACGAGCGGCGTAGCGTCGCGCGCGTCTTCGTGGCGGTCGACGATCGCCTCGGCGTCGCCGGTTTCTATAGCCTCAGCGCCTTCACGCTGGCGATCGGCGATCTGCCGTCCGCCTGGGCGAAGCGTCTGCCGCGCTACGGGTTGATTCCTGCCGCGTTAATTGGACGGTTGGCGCGCGACCGCCGCTTGCGCGGCCAGGGCATCGGCGGCTTGCTGCTGGCCGATGCGATCCGTCGTGTGCTCGACGCCGCGCGCACCCTCGCGGTTTTCGCCATTGTGGTCGAGGCGATGGACGAGGATGCCGCAGCCTTCTATCGCGCTTTCGGCTTCGTCTCCTTCCCCAGCCGCTCTTTGCGCCTCTTTATGCCGGTGCAGGATGCGGCGGCCGCCCTGGCCCGGGCAATGCGCGGCTGACAGATAAGGCGGCAGACGCCCGCCATGGCCCGGTGCGTTCGCTTGCCTTCCCCTTAGCCCCCTGCAACAATCCGCCGGCATCGGCGCGGCGTCTCTTCGTGAGCCCGCGGATAGGGAGGAACCCCATGGCTTTCGGCATCGGACAACCCGTCACCCGCAAGGAAGACCCGCGTCTCCTGACCGGGCGGGGCAAATACGTCGCCGATATCGATCTGCACCGGCAGACGCATGGCGTCTTCATCTTTTCGCCCCATGCCCATGCCACGATCAAATCGATCGACGCCACCGAGGCGATGAAGATGCCCGGCATGGTCGCGGTGCTGACGGGCAAGGATTACGTCGCCGACAAGAACGGCCCGATCATGGCCGAAGCCATGCCCGAGGATTTCGGCGGGCCGAAAGGCTATCGCAGCCAGCATTTCCCACTCGCGGTCGAGCGCGTGCGCTATGTCGGCGAGCGTGTCGCCATCGTCATCGCCGAGACCGAGGCGCAGGCGCGCGACGCGGTCGATCTGGTCAACATCGAGTATGAGGAATTGCCGGTCGTCGTCCGTGCCATCGACGCGGTGAAGGAGGGCGCGGCGCAGGTCTACGCCGAGAGCCCGAAGAATATCTGCTTCACCTTGCGCATGGGCAATGTCGACGCCGTCGATCCGGCTTTCGCCAAGGCGGCGCATGTCACGAAGCTCGATCTCTTCAACAACCGGCTCAACGCTTTCACGATGGAGCCGCGCGGCTGCCTTGCCGAATACGACAGCGGCACCGAGCGTTTCACGGTTTATTCCTCGACCCAGAATCCGCATGGGTTGCGTCATGGCCTGTCGCATCTGATGCATCTGCCGGAGGGTTCGTTCCGCGTCATCGCCAAGGATGTCGGCGGCGGCTTCGGCATGAAGGGCAATCTCTATCCGGAAGAAGTGATTGTTCCTTGGGCGGCCAAGCGTGTCGGCCGGCCGGTCAAATGGATCCCGAACCGCTCCGAGGCCTTGCTCGGCGACGATCAGGGCCGCGACTTGCATGTCTCGGCCGAGCTCGCGCTCGACGCCGAAGGCAAGTTCCTCGCGCTGCGCTGGAAGGGCTTCCACAATGTCGGCGCCTATATCGAAGGCTCGGGCATCGTGCCGGTGATGTTCGTCATGAAGCTGGCGCCATCGGTCTACGACATTCCGGCGGTGGCCGTCTTCAACAGCGCCGTCTTCACCAACACGCCGCCGACCATTCCCTATCGCGGCGCCGGCCGTCCGGAAGCGGTCTACATCATGGAGCGCCTGATCGATCAGGCGGCGCATGAGATGAAGATCGACCGCGCCGAGATCCGCAAGAAGAACTTCATTCAGCCGGCGGCGATGCCTTACGCCAGCAAGACCGGCTGGACCTACGACACCGGCGACTTCACGGCGGCAATGAACAAGGCGCAAGGTCTTGCCGATTGGAGCGGCTATGAAGCGCGCAAGACGGCAAGCGAGAAGGCGGGCAAGACGCGCGGCCGCAGCATCGTTGCCTATATCGACAATACCGGCATCTTCAACGACCGGATGGAGATCCGCTTCGATCCGTCGGGCAATTGCGTCGTGCATGCGGGTACGTTCAGCCACGGCCAGGGCCACGAGACGGTCTATCCGCAGATGGTGGCGGGTTGGCTCGGCATGCCGATCGACAAGGTACGCCTCGTCCAGGGCGATACCGATCAGGTCGCGGCCGGCCGCGGCACCTATGCCTCGCGCTCGATGATGGTCGGCGGCTCGGCGCTGCGCGCGGCGGCCGACGAGGTCATCGAGAAGGGCAAGAAATGGGCGGCGCATTTCATGGAAGCGAGCCCCTCCGACATCACTTTCGCCGACGGCAAATTCACCATCGCCGGCACCGACAAAGCGATGCCGCTGATGAAGGTCGCGGCGATGTCCTTCATCCCCGTCGGCATTCCGGCGGAGCTCGGTGTCGGCCTGACCGGCGCGGGCGCGTTCTCCGCGAACGTGCCGAGCTTTCCCAATGGCTGCCATATCTGCGAGGTCGAGATCGACGGCGACACCGGCTCGGTGGAGATCGACCGCTACACCGTGGTCGACGATATCGGCACGGTCATCAATCCGCTGCTGGCGCAAGGCCAGATCCATGGCGGCGTGGTGCAGGGCGTCGGCCAGGCGCTGCTCGAGGACATCATCCATGACGAGAACGGCTCGTTCCTGACCGGCTCGCTGATGGATTACGGCATTCCGCGCGCCGACAACATGCCGTCGATCAGCGTCGATTTCAGCCCGGTGGCGTCGAAGTCGAATCCGCTGGGTGTGAAGGGCGTGGGCGAGGGTGGCACCGTCGCCTCGACGCCGACGGTGATGAACGCGATCCTCGATGCGCTGCAGGGCTACGGCATCGCCGATGTGCCGATGCCGGCGACGCCGCAGCGCGTCTGGGCGGCGATCAACGACAGCCAGCGCAAAGCGGCGGAATAGCCGGCGCGACCGGTCCGATCGAAAAAGGCCGTAAGCACGCCGCTTACGGCCTTTTGCTTTTTCGCGAGAGATCGCGGTGTGACCCCGGCGGAACCTCGCCGAAAGCCGCGCGGTTGAGTAAGCTGACGGCACCGAAAAAGGGGTTTCTGGAGGAGATTGCACATGGATCCGGATTACAGTTCGTTCGCTCCGTCTTTGCCCGTTCTTGTCGTGTTGATCGCGTTGTGGATCGCGCTCGCGGTCGGCAACGGCTTCATCGCCCGCGCCTTGAACAAACATGTCGCGCTCTGGGTGATCCTGTCGCTGATCCCGGTCGTCAATTATTTCTTTTACATCTACATCGTCTACGCCGTGATCCTTGGCGTACTCCACCGTCTCAATGCGATCACCGCGCGCAGCGGCGTCGTGGTGGATACTTGACCTTTTAGGTCGCGCTCGCAGGAGGAAAAATGCAGCTCAAAGACCCGAAGCTCTTCCGCCAGCAAGCCTATATCGACGGGCAATGGGTCGAAGCCGACAGCCGCAAAAGCTTCACGGTCAACAACCCAGCCGACGACAGCACGCTCGGCGCCGCGCCCGATTGCGGCGCGGTTGAGACGCGGCGCGCGATCGCGGCGGCCGAGCGTGCGCTGATCGATTGGCGCGCGCGCACCGGCAAGGAGCGCGCGGCGATCCTCCGCAAATGGGCCGATCTGATGATGGCCAACCAGGAAGATCTGGCGCAGCTCATGACGGCGGAGCAGGGCAAGCCGCTGGCGGAATCGCGCGGCGAGATCGCTTATGCCGCGTCCTTCATCGAATGGTTCGGCGAGGAAGCGAAGCGCGTCTATGGCGATGTCATCCCGGGCTTCACCCGCGACCGCCGCATCGTCGTGCTGAAACAGCCGATCGGCGTTTGCGCCGCGATCACGCCGTGGAATTTCCCGGCGGCGATGATCACGCGCAAGGCCGGGCCGGCACTGGCGGCGGGCTGCACCATGGTGGTGAAGCCGGCAGAGCAGACGCCGTTCTCGGCGCTGGCGCTGTGCGAGCTGGCCGAGCGAGCCGGCGTGCCGAAAGGCGTCTATTCCTGCGTCACCGGCGACGCCAAGGCGATCGGCGCCGAGCTCACCAGCAATCCGAGTGTGCGCAAGCTCAGCTTCACCGGCTCGACCGAGATCGGCAAGCTGCTGATGGCGCAATGCGCGGGTACGGTGAAGAAACTGTCGCTCGAATTGGGCGGCAATGCGCCGTTCATCGTCTTCGACGATGCCGATCTCGATGCCGCGGTCAAAGGCGCGATCGCGAGCAAATACCGCAACGCCGGCCAAACCTGCGTCTGCGCCAACCGCATTCTGGTGCAGGATGCCGTCCACGATGATTTCGCGGCGCGCCTCGCCAATGCGGTCAAAGGGCTGAAGGTCGGCGCCGGCGCGGAAGAGGGCACGATGATCGGGCCGCTGATCGATCCTGCCGGCCTCGCCAAGGTCGAGGACCACGTCGCCGATGCCGTCGCCAAGGGCGCGCACGTCGTGCTGGGCGGCAAGCGCCATCAGCGCGGCGGCACGTTCTATGAGCCGACGGTGCTCGCCAATGTGACGACGCAGATGAAGATCGCGCGCGAGGAGACCTTCGGGCCGGTCGCGCCGCTTTTCCGCTTCGGCCGCGAGGAAGAAGCCGTCGCGATGGCCAACGACACCGAATACGGTCTCGCCGCCTATTTCTACGGCGAGGACGTCAAACGCATCTGGCGCGTCGCCGAGGCGCTGGAATTCGGCATCATCGGCATCAACGAAGGCATCATCTCGACCGAGGTCGCGCCGTTTGGCGGCGTGAAGGAATCCGGCTTCGGCCGCGAAGGCTCGAAATACGGCATCGATGAATATCTCGCGATCAAATATCTCTGCCTCGGCGGCATGTAAAACCGGGGCAGCCCGAACGCGTGATATTTACGTCTCGGTAATCATGGTTAATAAACCTGCACCGCGCGCAAGGCGACGCGTTCGATTTATCTGTAATTGAATCTGTAATCCGCGTCGTACCCCAAATTGGGCCAGTTGTTGCCGCAATTGGGCGGTACTCATTTCAGCATCGATCGCGCGCGCTCTTCCACCGGGGGCTTTGTGAGGGATCGTGCCGCAAAGGAGTCAACCGTTGTCACTGATTTTGAAGAAAGGCAAACCCATGCTGAAGATGATGGTGAGGCCACGCCAAGCGCCGTGTCTGCTGCTTGGCATCGGCACCTATTACGTCGGCGCCGCGCATAGCACCCAGCTTGGCGCGCATCGCTGGAAGATGCTCGATCTCAAAAACCCGCTTATCGTTGACGGTCCGCACGCGCGGGCCATGTTCCGTCGCCACCACACGAATGCGTCCGATCATAAGGTCGCGTCGGCCGGCGCCTGGGCGCTGCGCGACGAAGCGGTCGCCAATGGTCACGACGCGATCATTGCGGTCGAGGGCGTCGGCGCCGAGCGCCACCTGACGATCGCGCATTTCGATACGGCCTCGGCCGTACGCGACACGGCGGCGGTCATCAGCTTCCCGGCACGCCGCCGGGCTCAGGGAGAAGCCGGCATACCCAGCCAAGCGGCCTTGGCGGAGGCAAGCTGATCTTGGCCAAATGATCTAGACAGAGTTGTGGTTGGTGCCCAGGTGGGGCGCGGTCTGACCAGGGCCGCGCCCCGCTTATTTTTTGCCGCCGCCGTCTCAGCTCGCGTCGGAGAGGCGGAATTCGTCGCCCGGCGGATTCTTGAGATCGAGCTGCCGCCAATCGGTATCGCGCGGGAAACGGATGGCGAGCGCCCGGATCGCGCGGTAGTCGATCGCCTGGTCGAGGCCGAAAGGCAGCTTGCCGTTGGCGGCGTGCTCGTCGAGCGCCTTGAAGAAGAGCCGCCGCGCGCGCACGATTACTGCGTCGCTCGACCCCAGGAATTCGCGGCTGCGGTCGGCAATGGGGCCCATCGATTCCTCGATGATGAAGTCCTCATAGACGAAATTCTTGAGCATGCCGCTGAAATGGCCGCCGGCCATCGCGTTGCGGTCCTGATGCCAGCTATTCGTCATGTCGCCGCGATCGGCGGCGAAATCGTCGTGATCCGGCCCGCTGCGGTCGAGCGCCTGTTGGCGATACCAATCGGGCACCGGGCCGAACGGATGCATGTAGTAATACCAATGCGCGCTCCATTCGTCGTCGATCGGCACGACCGCGACGACGAAGCGCGGCTCGCCGTGATTGCCCGGGATGAAAGAGAAATAGGGCAGCACGACCTCGCGGATACGCGCATAGATCGAGCCGTCCGGCACGTTGCGCAGCGCCGCCTCGCGGAAGCCATAGGGCTTGTCGATGAATTCGAAACGCGGCGCCGTATCGGACGCGACCATCCGCCCGGTGCTGGCGGCATTGGAGCGACCCGGCACCGAGGAGCTGTGCAGGAAATTGAGATGCGCTGAATCGAGCTGGCCTTCGAAGCCTTGCAGCCAATTGCCATGCACGATCGCGCAGCGCAGCAGCGCATCGGCCGGCGGATGGTGAAATTCGAAATCGTAGAAATCGGGCAGGGTCGCGCGCCGGCCCATATAGATCCAGACCATGCCGCCGGCCTCGCGCGCCGGATAATGCGTCACCGGCACGGTGGCGGCGAAAGCCTGGCGGCGATCGGCCGGCTCGGTCGGCGCATCGACACATTTGCCCGACACATCGAATTTCCAGCCATGGAAGATGCACCGGAGGCCGTTCTCCTCGTTGCGCGCGAGGGCGAGCGAGGAGCAGCGATGCGGGCACTGCCGCGCGAGCACGCCGACGCGGCCGTCGGTGGCGCGGAAGGCGACGAGATCCTCGCCGAGCAGGCGGAATTGCTTCGGCGCGCCGTCGGCGATCAGCGAGGCCGAGCGTAGCGCCGGCGTCCAGCATTCGCGCAGCATCTCGCCCATCGGCGTGCCCGGCCCGACGCGCGTGATCCGCTCGTTGTCTTCTTTCGACAGCATCCGACCCTCCCTAAACCGCCGTGATTTTATCCGCTAGATTGGGCGCATGTCCAAAGCCGATATCTTGATCCGCGGCGGCGAGGTCATCGACGGCAGCGGCGCGCCGGCGGTGGCGGCCGATATCGCGATCGCGGACGGCCGCATTGCCGCGATCGCACCGAAGCTTGAGACCGAGGCGGCGCGGGTCATCGATGCGCGCGGGCTTGTCGTCGCGCCCGGTTTCATCGACATCAAGACGCATTCGGACTGGACCCTGCCGATCAATCCCAGGGCGGAGAGCAAGATCCGCCAGGGCGTCACCACCGAAGTGATCGGCCATTGCGGCTATTCCTGCGCGCCGGTGCTGCCGGGCAAAGCCGGCCTGCTGCGCGACTATCTCTCGCCGAGCGCGCCGTGGATCAAATTCATCGATCAAAGCTACAGCGATTATCTCGACGGCTTTCCCGCGACTTCGACCAATCTCGTGCCGCTGGTCGGGCACAACACGCTGCGGCTGATGGTGATGGGCCTCGCCAACCGCCAAGCCTCGAGCGACGAGTTCGAAGCCATGGCGGCACTGCTGACGCAATCGCTGGACGCCGGCGCCTACGGCCTCTCGACCGGACTGTTCACGCCGCCGGGCGCTTTCGCCGCGACCGACGAGGTGATCGCGCTGGCGAAGATCGTGCGCGCCAAAGGCGGGCGCTATTTCACGCATCTGCGCGACGAGGCCAATGCCGTGTTCGAGGCGCTCGACGAGGCGATCGCGGTCGGGCGCGAAGCGCATGTCCATGTCCAGGTCGTGCATATGAAGCTCTCCGGCCTCGACAATTGGGGCCGCGCCGACGAGATGCTGGAGCGGATCGACGCGGCGCGCGGCGCGGGTGTCGCGATCGATTGCGATCAATATCCCTACACGGCGGCGAGCAATCCGTTGAAGAATTTATTGCCGCGCTGGGTGCAGAGCGACGATCTCGGCGAGATGATGACCCGCCTCGGTAGTTCAGAGAACCGCGCGCGGATGCGCGCGGAAATCGAAAGACACGGCCTCAACAATTTCGGCCGCATCAAGAATTGGGAGGCGATCCGCATCTCGGTGAGCCCGAACACGCCGCAATTCGCCGGCAAGTTCATGAGCGCGCTGGCGGCGGAGCGCGGCGTCGATCCGGTCGATCGCGTTTGCGATTACCTGATCGAGGATAAATGCGCGACCCGCGTGCTGGTCGATTCGATCTCGGAAGACGATATCCAGACGATGATCCGCTCGCCGCATGTCTCGGTTGGATCGGACGGGAATTGCGTCGCGCCTTACGGCACGACGGGACAGGGCCGGCCGCATCCGCGCTTCTACGGCACCTTTCCGCGCATCCTCGGCCATTACTGCCGCGACCTGAAGCTCGTCGATCTGCCGCGCGCGGTCCGGAAGATGACCGGGCTTTCGGCGCGCTCGCTCGGCTTCACCGATCGCGGGCTGCTCGAACCTGGCTACGGCGCCGATGTGACGATTTTCGATCCCGCCGAATTCGCCGAGCGCGCGACCTATGACGACCCGCATCAATATCCTGCCGGCAAAGCGACGACCGTGCTGGTCAACGGCGTCGTCACCGTTGATCACGCCGAGCACACCGGCGCGCTGGCGGGGAAGATGCTGAAGCGCGTCGCCTAGCTCTTTTGGAGCACGTCGCGCTCCTTGATGAGTTGGGCGAGCTTCGCGTCCAAGATTGCGATCCGCTCGGCGTCGAGATTGTCATCCGCGGCACCGGAGCGGGCGGCGGCCTCTTCGGCCAGGTCGCGAAGATTTTCGCGGGCCAGGGCGATTTGCGCTTCGAGTTCGGTTAAACGAGCCGTATCGGCCATGTTGTTGCTCCCTCGCTATGAGGCGGCGGCTGCCCCTTCATAGCGCTAATTTCTCGCCAGATCACGGGCGCATGGTTGCCCACGCCGCGGCTGCCGGGCTTGTTCAAATCGCGCCTGTCTGTGCTAGGAAGGGTGTTCCTCTCTTCGGTAAGTGCGGCAGTAGTAATTCGCCCGGGAGCTTGTTCGATGGCCAAATACGATTTCGACCTTTTCACCATCGGCGCCGGATCGGGCGGTGTGGCGGGATCGCGCCGCGCCGCGTCCTATGGCGTGAAGGTCGGCATCGCCGAGAACAGCCGGATCGGCGGCACCTGCGTCATGCGCGGCTGCGTGCCGAAGAAGCTGTTGGTCTATGGCGCGCAATTTGCCGATGCGTTCGAGGATGCGCGGGGTTACGGCTGGACGGTCGCGCCGCCACGCTTCGACTGGCCGACCCTCATCGCCAACAAGAACAAGGAGCTCGACCGGCTCGAGGGCATCTATCGCAATCTCTTGAAGGACTGCACGCTCTATGAGGCGCGTGCCACTCTCCTCGACGCGCACACGATTGAGCTCAGCAACGGCAAGCGCGTCACGGCGGAGACCGTCATCGTCGCTACCGGCTCGCATCCCGACATGCCGCCGATCCCCGGCATCGAGCACGCCATCACCTCGAATGAGGCGCTCGAGCTGCCGCAACTGCCGCGCCGCATCATCATCGTCGGTGGCGGCTATATCGCGCTCGAATTCGCGAACATCTTCTCCGGCGTCAAGGCGGACGTGACGGTGGCGTGCCGACGCGACCAGATTCTCTTCGGCTTCGATGACGATATCCGTACCGATATCGCCAAGGAGATGACTCAGCGCGGCATCACCATTCGCAACCGTACCGAGATCGAAAGTATCACCAAGGTCGTCGACGGCATCGTCGCGCGCACCAAGACGGGCGAGGACTTGTCGGCCGATGTAATCATGTATGCGACCGGCCGCCAGCCCAATGTCAAAGGCATCGGGCTGGAAGAAGTCGGCGTGAAGCTGCACCAGGATCGCCGCGTGATCGTCGATGAGTGGTCGCGCACTTCCGTGCCGAACATTTATGCGATCGGCGACGTCACGGACCGGCTGAACTTGACGCCCGTCGCGATCGCGGAGGGCCGCGCCATCGCCGAGACGCTCTACAACAACAATCCGATGACGATCTCGCACGAGAACGTCGCGACCGCGGTGTTCAGCCAGCCGCCCGTGGCGACGGTCGGGATGTCGGAGACGCTGGCGCGGCATAAGGGCCACACGCTCGACATCTATCGCGCGCGCTTCCGGCCGATGAAGAACACGCTGTCGGGCCGCGAGGAGCGGACGATGATGAAGCTGGTCGTCGACCGGCCGACGCAGAAAGTGCTCGGCGTGCACATGGTCGGCGTCGACGCGCCCGAAATCGTGCAATGCCTCGCCGTGGCGATCATCTGCGGCGCGACCAAGCAGCAATTCGATGCGACCATGGCGGTGCATCCGACGGCGTCCGAGGAATTCGTCACGATGCGCGACAAGGTGCCCGAGCCGCAAAAGGAAGCAGCGGAGTAAGCCGCCGGCAGTTCACTTCGGTACGTTGGCGAAGGGCCGCTTTGCCTCGATGGCGAAGTTGGCATCGACGAGCTTTTGCGCCTGCATCTGGATCTTGAGCTGGCTGTTCTCGAGATACCAATCGAGCACATCTTGTAAATCTTGCATGACGATCCGGTTTTGCGGATCGAAGTAGCCGACACCTTGCGCGATGATCTCGGGCTTTTCCTCGAGCGTCTTGGCGACGATGCCGACCATCTCGGGCGCGCTCGGCTGATCGGCGCGCTTGCCCTGCGCATCCATGAAGCCGGCATCCCAGGCCTGGCCGCCTTTGGCGAAAGCGGCGATGAAACGCTTTACGACATCGGGACGATCCTTGATCACCCTGCTGTTGGCGAAAGTGACGGTGTTTTGGCCGGGACCGAGCTGATCGACCACCCAGCCGAGCAGCTTGGCATCGCCGCGCTGCACCAGAGGCAGGATGTTGGCGACGGTCTGCACACCGGTATCGACTTCGCCGCCTTTGAGCGAGGAGGCGACGTTCTGGTTCGATTGCAGCGACACGACTTTGATGTCGTTTGTCGAGGTACCGTTTTTCTTCAGGACCATGGCAAGGTCGAATTCGAGGGGCGTGCCGCGCTGCGTGATGCCGACGGAGTGGCCCTTCATGTCCGCGAAGCCGTGGAGCCCGGCCGCATAGGCCTGATTCGAGACGAGAAAGCCGATGGTCTGGAAGCCCGGCCATTCCCAGCCACCCGAGGCGATGACCTTGAGCGAGCCTTGATTGGCGAGATTGCAGAACGCCGCGGTCAGTGCCGTGGTGCCGAAATCGATGTCGCCGGCAGCCGCCGCGACGGCGATGGGCGCGGCGGCATTGAAGAAGACGAGTTCGGCGTCGAGGCCTTGCTCCTCGAAGAAGCCCTTGGCCATGGCGACAAAGACAGATGCGCCGCCAGCCGAATGGACCGTGCCGATCTTGATCTTGTCCGCGGCAATCCCGGGCTGGGCGCCGAGCGCGCTGCCGACCAGCGTGATTGCAGCGACCAGTGTGGGCAGCCCGATCCGGCGCGCAAAGGTTGTACGTGTCATCTTTCTTCCTTCCGCCGCGATTTGATCATCGTCGGATAGGAACGGCAAGGCCGCCGCGTCGCGACCGCGCTATACGCGGCCGCGACGACAGCGTGACCTAACTAGCCGCTTCGCGACCCAGAAGGTCAGCCTCCCTGCTGGCGGTCGCCGCGGCTGAGCCTCAGGGCCCGCCGGGTTTTGCCGCTGCGGGGCGAGAATGATGCATTGGTTATCTAAGTGCAACAATTTTATGCGACACGACCCGCGCGCTCTCGTCTACGCGGGGTTAGCCCGGATTGTCGCTATCGCGCGCGGCCACGAATAGGCGGGTGGTGAATTCGTTCAATTCGCCTCGGTTGAGGTCGGAGACGACCCAATAATCCAGCGCATCGCCGGCGACGTGAATCAGATTGTAGCCTTGGCGGGAATATGACTCCGTTGCGGGGGTGTTGGCACCCTCATGCGCCCAGACGAGCACGTTGATCACGTGTTTGTCGTGTCGATAGACCAGCGCCGCGCAAGGCCGCTCGTCGACATAGTCCAGCCGGCCGCCGAGCAGTGGAAATCCTGAGGCCGCCAGATCGACCGCCGGCGGCGACACATCGAGTTTGCCGTTAAACCAGGGCTTTACCGTGTGCCGATCGGAAGACGCCACGTCGATGAGGTGATCGGCCATCAACGAGCGGATGTGGCTCGCGATCACATCGTCGACGACACGATTGTCGCTCGCGCCGCCGAGATAGTCGGCGGTGATACCCGAGCTGAGCGCGATGGTCAGCATCAGCGATGCAGCGACGGCGATCGGGCTCCATCCGGTCGCAAGATGGCGCAGATTGGCGAACGCTCGCGGGCGCGGCGCGATTGCCCGTCGGATGCGCTCCCGCAACTGCGGCGGCGCGCGGTAGCGGCGGGCCGTGGTGCGCAACTCGTCCCGCAGCCCGCGGGCTTCCTGATCCACGACCCCGCAAGTTGCGCAAAGCAGAAGGTGCGCATCGATCTGCGCAACGGTGGCGCCATCGAGCTCGCGATCGAGATAGGGATCGCGGAGAGTGTCGAAATCCTCGCATTTCATTGCGCCATACTCCTAGCGGCGGTATTTCGTAGGGCGGCTTGCAACAGCCCGCGAGCGCGCGCCAAGCGCGACATAACGGTCCCGATCGGGACGCCGACGATATCGGCGATCTCGCGATAAGAGAAATCATCCATCTCGCGCAGGATCAGGATTTCGCGGTAAGCCGGCAGCAGCGCTTCGATGGCTCGATTGAGGCGTTCCGTATCGCGCCGGATGCCGACCAGCTCTTCGGGGCTGCGGCCGAGACCGCGCGCGTTCATCGACATCGCCGCCTGATCGCGATCGATCTCGTCCAGATCGTCGTCGACGGTAAGGACCTCTTCCGGAGCACGATTTTCTTTCAGCCAGCTGAAGCAGGTATTGCGGACGATCTTGAGCAACCACGCATTCGCGTATTGGCCATCGAATCCGTCGAAGTACTTGAAGGCGCGCAGACACGCTTCCTGCACCACATCCTGTGCATCCGCATCGCTTCGTGTAAGGTAGCGCGCGAGGTTGTAAGCGGAATCGAGATGCGGCATGACCAGCTGCTCGAAGCGGCGCGCTTTGGAATCAGCCATCATTGCTCCTCTTTGACGTTGGCGCGCCGCGGCACGCCAAACGGATGACATCTCGATCGTCACACCCGTGACCTCCTATCTGTCCGGGAAGAGATCGCTTTCGCGCTGCTTTT
Organism: Allostellaceae bacterium; assembly: GCA_036490955.1. Taxonomy (GTDB): domain Bacteria; phylum Pseudomonadota; class Alphaproteobacteria; order ATCC43930; family CGMCC-115725; genus CAIKMD01. The sequence continues at coordinate 15,878 of DASXCX010000182.1, read as the reverse complement.
ATTCGCGCGATCAAATAATTTTATGGCCCGGCGGCGCTGGCGAGCGATTGGTGACGAACGCGTCGAACGCGGCAAAATCGGATTAGAAGTCGAAGGCGACCTGATTGCGGATGTAGAGGGTGTCCTTGGCGCCGACCGCTTTCAGGGCTCGCCCTTGGAACTGATAGGCGAGGTCGAGTCCGTAGCTGAAATGCGGCGCGAACGCCCAGGCGAGGCGGATGTTCGGCTGTTGGCCGATGAATTGGCCGCGCGTCGCGGCAGTCGCCTGATAGGGGTTGACGCTTGTCGCGGTCTGATTGCCGAAGGTCGTGCCGCCATAAACCGCGTCGTTTTGGTTCTGCCGGAAGTAAAGCGAGTACCAGAAGGAGACGCTGAGTTTCTCGACGTGGAATCCTCCAATATCGAATGTCGGCGCAAGCGCAAGGCGCGGCGAGACGTCGATGACGTTGCTGAGCGCCTGCGAGACCGAGATCGTGCTGATCGCGAAGGCGTTCTGCCGCATTGGTTGGAAGGTCGAGATCGTATCGCGTCCGACACCGCCGGAAGCGCCGTCGAACCACAGCCCGATCCAAGGCTTCCAGGGCAGAGCTAGGTTGTAGCCGGTGCTGGTGTGAAAGGCCCAAGCTTCGACGGAACGTGCCCCGAACGAGCCGCGTTGGATCACGCCCGACCAATCCGCATCGAATGGACCGATATCGCCGAAGAAGCGCAGCCCGAGGCTGTGCCGATCGTCATGCGCGGTGACGAAGCTCGCGCCCGCGGGCGCGATGGCGAGCGATGCGGGATTCTTGAGAAGAGCGCGGTTCGTGTATTGCGCGGCGCCATTGCTGTAGCCGTAGTAGAACGCATCGATGCCGATCTTCGTATCCATGCCGAGCACGGACGAGCGCGGCAGGTCATTGCTGAAATAAGCGCCCCACAGCAACTGCTTCGCGTTATCGTGATCGAGAAAGGGCTCGCGTCCGCCGTGCGGATCGAAATTCACCGTGTTGACGAAGTGATAGGCGAACAGATCGAGGCGTCGTCCGCCCTGATCGGCAAAGGCACGCACGCCGTCGAGCGCGCCGGCGGCGAGGTTGGTGCCGCCGTTGACGGTATTCCAATAATTGTCGCTGCCAAAGCCGGTGTTCTCACGCCCGAAGCGCAAGCCAAGAACCGTGTTCTCGATGCCCGGAAGCGCCGTTTGTGTCTCGCCGAGTTTGATGCGTCCTTCGCCGAAGAGATCCATCAACGAAAGCGTATTGCGGTTGGTAGCCTGCGGTCCGCCTTGGATCTGCCGACCCGATTGGGTCGCGTTGTCGATCTGGCCGTAAGCGCGGAAATGATCGGTGATGTGAAGATCGGCGCCGACCGCCGAATGCGTCATGTAGCGTTCGGTCTGATTGAGCGTCGTATTGCGGCCTGGCGAGCCGTTGACGTTTGTCGTCGCGGTGACGTGTAAATTGGTATGGGACACATCCTCGTTGCGCAGACGCTCCGTGCCATTGAGCGTGACAAAGGAATCGCCGCTCTTGCCGAGGGTAATGCATTTGAGCGGATTGGTGTATTGACTAACCGGATCGCCGCCTTGCGCGGCGACGGGGCATCCATAATCGGACGGCAACCATCGCTGCAGATAACTCGCGCCCGGTCCATTGCCGTCCTTGTAATGGAGCGGCTGCAGCGCATCGCGCGGATAAAGCGGGGCGGGTGAGGGCATGATTTGCGCAAAGGCCGGGACGGCAAACAATGCGATTGCCGCGAGGCACGATAGCGCATGCGTGAAGCGATAGGCGGCGCATGTGGTCGGCATCGGCTTTCCCCCTTGGAGGTGCGCGCGCTGTCATGCGGAAGAATGACGGCGCTTCGGGGACCAAGACCGATGCAGTGGCGGTGCTATTCAGGAAGGCTGGGAAAATAATTCTGGAATAAAATCGCGCGCCGCGATCATGCTGTGGCGCGCCGCGCGGCACGGCGTGACACGCCGTGCCGACGCAGTCTCGAGGTCAGCCTTTGTTGCTGAGAATCTGTTGCCAGCCCGGCAACGGTTGCCCGCTTGGATCGCGGAAGCGGTCGAAGCCATCGTAGTCGGCGATGCCATTGGTGACGGAATGATAGCGGCCATCGACATTGACGTTGGCGTCATGTGCGAAGGCACTCGAGGCGTCCGCGAGCGTCGCGACGCTCTGCAACGCGATGGTGGCGAGGACGACGGTCCAGCGGTGGGTCCGTGACATGGATGTGTTCTCCATTCGATGAAGTCGCAGCCGATCTGCAACGACATCGTGCAGAACTCAACGCGCGGCGAATTTATTCCGCGCGCCTGCGCCGATGAAAGCGGCCCAGGCCGGGAATAAAGCGCCGCGCGATGCGGTTTCGATGACGAGAGCGACGGAGCGCTTCTCCTTCCGCCTCGTAACCCAACCAGGAGACATCTATGTCCAAGCCCTACGCTACCTACGCATTTGCTCTTGCCAGCTTCGTTGCCGCCAGCATGGGCGTGTCGGCCGCACCGGCATTCGCGGCTTCACCGAATATGGTCGATAACGCCACCGCCGGCGCCGGCACGGGCAGCGCACCCGTCGCGCGCACCTATGACGGTTACGAACAATATCGCGATGCGAAGGGCTTCCCCTTGCCGGGATGGGATTTTCTCTTTTTCCCGCCGAGCTGATCGCAATTCGTCCGATGAAAAAAGCCCGGCTGACTTGCGTCAGCCGGGCATGGGGTCCGCGGGGAAAAATTAGTGAGGAAAGCTACCAGGCAACTTGGGTACGCAGTGCGATTGCGTTGTAGCTGAGGCCGACATTGCTGCCGAGCGGCGCACCCGCCACGCCTGCCGTACCTTCCGGCTTGTCGATCTTGCCGTGCAGGTAGTCGAGCATGAAGCGGATGTTGTTGTTCACGTACCAGTTCGCGCCGATCGTGAACACTTGCTGCCTGCCGCCGGCAACCGCGTTGCTCGATGCGCTGGTGACCTGGCCCGATGAGTAATTGCTGTTGAGATCGACGATGCTGTAGCGCGCGCCGAGCTCGAGTGCGCCCCAGGCCCCTTCGGTGAAATGTGTGAGGTCGAAGGGATGATCGGGCGAGATGCCGGTATAGGCGCCGGTCGCCGGATTGTACTTCCGATGCTCACCCGTGAGCGTGTAGCTCGCCTGAAGATAGCCGCCGTCGAAATCCGCGGTCGAGAGACCCTGACGATCGACGCCGTAGTGGAAGTATTCAGCCTGAGCGAAGAGCGGACCGAAGCCGCCCGCGAGTTCGGCGCCGACGACATGCGCGCCGGTCACCGGATTGGTGGCGCTGCCGAGCGTGCCGGTATTGATGATCGAGGTCGGATCGATACGCAACTCGGGCCGGTCGGAGAAGTTGGTCACGACGCGCGCGCCGCCCGTGGTCTCGGGCTTCAGAAGCTCCGAAGCGTCGAGGCCGACATGCAGCGAATACTGGTCGTTCTGCAGAATCTGATAGGTCGCGCGCTGCGTGGCGCCGATTTCCTGGGCAACCCCGTTGGTGACGCCGTGGATCGTGCCGGTCGAGGGGCCGGTGAAATACGCGCCGAGCCAGAGCCGGTCGTTGTTCCAGTGGCCGCCGAAATTCGAGCGGAAGTCGCCGGCGACGAGATTGGCCGCGATCACCTGCGACGAAGAGCGCTCGATGAACATGATGTCGTTCGAGCTGGTCGCCTCGTCGAGCGTGTAGGGGATGTCCTCGACGCCGCCCTCGACAACGAACGGCCGGAAGCCGGTATAGGTAAGCTCCGCCGTCTCGACGCCGCCGCTCGCGGCGGCGCCGGTGCTGCCGGGCGTCCCCGGACCGTTATCGGTCGAGCCGCCGAAATCGTAGATCAGCGAGTAGTTCCAATCGCCGAGCACCTTGCCGATGACACCGAGGCGGGCGCGTCGGACGTTCTCGCCGCTGTTGAGCTGGGTCGGACCGACCCGCGTATTCCGCGGATCGACGCTCATGTAATCGCCGACATCCCAATGGAAGCGGCCGGTCACGGCGATCGAATTGCGGCCATCGGCGCTCGAGAGCGTCGGCCGGTTGTTCGGCATCGACACCACGACGCCGCTCGCGGCGGCCGGCGGGGCCGCCTTCATATCGGCGACGGTGGCGCTGGTCACGGCCGCATTGCGCTGCGTCTGCACGACTTGGCTCTGCAGATTCTGCAATTGCTGGTTCAATGCGCGCACTTGGTCTTGCAGCGCTTGAATCTGTCCGTTGAGAGCGGCATTGCTTTGGGCGTGGGCCGGCGCAACCGCCGTTAACACGCCGCAAAGCGCGGCGCTGCCCAGAAGATACGACTTGAGCGACATCATTGATCCTTCGTTCTATGGATTCCCCGGCCGAACCGCGCTTCGTTTTTGCAGCGCAGCGAGGTGATCCTAGGAAGGCGGCATGAAGCTTCTTGTACAAACGGATGACGTTTGGATTACATCGCGCAGGATTGGTTGAGCTGTGGTATTTTTGCCGCAGAACTAAACTCGCTGTAATCGTCGCCGACGAAAGCACGAGCGACCGATTGAGGGGGAAGAACGAGATGATGAAGACGATGATCGCTGCGGCCTCGATCGGCGCGGCGTTGCTCTGGAGCGGAGCGAGCCAAGCGGATATCGCACGCCTGCCGCCCGACGTGGCGAAGGGCATCGCCGCCCTCGGCCCGACGCTCGACCGGCCGATGATCGCCAAGACCAACGAATTGATGAAGGGTCTGGCATCGTATACGCCGCCGGCCTCGGTCACGCTCGCGAGCGACGTCGCTTACGGCGACGATCCGATGCAGAAGATCGATATCTACACGCCGGCCAAGGCGCGCAACCTGCCGATCGCCGTCTTCGTGCATGGCGGCGGCTTCGTCAACGGCGACAAGAAGGACTACGCCAACGTTCCGAGCTATCTCGCGCAGCACGGCATGGTGGCGGTGAACGTCAATTACCGCTTGGCGCCGAAAGTGGTCTGGCCGGCGGAAGCGGAAGATGTCGCGGCGGTGGTCGCCTTTCTCAAGAAGAACGCGGCGCATTACGGCGGCGATCCGAAACGCATCGTGCTGATCGGCCATTCGGCCGGCGCCAATCTCGTCGCGAGTTATGTGCTCGACAAGCGCATCTATCCGAAATCGGGACCGGGTGTCGCCGCGGCGGTGCTGGTGAGCCTGCCGGCGTCACGGCCGTCGGGCGTGCGCGAGCAGGACCAAGTCTATTACGGCGATCCAAGCGTCATTCCGTCGCGTGTCCCGGGACCATTCCTCGAGAAGAGCAAGGTCCCGCTGATGATGGTCACCGCGGAATACGATCCGGTCTTCCTCGCGCCCGAGGCCTATGATTTCGCGGGCCGTCTTTGCGTGCGCGACGGCAAGTGCCCGGCCTTCGTTTATGTGAAGGGTCACAATCACATTTCCGAAATCAGCAGCATCGGCAGCCCCGACGACCACCTCGCCCGGTCGCTTGCCGAATTCGTGCGCGCCGCGCATTAGCGAGGCGTGCGGGCGGGGATGCGCTCTTGCTTGCCGACCCCCGCTCGCGGCAATGTGTGTTGCGGCCTGCTGACCGGCTGGCCATAGCCGACGGGGAAAAGGGGAGAGTTTCGCTATGAAACGCTTAGTAATGACTATCTTGGCAGCAGCCGTCATCGCTTTCGCCGGCGGTGCCCAGGCACAACAGCAAGATCTCGCCAATGCGCAGATCACCACCAAGGATCTCGGCCAGGGCGCCTATATGCTCCTCGGCCCGGGCGGCAATATCACGGTCGTTACGGGCGGCAACGGCATCATCATGGTCGATGCCGAATTCGCCCCGCTGCACGACAAGATCAAGGCGGCGATCGCCGCGGTGAGCCAGCAGCCGATCAAATACATCGTCAACACGCATTTCCATCCCGATCACACCTCGGGCGATGCGCTCTTCATCAAAGAAGGCGTCACCGTCGTCGCGCAGGAGAACGTACGCAAGCGGCTGCTCGCGGGCACGACCAACGGGCTTACCGGCAACCACACCGACGGCTTGCCGTCGGATGCAGTGCCGTCCAAGGTCTATAAGGCGGGCACGCTGACCCTGCGCGTCCGCGGCCGTACGGCGATCGTCGGTCATATCGCCAATGCTCATACGGATGGCGATAGCTACGTCTGGTTTCCGCAGATCAATGTGCTGTCGACCGGCGACATCGTCACGCTCGGCCGTTATCCCAATATCGATTTCGCCAATGGCGGCAACATCAAAGGCATGATCGCCGGGGTTACCCAGTATCTGAAGCTGGTCAACGACAAGACCGAGATCGTGCCCGGCCATGGGCCCCTCGCCACGAAAAGCGATCTCGTCGCTTATCGCGCATTCCTCATCCAGGCGCGCGACCGCGTCGCGAAGCTGATCAAGGCGGGGAAGAGCGAGCAGGAGGCCGTCGCGGCGCATGTCTTCGCCGATTGGGATGCGAAGCTCAATGCCAACGACCAGGCGAGCGCGAATTTCACCCGCGTCGTCTACAACTCGCTGAAGCCGCCCAAGGCGAAATAGGCCGGAAAGGCCGGCGCGCGTTATCGGGCGAAGGCGCGCCTGCCTCCCCCGGTGGGAGGCCCGTCATGGATGCTCTGTCGAGCAAGTCTTCGCCGACTACGATAAGCGTTTTGCCGACGAAGCAGCGGGCCGCGCCGGCGGCCTGTCGGCGCATCTGATCTAGCCGGCAATCAGCTTTAAGCTCTTCGGAAAATGCCGTTGCGCGATCCGGGTAAGCGCGCCTGAAAGCTCGCGGCCGATAGCTGACAGCTTTTCGTTCGCGCGTTACCATCGCCCGGTGGGGGAGGCGCCTTCGGTGAATGAGACTTTTGTCGACGTAAGAGGGACGAAGCTTTTCCTGCGCCGCGACGGCGCGGGAGAGCCGCTCTTGTTCCTACACGGCGTACAGGGCTTGCCGGGCTGGACCGAGGCGCTCGCAAAGCTCGCCGAGCGTTTCACCGTGATCGCGCCCGACCATCCGGGTTTCGGCCATAGCGATGCGGCGGATGGGATCGATGATGTCGGCGATCTCGCCTTCTTCTACCTCGACCTGCTCGGCGCGCTGGCGAACGGTAAGGTCCATATCGTCGGCCATTCGCTCGGCGGCTGGATCGCCATGGCGATGGCGATCCGCTCGACCGAGCAAATACTAAGCCTGACTTTGATCGATGCCGCCGGCATCAGCGTTGGCGGCGTGAAGCGCGGCGACATGTTTATCGGTTCGGCCGCCGAGACCGGCAAGCTGCTTTTCGCCGGCGAGGAAGCGGCGACACGCTGGGCCGCGCTCTGGCAGGCGGACGATGCGATGAAAGAGCTCTACGACAAGAACCGCGCCGCCGCTGCGAAGTATACGTGGCAGCCTCGGCTCTACGATCCGAAGCTCGCGCGCTGGCTGCATCGCATCAACGTGCCGACGCATATCATCTGGGGCGAGGGCGATTTCCTCATCCCGCCGGCGCACGGCGAAGAGCTCCAGCGCCTTATCCCTGACGCGAGCCTGACGCGGATCGCCGGCGTCGGCCATCTCTGCGATATCGAGGCGCCGGTGGACTTCGCGAACGCGATCGTTCCGTTCATCGCGGGGCTGACGCCATGAAAGTCCTGTTCTTCCATCTGATGCCCTATGCCGATCTCGATCTGAACTATCAGGAAAAATACCGCACCGATTGGGTGATCCTGCCGAACACCTATTTCGATCCGCAAAAAGGCCACGTGCTTTACAATCGCTATCTCGACGAGTTGGAATTGGCGGCCGAGCTCGGCTTCGACGGTGTCTCGGTCAACGAGCATCACCAGAATGCTTATGGCTTGATGCCGTCGCCGGTGGTGACGGCATCGGCGCTGGCGCGGCGCGTCAAGACGGCGAAAATCGCGATCCTCGGCAATGCCTTCGGGTTGCGCGACAATCCGCTCACGCTTGCCGAGGAGCATGCGATGATCGATGTCATCACCGGCGGCCGCTTGATTACCGGCATGGTGCGCGGTATCGGCGCCGAATATTACTCGATGGGCGCCAACCCGGCCCACAGCCATGAGCGCTTTCACGAGGCGCATGATCTCGTCGTGCAGGCCTGGACGAGGCCCGGCCCATTCAGCTTCGAGGGCAAGCACTACCGTTTCGAATACGTGAATGTGTGGCCGCGGCCCTATCAGCAGCCGCATCCGCCGATCTGGTGCCCGTCCTTGGGCTCGGGCGAGACCGTCGATTGGGCGAGCGCGAAAGAGCGCCGCTACGTCTATATCCAGAATTTCTCACCCGTCGCCTCGGTGATCCGCTATCTCAATCTCTATCGCCAGACCGCCGAGCGCTTGCATGGCTATAGCGCGAGCTCGGAGCAGATCGGTTGGGCGGCGCCGATCTACGTCGCCGAGACCGACGCGCGAGCGCGCGAGGAAGCCAAGATTCATATCGAGCGGCTGTTCAGCAAATATCTCAACCTGCCGTTCGAGATGATGTTCCCGCCGGGTTATCTCTCGATCAATTCGCTCAAGGCGATGCGCGCAATCAAGCGTCCGGCGCTCGCCGCCGGGACGATGACGATCGACCACCTGATCGACGCCGGCATCTTTCTCTGCGGCAGTCCCGATACGGTGCGCGAATTATTGGTCGCCGCGCATAAGAAGCTCGGCTTCCAGAATTTCCTCGCCAATCTTCATTTCGCGACCCTGCCGGCCGATCTGACGGAGAAGAATCTTCGCCTCTTCGCGCGCGAGGTGATGCCCGCTCTGCAGGCGCTCAGCGACAAGGAATGGCAGGGTATGGAAGCCGCCGCGGCGGAGTGAGAACGAAGCGGTTGGCTCAGCGATCAGCCCTTAGCCGTTAGCACGATCGCTCTCTCAATATACGTCTTCTAGGCCGCCGCAACCTCGGCCGCCGGTGTCGCGCCGTGCGGCAAGCGGATCGTGATCTTGGTGCCCTTGCCTGGGGTCGAGGCGATATCGACGGTGCCGCTATGCTGCTCGATCACCTGTTTCACCATCGGCAGGCCCAGGCCGGTGCCGAAGCTCTTGGTGCTGAACAGCGGCTCGAAGACCCGGGCGAGATTCTCCCGTGAGATGCCCGGGCCGTTATCGGCGATGACCATCTCGAAGACGTTGAGCCGCGCGGCAGTCGTGACGACGATGCGGCCGTTGTCGGTCGCGTTTTCGCCGCTCATCGCCTGCGCGGCATTGTCGATGAGGTTGATTACGACCTGGCGCATGCGGTCGCTATCGAAGCCGACCGCGTGCCCGGCCGCGGTGAGGTTGCGCACGAGCACGATGCCCGGCGGCAATTTCTGGTCGTTGAGGACTTCGTCGAGCCACTTATCGAAGGACGCGACGCTCTTACGCAATTCGCGCACGCGGGTGAAGTCGAGCAAGTCGGAGATGATGCGGTCGCAACGCGAGATGCTGCGCTCGACGCGCTCGATCGGCCGGTCGAGGTTGAGTCCCTTGCTCGCGCTAAGCTCTTTAAAAGTATAGACCGTATTGCGGATGGCGCTCAGCGGGTTGCGCAGCTCGTGTGCGACCGTGGCGGTGAGCTGACCGAGCGCCGATAGCCGCTCTTGCTGCACAAGCTCGGCAGCGAGGCGGCGATTCTCGCGGCCTTTCTCGCGGAAGACATTGAGCGTGCGCGCCATCTCGCCGAGCTCGTCCGGGCGGTCGACATAGGGCGCTTCGCGCTCGAGATCGCCATCGGCGACGGCGCGCATGGCCGCCGTGATATTCGCCATCGGCTGCGCGACGCGGCGGATCACGAAGATCAATGCGAAAATACCAAAGCCGAGGAAAAAGAGTGTGAGAACCAATCCACCGGCGAAATTTTGCGTCGCCTCGCGTTCGAGGGCGGCGGCCCGCGCATCGCTTAGGTCGAAAGCGGTGTTGGCGACATTCATGAGCGCATCGAGACCGGCGTTGCTGAGATTGACCCATTCGACCCCGCTGATCGGTGCCTGCTTACCGGCAGCAATGCCGTCGAGCAGGGCCTTGCGCCGCGTCCGAATGTCCTGGAAATAGGATATTTGCGCCTTGGCGATGCTGTCTTTCAAAGGCTTGGGCAAGTCGAGCCAGCGCGCGTCTTCCGCGATCACCTGCCAGCCTGCATCGATACGTCCCGCGAGCATGGCGAATTGCAGTTGCTGAGCCGGACTGACGCCTTCGCCGCTGGCAATGATCGAGCCGACCGTGAGGCGATCGACACCGGCCGCGTCGCGCACCACCCAGGCGACCTGCTTGATCTTCATCATCTCCGCGATGAGCGGATCCGCCTGGTTGATCTCGGCGGATAGGCGCTCCGAGAACGCATCGAGCACCTCGACAAATTTGCCGCCCGCGGTGACCCAGAGGCCGCTGACGGTCGGCGGTCGATCCTTTTTCGGCATTAGCATGGCGGCATCGACATCGGCGCGGATACGATCGAATTCGCGCCGTGCGTTGTCGATCGCTGCGAGACCGGGATCCGACGCCGGGATGCCCCTCTTCGCGATCCCGGCGAGCGCCGAATCAAGCGCGGTGCCGGACGTGATGCGCAAAGCCGCGATATCGCGTTGCGTTCCCTGATCGAGCGGGGTTCCGGCTTCGAGGCCGGAGTTCATGGTGCCGCGCTCGAAGCGGATCGTTTGCATCGCCTTGAACAGATCGCGCGATATGCTGACGACGACATCAACGCGTTCGGCCGCGGCGCGCTGCGAAAAGGCGCGCTTCGCGGAAGCGCCGAAGTTCACAACCAGGGCCAACGCCATCAGGCCGGTCAGGGCCTGCAGCAGAAATTTAATCGATGTAAATTTTGCCATAACGAAACGCTGCGAGCGGCCTGGCGGGAGCTTCGGAACAGTCCTCGATAGTGCGGCTGGAGCGTAAGAGACCGGTTAATTCGCTGAAGTAATACGGGTGGAAGCGGCCTAGTCGGCGGCCATGGGACGGGGCTCGGGCTCGGTTTCGAGCGCCGCTGCCAGCGGCACGCGCAGACGCCAAGCCCAGGCCCAGAGCAGGCCAACGATAATCGCGCCGATCGCGACCGGCGTGCGCAGTCCCGTATGCGCGGCGACGGCGCCCATGGTCAGCGTGCCGAGCGAGGGCACGCTTTGCGCGATGATGCCGTAGATGCTCATCACGCGGCCGCGCACGCCAGGCTCGATCGCCGATTGGATCAGCGTCTGATTGCTGACGCTTTGTACGATGAAAGCGAAGCCGATCAGCGCGTTGATCGGCGCGGCGATCCAAAAATTCGTCGTCTGGGAAAAAAGGAGGATCGTCAACGACATCAGCAGGATGTTGGCGAGGGTAATGCGGGTGAGGCCGGTCAGGCTGGCGCGCGACGTGAGCCAGGTCGCGCCGACCAACGCGCCGATCCCTTCGCAAGAAAGCAGCATCGCGAGGCCGCTCGAGCCGCGGTCGAACACTTCACCGGCAAAGCCGGGCATCAGGTCGGGCAGGGGCTTGGCTGCGAGCGAGGTCACGACCAGCAGCAGCAACTGCAGGCGGATGCCTTCGTGATGGAGGATGTAGCGGATGCCGCCCAGCGTCTCGTGGAAGATCGACCGGCGCTCGGCTTTCACCGGCGGCAGGGTCAGGCCCGCGCGCTGGATCTCGCGCAGCGCCAGGGTCATCACGCAATAAAGCACGAAGGCGAAAACGAAGCTCCAACCTGTCCCGGCCCAGGCGATGATCGTACCGCCGATCGCCGGCCCCAGGAACCGCGATGTGTTGAAGATCATCGAGTTGAGCGCGAGCGCGGAGGGCAGGAACTCGCGCCCCACCAAGCCGTAAATCACGGTCGAGCGCGTCGGCCGATAGAACGCGATAACGACGCCGCGCATCAGCACCAGCGTCGTCAGCATCCAGATATCGATGATGCCGGTGAGGGTGAGAATCGCGAAGGCGCCCGAATAGATCAGCGACCAGACTTGGGCGAGGCGCAGAAGCTTGAATTGGTCGACGCGGTCGATGATCGCGCCGGCGAAGATGCCGATGACGATGCTCGGGCCTGCTTCGCAAATCGCGTTGATGCCGAGCCATGTCGCCGAATGGGTGAGCTCCCAGGTGAGCCAGCCCATGGCCACGCGCTGCGTCCACATGCCGAGATTGGAGGTGACATTGCCGAAGACATAGAGCCGGTAATAGCGGAGCGTCAGCGTCTGCCGCAAAATCTCGAAACCGATGGGGATCCTCATCGGCCGTCCGGTTCTGTCATCTTCATGTGTGCGTCGGCATTTTAGAGCGAACCGCGACGGCTGGAAAGGCGGCTCGGGGGTGCTTCATGCCGCGGCCGACGCCACCGATTCGCGATCGAAGAGAAACCGATCGAGATAGGCGAAGAGGCGATCATCGGCATAGTGAGCGCGAAAGAACGCCGCTCCCGCGTGGCGGATACCGTTGACGAACCCCGGCTCGCTTCGGATCAACTCCGCGATATCGAACAAATCGGTCAACGTCTCGAAGCGCAGATAGTGCTCGCCGGCCGACAAATAGAAATCGAGGTCGTCGGACCGTTCTTGAACCAGCAGGCCGCCGCCCGCGAGGACTTCGAAGATGCGCGCGGTCGAGGTGCGCAGGCCGTTCGAGCGCCGCGCGAAATTGATGGCGGCCTCGGCGCCGCACACGCGCTGCAAATAGACCCGAAAGCTCTCGATCGGGGTAAGATCGTCGTCGCGATGGGCGCTGACGGCGATGTCCAACGGAAGCTCGGTCGCGCTGATCGCCGCAAGCCATAGCGCGCGATCCCAATTCGTGTATTCGACACCGCCGGCGAAGCGGAAGCCTGGTTCGCGTGATCGTGGCGCGGCGTCGATGCCGCCCAGGGGAAATGGAAAGAGGAAAGCTTTGTGCCGGAACGCAGGCCGTTGCCAGACCGGCGTGACGATCTGCGACCAGGCGCCGTCGAGATACGCGGCTGCCGCTTCCATCTCGTCCCAGCTTTGGGGATTCCAGGGGTCGAAATAGATGCTCAAAATCTTCAGCGACGGCCGGTCGCGGCGCAGCGCTCGGATGATTTCGCCAGCGGCACCGGTGCCCCAGCGTGGGAGAAACTCGTCGAGGATCAGCAAATCGGCGCCGCTCTCGCGGCAGAGGGCTGAGATCGCTTGATAATCCTCCGTAACGATTGCTGCATCGTTGAAGCTGCGGAGATCGTGGCGGATCGGACTCCATCCGTAATTCCCGATCGCCGAGGAATAGCGCGAAGGCATGTCGTGCTCGCGCGAGGACGGGCGGTCGGGCACCCAGCGGTGGCGGATGGCAAAGACGACCTTCCGCGTTCGATGGAGTGCATCGGCCGGTATGGCCGGAAAATCGCGTTGCGGGAGACGCAGCGCGGGATTTTGAAAGCGCGCGAAGTTCGGGACGTAGCCCGCGGGCGGCGGCGCCAGACGCTCGAGCGTCTCGGGATCGAGCGCTCCCCAGAGCGGCGTATAAGAGCGGATCAGGGCTAAATTTCCGGCGCGAAACGCTTCCACCAGATCGATCGGCAAAAGCGGGTCGAGCAGCGCTCGGACGGTGTCGCGCTCACTTCCATCCGCGTTGCGGCAACGCTGCGCGAACTGGATGATGCTGCCCGCGGCCGCTGGCTGGCCGAGCCGCACGGCGAGGTGGGCGACGAGCGCGCGAAGCACCAGGCTTTCGACGCCGCCTTCGACGAGCTTTGTCGCGATGACGAATGGTACGGCGTTCGCGCCTGAGCGATAGAGCGACACGGCGATCGTGGTGAGACGATCGGGCGACAGGGCCTGAGAGGCGAGTAGCCGCACCGCGGCAGAGAGACCGCCCGTCCGCTCCAGAGCCGCCAATGTTTCGACGATCGCGTCGGCGTCGAAAGCTTGGTGCTCCGCGCCGCAGGCAGGCGTGCGAGCAGCAGGATATGGCGGCACGGCCGTTCCCTTTGCTGTACTGGCATGAGCTATTAGCACTTCATTAGCTATGAAATGCTTAACCGATCGGGGAAAAGGCCTGTCTCCGCCACGGCGAGGCGAGGGTTGCGAGAAGCCGGGCCGAGGAACGTGCCCTAGGGCTTCACCGGCAGGAAGCGTGTCGTCAAAAGCTGGTCGGTGTCCGGCCGCTTGGTCAGTTGGCCCATCTCGATGAACGAGTCCTTGATCACCTCGATCGCAGCGGGATCGAACTGGCCGTCGTCGAGCAGCATCGAGACCTGCGCATCATAGGTGCGGCTCTCGACCTCGAGGCTCGAGCCAAGCACCTTGCTGGCGATCGCGACATCGATGTCCTTGTGTGTCTTGATGAAGGCGATGGTCGCGAAATAAGCCTTCAAGAAGCGATCGACGAGATCGGCGTTCTGATCGACCAGCGATTTCTGCGCCTCGATCACATGGGCGATGAAGACCGGCGCGTATCGGTTCATCGTGACGATGATGCGGCCCTGGTCCGTTTCCTCGAAAGCGAAGCCTTGCTCCGTCGAGCTCATCATGCCGTCGACCTGATGCGTCTTGAGCGCGGCGACCTGCGGCGCGCCGCTGTTGACGGCAACCGGCTTGACGCCGTCCGGACCCCAGCCTTCTTGCGTGGCGATCCGTTTCACCAGCCATTCGGTGAGCGAGCCGGGGCTCGAAACCGAGAGCGACTTTCCCTTGAGGTCGGCGACGCTGTGGATTGGCGAGTCCGGCAGCACGATCACCGCGATGTTGCGCGGATCGGACGCATACGCGGCGACCGCGACGGTCGGCGAGCCTTTGACGTTGAATACCATGCCGGGACCGCTGCCGACGCCGACATCGACGGCGCCCGCGGCGAAGCCCTGCATCAGCTTTGCTTCGCCGGCGAAAGGAATGATCTCGGCGTCGATGCCGTATTTCGCGAAGATGCCCTGATCGGCCGCGACTTCGCAGATGGTGAAGGTCCAGCCGACCTGCACCGCTTTGCCGACGCGCAGCCTGTCCGCCGCCCCTGCGCCGCGCGTGGCCAGCAGCAGACCAACGAGCAAGAGCGCGGTGAGGCAACGGCGCATGGCGCTATTTTGCAGGTGCCAGTTCCTGTATACGGACGTAGCGGTCGACGGCTTCTTCCATCGTCATCGTTGCCGGCACGGTGAAGCGCTTCGAGCGGACGCGATAGGCATGCGGGTCCATACCCGGAAGATGCGTATCGGCGTTGCGCTCGTGGCTCTTCACGGTTTCAAGCAGAAGGCGGCGCAGCTTGATGATCGCCGTGTCGGAGACGCCGAGATGCTCGATGGTCCGGTCGGCGATCGCGCCCATGGATTCCTGAATGCCGCAATCCTGCCGGCCGATGCCTTTGATGCCGGTGTAGGATCCGCCGCTTTGCTGCAGCGCGCGATCGATCAGATAATTGTTGTCGCGGTTGGCGACCGGGCGATCGGTCCCGGGGATGAGCTGCGGGTGGATGAAAAACGCCTCGCGCGAATCACGCAAATCCTCATCGGTCAGCGGCTGATCCTCGCGATACTCAATGCAGTAATTCATCGTGTTCTCGTCGTCGATCGGGACCCAGGCGTGAGCGCCGGCCGGCTGCGTCGAGATCAGCTTATGGAACGGCATCAGCATGACGCTGCAGGTCCAGAAATTATTCTCGCCTTGCGAGCGGACGGTGCCGGAGACGAAGCCGAAATCGAAAGGCATCACCTCGTAGCGCGCCGGCAGGTTCAATCTGACGCCATCGGCGTTCCCTTCTTCGCCGCGATGCAGGAAGGTGAGGTGACTGGTGTCGAAGCCGCCTTCGAGCGCTTGCAGCCAATTGCATTCCTGCACGTGACGCGTGACGTAGCGATGCGATTCCGGCACGACAGTCCAGCCGAGCTCGGGGAAATCGGGCTTCAATTCGGGCGGCCCCATATAGGCCCAGACGAGCCCGCCGCGCTCGATGCAGGGATAGGCGGTGATCTTGATCTTGCGCTTGAAGTCCTTGTCCCAAGGCTCGCTGGGCAGATCGACGCAATTGCCCTCGACGTCGAATTTCCAG
>DASXCX010000181.1:0-4691 GCA_036490955.1 Allostellaceae bacterium | reverse complement strand
CTCGCTTTGCCGCGGCTCACGGGCACCGAAGAAAAGGCCAGTTTGCGCACGGCGTCGCATCAGGTCGCTGCCGCTCTACGCAACACGCGCAGCCTCGCCATGGCGAACGGCCGCACCGCGGCCTTTATCGTCGATACGGCGAACGGCACCTTCCGCGCCGGCCCGACCGCCGCGCCGGGGCGACTGCCGCGCGGCGTGCAACTTGCACTCGTCACCCTCGCCGTGGACCGGGACAGCACCAGCCAGGGACGGATTCAGTTCTTCGCCGACGGCAGTTCGACCGGCGGCGGTGTGCTGCTCGCCACGGGCGAGATGCGCAGCCAGGTGCTGGTCGATTGGCTGACGGGCCGCGTCTCCGTGGCGGAGGGAGCCGATGCGGCGACGCGCTGACGAAAGCGGCTTTACCCTTATCGAGGCGCTGGTCGCGACCACGATCGCGGCGCTGTTGTTGCTGCCCCTGCTGCGCGGCTTCTCGACCGGACTGACGGCGACGACGCGCAGCGGCGGTCTCACCGAGGCGACGCTGATCGCGCAATCGACGCTCGAAAGCGTCGGGGCGCAGGTGCCGCTCGAAGCACAGGATATCGACCGT
Organism: Allostellaceae bacterium; assembly: GCA_036490955.1. GTDB lineage: Bacteria > Pseudomonadota > Alphaproteobacteria > ATCC43930 > CGMCC-115725 > CAIKMD01. The sequence goes on along the minus strand of DASXCX010000181.1, from coordinate 4,099 downwards.
CAGGACGGCCTTTATCATGTGAGCGCCCGCGTGCATCGGTATACGGGGCCCGAATCTGCGGACGGCGCATCGCTGCCGATCGCGCCATACGAAGTCACCGTCACCGTGGATTGGCCGGAAGGCGGGAAAAATCAATCGGTCGCGGTCCGCACGCTTCGTCTCGGGCCGGCGCCTGCCGCGGCGCCAGCGCCATGACCGCGCGCGTAAGCCTTCACCGCGACGCCGCGGGGTTCACCCTTGTCGAGTTGTTGGTCGCAATCACCCTCATCGCCCTATTGACCGTCGGGCTTTACCAGGCCTTCGGCATCGGTACCCGCGCCGCCGGTGCCATCGGTGAAAATATCGACCGGTCGGCGCAAATCGCCCTCACCTATGATTTCATGGAGCGCGCCTTCAGCGCCGCGGAGCCGCTCCCCACCGCGACCGATTCATCGTCAGACACGACAATCGATTTCGACGGCGAGAGCCAAGCCCTGAGCTTCGTTGCCGTACCGCCTGCCTATCTGGCGATTGGGGGCTTTCAACGTCTCCGCCTCGGACTCGAACCGGGAAAGAATGGCTCGCGGCTCATCGTAACATGGACAGGGATCGCGCGCGGCTCCGCCGTGCCGCAGGCGACAATGCTATTGCCTTCGATATTGATCGACCAGCTGCGCAGCGTCGCTTTCGCTTATTTCGGCGTGGCCGGGCCGCAGCAGAAAGCGGCTTGGCTCGATCGTTGGTCGGAACGCAATGCGCTTCCCCAGCTCATTCGCCTGCGTCTGACTTTCGCGAACGGCATGCACGCGCCGGATTTGATCGTCGCGCCACGGCTGGCCGAGACCGCACAACCATGACCCTGACACATCCCCGCCTCTCGCCACGGAACGACATCGGCAGCGGCCGCGCGCGTCTTGAAATGGCGGTTGCCGCAGCCTGGCGCTGGTGGATCGGCGAGTTGGCCGCCTGTGTGCCATCGGCGCTGCGACAGCACTTGGCACGCAGCCGAGGCCGCTTGCTGCTGCTCGTCGACGCCGCGGGCGACAACCTGATCGAAGAAACCGGAGACGGCCGCCGGCCGCTCGGTCACATCGATATCGACGCGGCCGGCGGCCGCCAAATCGTCGCGCATTTGCCGCGCGCGCGACAACGGGGGCTCAGGCCGATCACGCTGCGGCTCGACGCCCGCCACGCTTTGCGCACCACGGCATCGCTGCCGCTCGCCGCCGAGCGCAATCTCGCCCAGGTCATCGGCTTCGAATTCGAGCGCCTCGTGCCGTTCAAGCAAAGCGACGTCCATGCGGCTTATCGCGTGACGGCACGCGATAAGGCGGCACAAACCATCGCGGTCGAGATGACGATCGTTCCACGTGCCGGGCTTGCCGGTGTCATTGCCGCCCTCCCTCCTTTGGGTTTTCAACCCGCCGCGATTCAAGTCGCGGGCACAGGAACCGACGCCCCGGCGACGATCGCTCTCGCCAACGAAGATCGCGGGACAAGCAGTCGCACGGGCCATCGCGTCAATCTTGGCCTCGGGATCGTTGCGGTTTCTCTTGCCGCGGCTTGTCTCGCGATTCCGCTATGGCAGGGCCGCGCAACGATCAACAGCCTCGACACGCAAATCGCGGACGCGCGCCGTCAAGCCGAGGCAAGTGCGGCTCTGCAAAAGCAGATTGACGCCGAAAGCCAAGACCAGCGCTTCCTCGTCGATCGCAAAATTGCGAGCCCGACCGTGACCGAGCTGCTGGCGACGCTGACGCAGCTCCTTCCCGACGATACCTATCTGACCGAGCTCCAGGTGAAAGGCGATTTGGTCAGAATGGTCGGCCTTACGGGCTCGGCGACGGCGCTGCTCGGCGCGATCGCCAAATCGCCGAGCTTCCGCGACGCGTCCTTCGAATCCTCGATCACGCGCGACGCAAAAACCGATCGCGAGCGCTTCGAAATCGGCGCGCATCTCGCCGGGCAGAACAAACCATGACACAGCCGCCATTGTCGCCTCCCGTCCAACGCACCCTTGCCGTGGCGCTTCTCGTCGCGATTGCGGCCGTGCTTTACTACGCCATCGCGCAACCGCTCGTCGACACGTATACCGCCGATCGCGCGGCAATCGCCGAACATCGCGAGGTTCTGCTGCGCTATCAGCGTGCGGCGCAGACATTGCCGGCGCGGCAGCAAGAGCTCGCATCATTGAAGCAGGAGCTGGCCACGGCAAACGGCTTCCTCGATGGGGCAAGCGACACGCTGATCGCGGCGCAGATCCAGAACCGCGTCAAAAGCCTGACCATCGCCGCGAAGACCGAGCTGAAGAGCAGCCAGGTCTTACCCACCGAAGCCACCGGCAAGCTGAAGCGCATCGCCGTCCGCAATCAGGTCTCGGCAGCGACGGCCGGCCTGCTCGCGATCTTTCACGATCTCGAGGCGCAATCGCCGTCGTTGTTTCTCGATAACGTCACCTTGCAGGTCCGCGCCGCGGCGCTGCGCGACCGGAACAGCCCGGGCAATGACGACAACATCGATGTGCAGTTCGATGTCTACGGCTATTCGCATGTGAGCGGCTGAAGGTCAGCACATGGGGCTTTCCTCTCAACATAGGATCGGATTTCTTCTCGGCGCGCTGTGTCTCGGCCTTGGGGCGTTCGCGGCAACGGAACTTGGCGGCGGAGCGGCCTCTGGCCAGAACCAGGCGGCTTCCGCGCCGGCGGCCGCCAAGCCGCCGACGACCGGCGCGCCTCCCGCGTTTTCTTTGCCGCCGCTGCAACGCTTCGCCATCGTTACCGAGCGACCGCTCTTTTTCCCCGACCGCAGGCCGCCGCAGCATGCCGACAACTCGGCAGGCGCATGGTCGTCTTTCGTGCTCGCGGGAATTATCATCACACCGCAATCCCGCGAGGCGCTCGTGCTGCACGGCAAGCCCCAGACCATCGCGCATCTCCAGGAAGGACAGGCGCTCGAAGGCTGGACCATCACCTCGATCTATCCGGATCGTGTCGCCTTCCGCGACGGCCTCAACGAGCACGAATTGAGGCTCGCGCCGAAAGCCGCGCTGCCCGACGTGGCGACGCACCCGCGACTGCCGACCGAATAGTTAGCGCCGCGCGATTTCGTTGGCATCCGCCAGATCGGGCGGCTGCTCCCAGCGCAGGATGCGCGCCGGCTCCAGCGGCCGATCCGGAGAAATGGCGACGACGGCGCGGCGCGTGAAGGAGGCGTGATCGACGAGTCCAGCTCGCGACGTGATGGTCACGACATGGAGCGTGTCGGCCTGCGCATAGAGCGCGAGCCTCGAGACCTCCTCCACATCGAGCTGCGTCGCGCCGCCGCTGCGTGACGCGATCACCGCATCGGCATCGCCCGACCCTGCGCCCGGAATTGCCAGCAAGACGGACCGCGATGCCGTCATGGGATTGACGGTCGGATTTTGCGAATAGACCGTCAGCTCGGGCTCCAAACGCGCATAAAGCGGACGCGACATCCCGGGTAGAAGCCGTAGTTCCGATACGTCGGCAAAAGCGAGCTTCCCAATATTGATGACGTGCGATTGGCCAAAGAGGCGCCCGGTATTTTCCGGGAGCGCGGGCGCCGGCGCCGCCACCGCGAATTGCGCGCGCCGATCGAGGATTGCCTGGACGATCAGCGCTTGCCGGTCGCGATCGACCCCGAATTCGTTCAGCAGTCCGGCGATCAGTTCTTTCGACGCCGCGTTCAGATCGATTTTCCCACCTTCATCCATAACGGTGAGGGAGAGCGGCTGATCCGCATAGCGCCGGTCGTAGACGCGGCCATCCGCCTGCCAGCGCGCGGCGATGACGGGATCGAGCAACCCCATCACGGCAAGCGTGACACCCGCATCGGCGCTCGCGCGAAGCTGCGCGAGATCGCGGCGGTTTCGCGAGACCAGCGCCGCGCTATGCGAATCGGCCGCGACTTCGGCGCCGAGCAGCGCCAGAAGCGCGAGCACCCAGATCACCAGGATCAAGGCGAAGCCGCGGTCGCGACGTCTCGCGCGTGATCCGTTGCCGTCCCCGCGCATTGTCCTGGGCGTCAAGCACCTTCCCTTCCCATTAGGGAACACGCATGTCGACACTTTGCAGCGTATGGAGCCGGCTGCGCAATTCCT
>DASXCX010000180.1:0-10601 GCA_036490955.1 Allostellaceae bacterium | reverse complement strand
GCCGTTCGGCCACAACCGGCCTTCCAGATAAACCCGCGCCGTGTCCTGGTCGGGAAACATTTGGAAGAGTTCGTAGGTCGAAATGGTGCTGCGGCTCATGGCAAGTCCCTCAATCTGAAAGCCAAAGTACGACTTTCAGGCAAGGGAGTCAAGTATATAATTCCCTTGACTTTGCCCTTGACAATGTTCTTATTTTGTTCTAAAAGAGTGGAAAACGCCAATGAGGGGCTATGCAGGGATATTCGGAGGTCGCTGACCGCAGCAGCGGACGAGGTGGCGGGAGCGCAAAAGGCCTGCGCCTGTTCATCAATCCGCCGCGACTTCAGCTCGACGATCGGACGGTCATTTTCAAATATACCGGGGATGGCGGCTGGTTCTGCGCTTCCTTCGGCGACGGCGCGAAATATATGCGCGCCACCAAGGAAGATCCGGGGCTGCGCCAGCGCATCGAAACGTACGCGCAAAATATCAGGCGCGGCCGCGAGGCGCTCGGTGCCGATCTCGCGCGCGTCATGGCCGCAGTTGAACTCTCGAAGGATTACGATCCGGATCAGGCACGCGGCGAGCAAGGCCGCTGGACGAGCGAGGGCGGTGGTGCAGTAGCGGCCGGCGCTGTGGCTGATGCATTCAGCCTTTACGGAGCTGAAAGCGCTGCTCCGGCTTTGCATGCGCTCGCACAACAGGCACTGGGGGCGGCTGCGGCGCTTTTGCCCGAAGGTGCCGCCGCAATTGCTGTCCCAGTTGTGGCATCGGTTGCTGTTCTCGGCACGCTCTTTCTTCCAACCAACCAAGGCTCGGTTTCAACCGGCACGCTGCCGGATGCACCGGACCTATCCTACAAATACGATCGCGATACGGGCCGTCTCACTGTCACGCGTCAAAACGAAGACGGCACAACCGAAACACTCTTCTCAGGCCATCACAGCCCCGATGGGGTCTTTCGCGACGAAGACGGCAACGCGATCGGCCGTTACCTGGAGGGTAGCATTGCGCTCGATGCTGACGCCGTGCGCGGGTACGAGGCGCGCCGACGCTCTGATGCGCAAGCGCCGCCGGGCGCAATCGCGCAAAGTACCGCGACGACGCTGAGCGATGCAAAACTCTGTCCCGATCCCGGGCCAGACAAGAGCGGCTTCAAGTCGCCTGGCGCGATCGCTTATCAGATGTATGTCGGCCAGATGTTGAACGGCGCGCCATTGCCGCCGGGTTTTGGCATCAAGACGATGAGGCCAAATGGTCTCCCGGTCTACTTTGACGATTGCCAACGATCTACTGGCGCTCTGATTGAGGCAAAAGGACTCGGATATAGCGATGCCCTGAACTCTGGAAAGTTGTTTCCGTGGCTGGGCATGCAGATCAAAATGATCGGTCAGGCAAAGCGGCAACTCGAAGCGGCCGACGGCCAGCCGATTGCGTGGTATTTCGCGGAACGGGATGTCGCAGATCGCATGCGACGTGAATTTGCGAAAAGGCGATTGCCCATATCCGTGTCCTATTTGCCGCCGCCACGCGGCCTGATTGGTCAGCTAAAGCGGATACTAGAAGGAGGCTGGCGTGAGTTTTCCGATTTCATTGACATGCTATCAAAACGGCAAGGAAGCACGGTTCAAACGCGAGATTTTTGAGAAAATCTTTTTGCGGCATTGCACTAATCGCGATGAATATGATGATGACCTCACTTTTATGCAGGTCGAATATCACGATGGCGGGCGCGCGGACATCGTTCTCACCAATTTGAGTGATGAGGCGCTCGCGCTGGTTGTTCCGGAAGGCCCCGTTTCTCCGGAAAAGATGAGCGAGATATCTGATATGCCCCCAGGAGATCCGGCGTTTGTCCAAAATGTGACTTTTGATCACGCCGGGGGCGATGCTCTGTTCGACGATATCTACAAACTCGCGGATAGTACGAACTCGGTGATCTCATGGCCGGATGTAGGATCCCCGGTCGCAGTACCTAACGATAAGACCTTGAAGGAAGTGCCGAGAGACTATCCCGGCATCAAGTCGGCGCGCATCGTGCGAAGCGGGACCGACCTTGTGAAGGTGATCACGACGGACACGCGTCACCGGCATATTGGCGATCAAAGATGAGTTTCGACATTTTCCTCTACTGCTTCCGCAAGCGGGAGGAAGCGCCGATTCCACGCAAGATGTTCGACGCCATCTTTGGACCGCGCGACACGCACCCGCAGTTGCGAGCAAAAGATCCCGGCTATATGACGGTTGAATATCCTAACGGGAGCGGCGCGGCGATCTATTGCGGCGGATACAAAAATGGAAAAGATGCTACCGGGATGATGTTCAATTCACTGCGGTGGCCCGTCCTTCTGGACCGATCTCTACGAACTGGCCGACCCCAGCAAGTCGATCATTTTCTGGCCATCCGAGAAGTTGATTTATGTGTACACCGACGAATCGGTGCCGAAAGATGTGCCGGACGGTACGTTCGACAATAGCCGCTTGGTGCGGAGCGGCGTCGACATCGTTGCAGCAATCGAAGCGAGTTGACCTCGCACATTTGGCCTGCCGCTACCCCGCCTTTTTCGGCGCGCCCACGGCGATCATGAGGTTGCCGTAAGGATCGACCGTCAGCCTGTCGCCGGGCAGCACGACGGTGGTCGAGGCGTGTTCTTCGATCAGCGCCGGGCCGTCGATCGCGTTGCCGGCGAGCAGCGCCGTGCGCGCGAAGGTCTTGGTGTCGGCGAACGCGTTGGTCTCGGTGAAGAAGACAGGCCGCGTGCCGGTGAAGGCGCTCGCCTCGGGCGCGGGTTTGCCGGCGGCGATCTTCTCTTGCGGCGGCTTCGCCATGACGCCGGTGATGGTCGAGCGCAGTGAGACGATCTCGGCACGCTCGTTCGGCGCGTTGGTGCCGTAGCGCAAGAGGTGCATGTCGTCGAAGGCCTTCTTGATGCCGTCGCGGTCCTTCTTTTCGAACAGCGCCATCGGCAGATCGACCGTCACCGCGTGCTCTTGACCGGCATAGCGCATATCGGCGGCGCGGGTGATCGCGATCTCTTGCGGCTTGATCGAGGTCGCGGCGATCGAGGCGCGGCCCTGGTCCTCGATCTCGCCATAGATGCGCGCCATGTCGTCGAAGGAACCGCGCTCGAGCCGCTCGAACCAACTGCGCACATAGTCGTAGCGCAGATCGGAGAACAGCATGCCGAAGGCCGAGAACACGCCGGGCGCGCGCGGAATGATGACGCGGCGGATGCCGAGCTCCTTGGCGATCGCGGTCGCATGCAGCGGCCCGGCGCCGCCGTAAGCGACGAGCGCGAAATCGCCGATATCGAGGCCGCGCTCGGTGGTGACGGCTTTCACCGCGTAGGACATCGCAGTCGAGGCGATCCGTAGAATGCCGCTCGCGGCTTGCGTCGCGCTCATACCCAGCGTGTCGCTGACATGGGTTTTGAGCGCGCGGTTTGCGGCTTCGGTATCGAGCTTCATCTCGCCGCCGAGGAAGCGATCGGCGCCGAGGCGGCCGAGCGCGAGATTGGCGTCGGTCACGGTCGGCTCGGTGCCGCCGAGCCCGTAGCAAGCGGGGCCGGGCGCGGCGCCGGCGCTTTGCGGGCCGACGCGCAGCATGCCTTCCTCGACGCGCGCGATCGAGCCGCCGCCGGTGCCGACCTCGAAAATATCCATCATCGCGATCTGGATCGGCAGCGCGGTGTTGTAGCCGCCGAGCAGCGCCGCGCCGGTGGTCAGCGCCTCGCCCTGATAGATGACGCCGGCTTTGGCCGTCGTGCCACCCATGTCGAAGGCGATCGCATTCGGCAGGCCGATCGCATGGCACAGCGCGCGCGTGCCGATGACGCCGGCGGCGGGTCCCGATTCCATCATGCGCACGCAATGCGCTTGCGCCTGATCGGCCTCGTAGAGGCCGCCGGTCGATTGCACGACGAGGAAGGAGCCTTTGCAGCCTTCTTGCCTGAGATGATCGTCGATCTCGCCGAGGTAGGCGCGCACCCGCGGGCCGATATAGGCATTGGCGGCGACGGTCGAGACGCGCTCGAATTCGCGATATTCCTGGCTGAGCTCGTGGCTCGCCGAGACGAACATCTGCGGGTGATTGCGCTGCAGGATTTCCTTGGCGCGCGCTTCATGCGCCGGGTTGCGATAGGAATGGAGGAAGAGAATCGCCACCGCCTCGATGCCGAGCGCTTCGAGACGCTTGCCGAGGAGGGCGATTTCGTCGTCGCTGAGCGGCGTCTTGATCGAGCCATCGGCGATGATGCGCTCGCTCACCTCGAAGCGGAGCGCGCGCTCGATCAGCGGCACGTGCTTCTTGAAGAAGAGATTGTAAGAATCCGGACGGTTGACGCGGCCGATCTCGTAGATGTCGCGAAAGCCCTTGGTGGTGAGGAGGGCGGTCTTGGCGCCGGTGCGCTCTAAGAGCGTGTTGATCGCGATGGTCGAGCCGTGGAGGAAGAGTCCCGCGTTGCCGTAGCTCGCACCGGCCTTCGCGACGCCGTTGTTGATGCCCTCGACCAGGCGATGCGGCGTCGTCAGGCTTTTGCCGAGGAGGAGCTTGCCGGAGGCTTCGTCGAAAGCGGCGACATCGGTGAACGTGCCGCCGATATCCGTACCGAGCCGCAGGCCTTCGCCCGCACGCGACGCATCTGCCATAAGAATTTCGCCCCTCTTTTTCGGCGGCGGACTGTAGCGAGGGCAGTCTGGCGGTGCAATTCAGATGGCCCGCTGCAATTGCAACGCCGGCGCCCCTGTCGCATATTCCGCCTCAATAATTCAAGGGAGCCTCCATGCCCGATTCGGTCACCCGCAACCGCCGCGCCGACCCGGTGATCACCGAGATCGTGCGCTCGGGCGTGCTCGCCGTCACCGGCGAGATGAAGACCAACCTGATGCGGACCGCCTACAATCTCATCATCTATGAGGCGCTGGATTTCACCTGCGGCATCTTCACGGCCGACGGGCGCACGGTGTCGATCGGCCTCGGCCTGCCGATGTTCATCCGCGGCATGGGCGAGACCATCAAGGCCAAGCTCGCGCATTTCAAAGACGACATTCTGCCGGGCGACATCCTCATCACCAACGATGCTTACATCACCGGCTCGCATCTAAACCATGTGACCCTGTCGCTGCCGATGTTTCACAAAGGGCATCTGGTCGGGTTTTCCTGTTGCATGGCGCATTGGCAGGACGTCGGCGGCGTGCTGGCGAGCGTTACCACCGACATCTATTCCGAAGGTATCCAGATCCCGATCACCAAGCTGCACAAGGCCGGCGTGGTCAACCAGGACATCATCGACATCATCCGCATGAATGTCCGTGTGCCGGAACGCGCGATGGGCGATCTGCGTGCCCAGGTGACGGCGGTGAAGACGGGCGAGAAGCGCTTCCTCGAATTGGTCGAGCGCTACGGCGCCGACGAGGTGCTGGCCTCGATCGACGAGATCATGGATCGCTCGGAAGTCTCGGCGCGCGCCCGCACCGCAACCATTCCCGACGGCGTCTATGAAGCGGAAAGCTTCATGGACGATGACGGCTACGAGCTCGGCAAGCGCGTGCCGATCAAGGTCAAGATCACGGTGAAGGGCGACGAGGCGACGATCGATCTCTCCGAGGTCAGCCCGCAAGTGCGCGGCTTCTATAATTCGGGCTACAGCACGGCGATCGCTTGCGCGCAAGTCGCCTATAAATGCCTCACCTCGCCGACCGACTATCCGATCAACGACGGCAGCTTCCGCTCGCTGACGGTAATCGCGCCGCCGGGCCGCGTGGTCAGCGCGGTGAAGCCGGCGGCAATGCGGCGCTGGATGACCTTCCCGATGACGATCGTCGACACGATTTTCAAGGCGGTGGCGCCGGCGATCCCGGACCGCGTCGCGGCAGGGCATCACGCCGATCTCATCATCGCCCAGCTCATTGGCTTCAACAACAATCAGTTCATCTTCGCCGGCCTGTCGCATGCCGGCGGCGGCTGGGGTGCGAAGAAGACGGAGGACGGCGTAAGCGCCACCATCGCGATGAATGACGGCGACACGCATAACTCGCCGATCGAGCTGCTCGAGGTGAAATATCCGCTCTTCGCCGAGCGCTACGCGCTGGTGCCGGATTCGGGCGGCGCGGGCCGCTATCGCGGCGGCCTCGGCGTCGATCGCGAAGTGCAGCCGCTGATCGAACTGCGTCTCACCTCGCATATCGAGCGCTCGCAATGCAAGCCATGGGGCTTGTTCGGCGGCGACGACGCGATGGCGAATGCGCTTTTCATCCGGAAAGACGGCAAGGACCTCGGCAATCTGCCGAACGCCAAAGCCTTCACCCTGCCGCTGAAGCTCGGCGACACGGTGACGATCCGCGGCGGCGGCGGCGGGGGGTATGGCGATCCGACCGAGCGCGAGCCAGAGAAGGTCCGCGAGGATGTTTATCAAGGCTATGTCTCGCTCGGCGCCGCGCGCGATACATACGGCGTCGTGCTCGATCCAGAGACGCTCGCGGTCGATGCCGCTGCGACGCAAAAGCGGCGGGCGGAGATCCGGGCAAGCGCGAAGTAAATTTCCCGCTCCGCCCTTGAGGGGGGAGAGGGAAATAGAATTGTGATTGCGTTACTCCGCCGCCGCTTTACCCGCCGGGTTCAGTCGCGCGATCACCTCGTCGGTCGACATCACATCGCCAAAAATGCGGAGCATGTTGGCGAGCGTCGCGTTGTGCTCTTCATCGCTTGCGGCGGCATTCGCGTCCGATAGCATGACGGTCTTGTAATTCAGCATCATCGCGTCGCGTGCCGTCGATTCGCAGCAGGTGTTGGTGACCGTGCCGGTGACCAGCACCGTGTCGATGCCGCGCTCCTTCAAGAGCTTGTCGAGATCGCTCGAGCCCTGGATGAAGGCGCTGAAGCGGTTCTTCTCGACCTTCAGATCGGCGGCTTTCACGTCGAGCGCTTCGTGCAGCGCCTGGCCGTGCGAGCCGCGGACCAGGCCCCCCAGCTTGTCGCCGCGGATGGCCGTCTTGGTGACGTCTTCATAGAAGACGCTCCACGTCTTTTTGTCCTGCTCGGTGTGCGTCATCTGGATCCAGACGACCGCGCCGCCCGCCGCGCGCGTCGCTGCGGCGAGCTTGTTGACGTTCGGCACGATCTCGCGCGCCAGCGGTACTTCGGTCGGATAGGGCGGCAGCATGAAGACATTCTGCAAATCGACGACGAGCAACGCTGTCGATGGACCGACAAGCGTGTCGAACGCATGCAGCTTGCCGCGCGTTTTTGTCACGCGATCGACAATATTTTGCGGAATCTCGATCTTATGCATGGTGTGATCTCCCATTCTCACGGTTGCGCTTAATGGCCCGCCAGATGCGCTCGGGCGTGGCAGGCATTTCGAGATGCGGAACGCCCAGCGCGTCGGCGATGGCACCGATGACGGCCGAGGTCGCCGGCGTGATACCCGCTTCGCCGCCGCCTTTGACGCCGAGCGGGTTGCTCTCGGTCGGCACCGCGTTTTGCAGCGTCATGAAATTCGGCAGCTCGTCGGCGTGCGGCAGCGGGTAATCCATGAAAGTGCCGGAAAGAAGCTGGCCGTCTTTGTCGAAGACGATTGCCTCCATCAGCGCCTGGCCGATGCCTTGCGCGGCGCCGCCATGCACCTGGCCCTCGACGATCATCGGATTGATGATGCGGCCGGCGTCGTCGACCGTCGCGTAGCGCACGATGCTCACGCTGCCGAGCTCGGGGTCGATCTCGACCTCGCAAGCGGCCGCGCCGTTGGGATGCGCGTGCAGCCGCGTGGTGAGGATCGAGGTCGCGGCGAGCGGCCCGCGCAGTTCCTCGGGCAAGCGCGGGTCCTCGGCAGCGGCGGCGAGGTCGAAGAGGCCGATCGCGCGATCCGTGCCGGTGACGGTGAAGCGGCCATCGGCGAAAGCGAGATCGCTTTCGGCGACTTCGAGCTTCACCGCGGCGAGCTTCTTCGCGCGCGCCACGATCTCCGTCGAGGCGCGCACCAGCACCGCACCGCCCAGCCGCATCGAGCGGTCGGAATGGGTGCCGCCTCCCGACACCGAGACGGCGGTGTCGCCGAAGAGCACCGAGATGCGCTCTAACGGAACTTGGAGAATGTCGGCGACGACTTGCGCAAAGCTGGTCTCATGACCCTGGCCAGAAGCCTGCGTTCCGATCGCGGCATCGACGCGGCCTTCGGCGAAGACGCGGATGTCGCTGCGCTCATCGACGAAGCCGGTCGGCGATTCGAGATAGTTCACCACGGCGATGCCCCGTTTCAGGCCCTTCGCCTGTGCGGCCGCGCGGCGGACCCGAAAGCCGGTCCAGTCGACCAGCTCTAGCACGCTTTCCATATTCTCGGCGAACGCACCGCAATCGTAGCGATGGCCGAGCGGCGATTGATAGGGCAGGTCTTTGGCCGGGATGATATTGCGGCGGCGCAATTCGTCGCGCGCGACACCGAGCTCGGCGGCCGCGAGATCGATCATGCGCTCGAGGATGAAATTCGATTCCGGACGGCCGGCGCCGCGATAGACCGACATCGGCACGGTGTTGGTTGCGACGCCTTTGACGGCGACATGGATCGCGGGGATGTCATAGACGATCCCCCCCATGCGTGTGACGTTGTTGAGGACGGCGTAGGAGACAGGATAAGCGCCGAGATTGCCGGCATAGGAAAGCTGTAGCGCGAGAAATTTTCCGTCCTTATCGAGTGCTAGCGCGCCTTCGACCTCGACGTCGCGCGCCTGGTAATCGGCGAGGAAAGCTTCAGCGCGGCTCGAATTCCACTTGACCGGCCGACCGACTTTCTTCGCTGCCCAGGCGAGCGCCGCATATTCGGGATAGACCGAGGAGCGCACACCGAAGCCGCCGCCGACATCGCCGGTGATCACGCGCACTTTGTCCGGCGCAACGCCGAGGCAGCCGGCGATCGTGAATTTGATGCGGTGAACGCCCTGGCTGACCGAATGGATGGTGTAGCCGCCGCTTGCCTTGTCGTATTCGGCGAGAGTGCAGCGCGGTTCCATCGGCGTGCCGCTGACGCGCTGATTGTGGCTGGTGAGGCGTATGACCTTGTGCGCGCGAGCGAGAGCCGCCTCGGTCGCTGGGCGATCGCCATTCTCCGCTTCGACGAGCAGATTGCCTTGGCGCTCATCCCAGAGCCGCGGCGCGTTCTGCCTCAGCGCCGTCGCGATATCGACCGCCGCCGGCAGCACCTCGTAATCGACGATGATCTGCTCCGCAGCGTCGCGCGCTTGCTCGAGCGTTTCGGCGATGACGTAGACGACCGCCTCGCCGACAAAGCGCACCTTGCCGATCGCGATCGGCGGCTGGCTGGGCGGCGGGCCGAAGGGCATCGCTTCGGCACCGAAAGCCGGCTTGGTGATTTCGAAATGATCGGCGCCGCTCGGCGCATGTTGCATCTCCTTATGCCCGTCGGCGGCGTAGTCGCGGCCGGTGAGGATCGAGAGCACGCCCGGCAAATGTGTCGCTAGGTCGCTGTCGATCGCGAGAATGCGCGCATGCGCATGCGGCGAGCGCAGTACGCAGGCGTATGCCTGGTGCGGCAAGTTGATGTCGTCGGTGAAGCGGCCCCGGCCGGTAAGGAGTCGACGATCCTCTTTGCGCCTGATGGGTTGGCCGATGAGCGGGGTCATGGGGCTCCCCAAAAACGAGGCGTGACTATTTGGCGAAAACCGGTTCCTTGATACGCACGAAATCGTAGACGCGCTCGGTCAGCGGCTGGTCTTTCGCCATCGTGAAGCGGCCCGAGCGCACGCGATAGCTAGCCGGGTCGAGTCCGGGCGGCGTACCGCCGGCCTCGAAATCCTTGAGCGCGCGCAGTAGCAGGCGACGGATCTGGATGATCGTCGTGTCGCTCTTGCCGAGATGCTCGATCGTGCGATCGGCGACCGGTCCCATCGATTCCTGGATACCGCAATCCTGAATGCCGAGGCCGAACATGCCGGTATAGGATTTGCCGCTCTTTTGCAGCGCGCGATCGATCCTATAGTCGTTGTCCTTGTTGAGGACGGCGCGATCGCTGCCGGGCAGTAGCTCGGGGTGGATGAAGTGGAAGTTCTTCGATTCTTCCAGATCCTCATCCGAGAGCGGCCGGTCGGGCCAATATTCCACGCTGTAATTCATCGTCGTCTCGTCGTCCAGCGGTACCCAGACGTGTGCGCCGATCGGCGAGGTCGAGATCAGCTTGTGGAACGGCATCAGCATGACATTCGCGGTCAGCGAGCTGTCGCCGTCAGGCAGATCGCGCCCGGTGATCGAGATCAGGCCGCAATCCGCCGGGATCACCTCATAGCGTGTCGGGATCGGGATCGGCCGTCCGTCCGGCCCGTCCGCCGTGCCGTGATGGAGGAAGCTCAGATGGCTGACATCGAAACCGCCTTCGAGCGCCTGCAGCCAATTGCAGTCTTGCAGATGGCGCGTGACGTAACGATGCGATGACGGAACCAGCGTCCACTCGATCTCGGGGAAATCGGGCTTGAGCTCGGGCGGCCCCATATAGGCCCAGACGAGCCCGCCGCGCTCGATGCAGGGATAGGCGGTGATCTTGATCTTGCGCTTGAAGTCCTTGTCCCAAGGCTCGCTGGGCAGATCGACGCAATTGCCCTCGACGTCGAATTTCCAG
>DASXCX010000179.1:0-7802 GCA_036490955.1 Allostellaceae bacterium | reverse complement strand
CAGCTCTTCTGGATAGACGAAGAAGGATTCGAACTCGCCGCCCAGCACGTCGGGCAGCACGCGCACGAGCCCTGCGGTTTCATGCTCCATGAAATCAGGCAGCGAGGCGATGCCGAGTCCGGCCTGCAGTGCGCGCAGGATGGCGTAGAGATTGTTGACGGCGAGGATCGGGTGGCGCTCATAGCCCGGCCGGGCGCCGGCTTCCAAGAGCCAGTTCGGGTTGCGGATCGGTGGCCGTGAATCCGTGCCATAGATGATGATGCGGTGCTTATCGAGCTCTTCCGCCCGCTGTGGCGTACCGTACTTCTTCAAATAGTCGGCCGAGGCATAGGCGTGGTGGCGCACCGTCATCAAGTGGCGCTGCACCAGATCGGGTTGGCGTGGCGGCGACATGCGGATCGCGACGTCGGCTTCGCGCATCGAGAGGTCGAGTTCGGCGTCGTCGACCACGATCGAGATTTCAATCTCGGGGTAGAGGTCGAGAAATTCGCGCACGCGCGGCGTCAGCCAAGCCGAGCCGAAGGCCACTGTCGTCGTGACCTTCAAAGGGCCTTTCGGCCGGTCCTTCGACTCGGTCAACATCGCCTCGGTCATCGCGAGCTTCGAGAAGACCTCGCGCGCCGTGCGGTAGAGCAGATCGCCCTGCTCTGTGAGGATTAACCCGCGTGCGTGACGATGGAACAACGGCACCGAGAGGCTTTCCTCGAGCGCGCTGATCTGCCGGCTGACCGCGGATTGGCTGAGGTTCAGCGCTTCGCCGGCATGCGTGAAGCTGCCCGCTTCCGCCACGGCGTGAAAGACCCTCAGCTTGTCCCAATCCATCGGCGTCGACACGGGCGCTCTACTCCGCTGCAGCGCGCGAACGGGCCTCGGCGGCCGCCAGGAATTTTTCCGCTTCGAGCGCCGCCATGCAGCCCATGCCGGCCGCCGTCACCGCTTGGCGAAAGATCTTGTCCTTCACATCGCCGGCCGCGAACACGCCCGGAATCTCGGTCGCCGTCGAATCCGGCCTGGTCACGATATAACCGCCCTCATCGAGGGTGAGTTGGCCCTTGAACATCTCGGTAACCGGATCATGGCCGATGGCGACGAACATCCCGTCGCACGCGATCTCGCTGGTCTTCCCGGTCTTCACATTGACGAGGCGTAGCCCCGTCACATGCTTCGGATCGTCGGCGCCCAACACCTCATCGACGACGCTGTCCCAGATCAGGGTGATCTTCGGGTGATCGAAGAGTCGTTGCTGCAGTATCTTCTCTGCGCGCAGCGTATCGCGGCGATGGATGAGCGTGACGCTGACGCAATGATTGGTGAGATAGAGCGCTTCCTCGACAGCGGTGTTGCCGCCGCCGACTACCGCGACCTTGCGGCCGCGGAAGAAGAAGCCGTCGCAGGTCGCGCAGGCCGAGACGCCCGAACCGCGGAATTTGTCTTCACCCGGCAAGCCGAGCCAGCGCGCTTGCGCGCCGGTACAAATGCAAAGCGCGTCGGCAATATAGATGTCGCCCGAGTCGGCCGTGCAGACGAAAGGCCGCTGCGACAGGTCGCAGGACACGATGATATCGGAGACGAGCTTGGTGCCGACATGCTCGGCCTGCTTCGCCATCTCCTCCATCAACCACGGGCCTTGGATCACCTCGGCGAAGCCGGGATAATTCTCGACGTCGGTGGTAATCATGAGCTGGCCGCCCGGCTGCAGCCCTTGGATCAGGATCGGGCTCAAATTGGCGCGCGCGGCGTAAATCGCCGCCGTATAGCCGGCTGGGCCCGCGCCGATGATCAGGAATTTGGTGTGGATGCGCTCGCTCATTAGAAACCGAACATGTGATCGAGGCTGAAAGCCCCATCTTCCCCCAGCACGCCATGATAGCCGAAAAGCCGACAGGTCATGTCGCGAATGACAATATAGGCATTTTCGCCGGCCTTTGCCCGAGTCGCGTCGTCGAATATGTCGCCATAGCGCCAGAAGCGCGAGCCCCCACAGGGAATATGGATTTGCTGTCGAGCCACTTCGCCACCTTTTGCATTGGTAAGGATAAGGTCGGTGGTGCTGAGCGCGTGCCACGGCGTCGATGCCGGGTAGATGAGATGGCAGAATGTATCGTGCGGCGCGGCGCCTAAGCGTAGGAAAAGCCGCGTCGAAAGCCCGGGCGGGCGGCCCGAATAGGATTGCGGCTCACCCTTATAGGTCAATACCGTGTTGAAGACATGGCTGCCGAAGCTGGTCTCGGCGCGGTGACCGCTGGCGCGATCCTCATAGCGGAAGAGGGCATGCAGCCAGCCGTCGGCGGCATTGCCCTGCGCGAAATCGTAGACGAGCTCCATGTGGCCGCCTTCGGCTGCCGGCGCGCGGCAGAGCCCGTCGATATCGATGGCGATGGACTGACGACGTTGCAGCTTGCCGAACGCATGCCGCGCGAGCTCTTTGCCCGACGCGTCGTAAGCCAGCAGCGCGATCGGCAGCTCTTCCTGCGAACGCGCCATCGGTGTGGGCAGCACGAGTGAGCGCCAGCGCGACGGCGGCAGGATCGGCGCTGGCAGGATGTGGCCCTTGCCCAAGAGATTGCTCAGCTCCGCGAGCTTCGGATCGGGCTTCAGATCCGTGCGCTCGACGTTCACATGCGCGATGCGGCGGCGGCGTAGCCCCGTCGCGTGATCTTGCCGCGTCACTTCGTAGCGCGGCCGCACCACGTATTTGCCGGCGCTCACCTCGATCTGCTGCGGCCATTGCGCCTGGGGCAAGAGCGCGGCGATATCGAGCGCATAGCTCGCGAAAGGCGCGATCGCGCGATCGAGCGTCGCGCTTTTATCATCGCCCATGAGGTTGAGCCCGATCGCGCCTCCGGGAATCGCGCAAGGCTGACTGTTCTGCACCCAAAGCGTCACCTGTTCGCCCTCGTCGGGCGCTGGCAGGCCGGCGTAAAAATCCGCGGGCCAGGAATTGGCGTCATGCGTGCAAGAGAAAGCACGCTCGGCATTTCCGCCGCCATAGGTATCGAGTGCATATTTGACGACGTCATGGCCTTGCGCGCCAATCGCATGGATGAAGAGTTGGCCGGTAAATTCGGGCAGGGCGAAACGATGTCGCACTGCCTGGCTGTCGATCACGATCGCACTCGCACCCGGCGCGATTTCCTCGGTCCATTCGGCGATCGGCTTGCCGCTCGCATCGAACAGCAGCAGCCAGAGCTTTAGAGCGTTCGTGCCGTAGCCCGACCAGTAATTCGCCGTGACCAGCCGGGTCGACAAGCCGTGTTGCTCGCGGAAGAACACGAAATTGGTCGCGAAGTTGAGCGGATCGAGATAGCGCCGGCTGCGTGGCACGATGCTCTCGGGCAGGCGCAGCGCATCGAGGCTCACGACCGTCGCGCCCGCTGGCAGCAGATGCCGAATATGCGCGATGGCGCGCTCGCCGTCGAACCCGGCGACGAAGACGATGCGCGCGTCGGAGTGCTCGAGCGCGGTCACCGGCTGCGCTGCTTTGCCCAATACCTTGCGGCTGATTTGGGTTGCATCCTGCACGAAACAGCCGGCGAGATCGACGGCGCTCAATTCGTAAAGCTCGGCCAAGGCGTCGACCTGTCCCTCGACGTCATAAATCGCGCAGCGACCTTCCTTGAGCCGCTGCAGCAGATCGGGCGCGGCGGCGGCCGCCAGCGGATGCGTCACCGCCTTGAAAAAGGCGTTGCCGCCGCTTTTGTTGTCGAAGGTCTCGATTCTCAGCATCGGGCGCTCTCAATATGACAAGATATTGAGGAAATTTCATCCACCTGGGCCCCGTGCCATTACGCGCCCCCGATTCAAATCGCCGCACGGATTCCATGAAGCGGCAATCCCCTCTACTCTCCGCGCCCATGGTTGTCGGTAGCCAAGTCCGGAAAACCGGGGCGGCAGAAGCGGAACGCAGCTTTCGCGCCGCGGTCTTCATCGCCTTCGCGCTCACGGTGGTGCGGCTCCTATGGATTGCCTCGGGCGCGACCGATCTCTATCCCGACGAGGCGCAGTATTGGCTTTGGTCCCTGACGCCGGATTGGGGTTATTACTCGAAGCCGCCCGTCGTCGCCTGGCTGATCGCGCTGACGACCCATCTCGCCGGCAACGATAACGAGCTCTCGGTGCGGATGGCGGCGCCGCTGTTACATTTCGGCACCGCGGTCATGATCTACCAGTTGGCTCAGCGGCTCTATGACGCGCGCGCCGCGTTCTGGTCGTCGGTGGTCTACGCGACCTTGCCCGGTGTCTGGGTCTCGGCGGTTATCATGTCGACCGACGCGCCGCTGCTTTTCTGCTGGTCGGTCGCGCTTTATGCCTTCGTACGGGCGCGCGAACCGGTAGGAGCGACAGGAGACGGCAAGCGTTGGTGGTGGCTCGTCGGCATCGCCAGCGGCTTTGGCCTCCTCTCCAAATACGCGATGGCGTATTGGATGATCTCGGCGCTGCTTTTTCTTTTGGTCTATCGCGACGAGCGCCGCCACTTGAAACGTTTGGCCGCGGCGATGGTTCTGGCATTGTTGATCTATTCGCCGAATTTCTTCTGGAACTGGCAACACGGATTCGTCTCGTATCACCACACCGAGGCGAATGCCGCGCTGAGCGGGCCGCTGTTCCATCCCGACAAGTTCCTCGCTTTCTTCGGCTCGCAATTCGGCGTCTTCGGCCCGGTTCTGTTCGGCGCGCTGCTTCTTAGCGCCGTACTCGCACACCGCACGCTGAAAGAGCGGCGCGAAGCGCTGCTCGCCTTCTTCGCATTGCCGACCCTTGCCATGATGCTGGTCGTGAGCTTTCTGTCGCGCGCCGAGCCGAACTGGTCGGCGCCAACCTATCTCTCGGCGACGGTGCTGGTCGTCGCCTATCTGCTGGCCGAATGGCCGCGTTTTCTCGTGTGGGGTTCGGTTGCACTGTACGTGTTCGCAGCTGTGGCTGTCGCCGAAGCCAAGCCGCTGACCCATCTCGTTGGCTACGATTTGCCCGGCAAATACGATCCCCTGCATCGGCTCAAAGGCTGGCGCCAGCTCGGCAACACGGTCGACCGCATGCTCGCCGAGAATCCCGGCGCGCATCTGATGACCGACGACCGCGAGCTGGAGGCGGCGCTGGTCTATTACGTGCGGCCGCATCCTTTCGAGTCGCTCAAATGGAACGGCGCGGGCGGCATCCACGATCAATTCGATCTAACGGCGCAGCCCGAGAGATTCATCGGGCAGAATTTCCTGCTCGTCTCCTATCGCAACAACATCGACGATATCATCAGCCGCTTCGCGACGTCCGGGCCGATCGAGAAAATAACGATTTTCCTGGGACCGTCCGTCAAGGCGGGTGGCGAGCCGCTGACGCGGATCTATCAGCTTCGCTTGCTGGGCGATTTCAAAGGCTATCGTTGAGGCCTTCGCGTCGATGGGCCGCCAGTGGCAATTGGCGCTGCTGCGCAGCCGTGTAGAGCGCCGCAGCGAAAGCGGCCCCGATATAAAAGCCCGCAATGACATCGCTCAGATAATGCTGATCGAGGACGACACGGCTCGCCATAACCGCGAGCGCAAGCAACGCGTAGGCGGGCCACGCCGGCGGATAGATCGCATAGAGGGCGAAGGCGAGTGCGGTGACCGTGATGCTATGGCCTGAAGGGAAGGACCAGGCATTGGCGTGCGGGCTGCCCCAGGTGAAGCCGTAGAGATTCTCGCGGAAGAGCAGCACCGGCCGGGCACGAGCGAAGACCGGCTTCATGATGTCGGCGAGGATGCCGGGCACGGCAAGCGTCACGAAGACGAAGCCAGCGCGGGTTGCCCATAATTTTTCGCGCTTGAGCCAGGCCCAAACGAAGACGACGCCGAGCGGCACGAGATAGACGCCCCCTTCGCCAAGCCGCGTGATGAAGCCGAAGACGGCGCGCGTCACCGGATCGATCGGCTGCAGCGCGAGTGCCAGCGGGATGTCGATCCATTTAAAGGCGACAATAAAAGCGATGACGCAGCCGAGCGAGAACCAGGCGAAGTGCCGTAAGCCGGGCGAGGGCTCGCGCAGCGCGCGCCACCAGCATTCGATCGCGTCGCTGCCCATGATCAGCCCGTGGAGACCCCAGGCGATGGCGGCGACGAGAAAGCCTGAAGCGACGATGTCGGAAAGGAAATGGCCGCCTTGCGCCAGGCGTACCACGCCGAGTACCGCACCGAGCGCGGCCGCGGCGATGACACCATTGCGGCGAAGCGGGGCGCTGCCCGCGAGAAATGCCGCCGAGACGAGATAGAACCCCATCGCGGGATCGCCGGCGGGGAAAGAGCAGTTGCGCCGACACTGATCGCTCGGCACGAAAGCCGGGGTGAATTTCTGCGTGCCGCCGAATTGAGTGATCTGTGCCGGTCGCGCGCGGCCCCAATGATCCTTGAAGACGGTGTTGACGGTGAGACCCGGCCCGAGCGCCAGCGAGAGCAGCAGAAAGATCGCGGCGCGCGGCGTGAGGCCGATAACGGCGCGGCGAAAGAAAAAGCTCGCGCTGCCCGCGACGATGACCGCGATGGCGAAGGCCCAGACCGCGAGATCGAGATGCGCGTGGATCAGGCGGAACGGTGCCCAATCGCTGAGGAAGAAGCCGTCGCCGGGCCGATAGAACAAGCCGCTGGCCCAGAGATCGATCCCCGGCACCAGGATCAGCCCGCCGCAGAGCACGAAAAAGCTGCCGCCGAACCAGAGCCATCCTCGAGGCAGGGGTGCGCGCATCACGTCGCCTTTTGAAAACGCCGGCGGATCTCCGCCGCGGCGCGCGCCGTATCGTCGGGCGGTATGTAGTGCCATTCCTCCAACGTGCCATTGAAGATCCGTGTGATGCCGGCGTCGCGCATCCCCTGGTGGAAGCGCGCGAATTTATCGGAGCCGCCTTCGAGTTCGACGATATGCACCGGTTTGCCCGTGGCCGCCGCCTCGCTGATCATCGACACGGAATCGGCCGTGACGAGGATCGCATCAGCGATACCGAGCATGCCGAAATAGGGATTATCGCCGTTGCCGTCCCAGACGTAGGCGGGGAGGCCGGCGAGGCGCTTGTGCAGCACGGCGCGTTGCGCGTCATCGGTGCGGCGCGAAGGCGTGATGGCGAGGCCGATCCCGCTTTTGGCCAGCGCGACAAGGCGGTCGCAGAGCGCGCCAAAGCCCTGTTCGGTCAGGCGGTAGACACTGTTGTCGCCGCCGATCAGCACAGCAACGAGCGGTCGCGGCAGGGCGGCGAAGGTGGGAGCCCAGCGCGCGGCGTCGGTGCCGAGCTTTTGCGGGGTCACCCGATGCACCGCGCCGAGGGTGCGAAACACATTCTCGCCGGGTGCCGGGTCATGGCGCGGCGCGACGATGAGATCAATCTCCGCGCGAGCAAAACGCGGGTCCTGCACCTGAACCCAGAAGCTCCTGCCACCGCTGGCGCGCTTCACCAACCGCGCCGGCACGATGCTGTTGCGGCCGCAGGCGATCACGATATCGGGCCAGGGGGGCTCCAGCCGGGCGGCGGTGGGGTCGAGCGCGAGGCCGGGAACGAGCCACAGCCCGGGTGCCAGATAGCGCCAAGGTGCACGGATGGCGAGCCGCTTCTCGACAATCGGCCAGCCCAGCGCCTCGGCAAGACCGCGGGTTTGATTGGCCATGCCGATCTTACCGTCATGCAGCACCCAAACGCTGGGCGGTCGGTTCGTGGGCGGGGCGCTAGAAGCGGCCATCTTGAAAGATTATTGCGCCCGGCTAGGATTGGCAATTATCGACAAGAAATTACTAGGCTTCGGGAATTTTTCATGCGCCGCAGCAAGCTCGATCGCATCGACCGCCGG
>DASXCX010000178.1:0-10386 GCA_036490955.1 Allostellaceae bacterium | reverse complement strand
GCCAACCCGCGCGCGCCGCCCGCCAAACGGCGGGCCGCCGGGCGAGCGTCGAGCGCAAGACGCGCGAGACCAGCATTGCCGCGCGCCTCGATCTCGACGGTACGGGAATGGCCGAGATCGCGACGGGCATCGGTTTCCTCGACCATATGCTCGACCAGCTCTCGCGCCATTCCCTGATCGACCTGGCGATCTCGGCGAAGGGCGATCTCCACATCGATTTCCATCACACGACCGAAGATTCGGGCTATGTCGTCGGCGAGGCGGTGGCGAAAGCGCTGGGCGACCGGCGGGGCATCATGCGCTGGGGCGAGGCCATGGTGCCGATGGACGAAACGCTGACGCGCGTCGCGCTCGATCTTTCGAACCGGCCCTATCTCGTTTGGAAGGTGAAGTTCTCGCGCCCGAAACTCGGCGAGATGGATACCGAGCTCTTCAAGGAGTGGTTCCAGGCGTTTGCCCAGTCGGCAGGCTGCACCTTGCATGTCGAGAATGTCTACGGCGAGAACAATCACCATATCGTCGAGTCCTGCTTCAAGGGCCTCGCCCGCGCGTTGCGCCAGGCGGTCGCGCTCGATCCGCGGCGGCTCGATGCGGTACCGTCGACGAAAGGCGTTTTGGGCGGCTCCCTTTGAGGGGGCAGCCGGTTAGTGGATTGAGATGACCACGGTCGTTATCGATTACGGGTCGGGCAATTTGCGCTCGGCCGCCAAAGCCTTTGAGCGCGCGGCGCGCGAAGCGGGCGCCGACGGCCGCGTGCTGGTGACGAATCACGCCGACAGCCTGCGTGACGCGTCGCGCATCGTGCTGCCCGGCGTCGGCGCTTTCGCCGATTGCCGGCGCGGCCTTGCCGCCGTACCGGGCATGGAGGAGGCACTGCGCCACGTCGTGTTGCGTGATGGGCGGCCCTTCCTCGGCATTTGCGTCGGGATGCAGCTTTTGGCCGAGCGCGGCCGCGAATTCGAGACGGTCGATGGGCTCGGCTGGATAAAGGGGGAAGTCGGCCCGCTGACGCCGCAGGATCCGACGCTCAAGATCCCGCATATGGGCTGGAATCAGCTGCAATTCCGCCAATCGCATCCGGTGCTAGAAGGAATCGAGAACGGCTCTCATGCCTATTTCGTCCATTCCTATGCGCTGACGCCCGCCGACAAAAACGACCTGATCGCCGATGTCGATTACGCCGGACCGATTGCGGCGGCGGTCGGGCGCGACAATATTGTCGGGGTACAATTCCACCCCGAGAAAAGTCAGATGACCGGGCTGCGCCTCATCGCCAATTTCCTGCGCTGGCGGCCATGAGCGCCGCGGCCGTCACCACCGCGGTCGAGCGGCTCAGGGCTTTCGAGGGCGACGATCTCGAGGATCTCTGCGAGGCGACGGTCGCCGCGATCGAGGAAGGCGGCGGATTCGGCTGGGTGAAGGCGCCGGCACGGACGGTGCTCGAATCCTATTGGAATGGTGTGTTGCTCGTGCCGGAGCGTGCGCTCTTCGTCGCCCGGCTCAACGGTACGATCTGCGGCGCGGTCCAGCTTGTCGCGCCGCCGCGGAACAACGAAGCGCAAGCCTTTGCGGCGCAGCTCACCGGCAACTTCCTCGCGCCCTGGTCGCGCGGCCACGGCCTGGCGCGGCGGATGGTGGAGGCGATCGAGGATGCGGCGCGTGCCGCCGGGTTTGCCGTCCTCAATCTCGATGTCCGTGCGACGCAAGAAGCCGCGATCGGACTCTACGAGACGATGGGCTTCCAGCGCTGGGGCGAGCATCCCGCCTATGCGCGCGTCGACGGCAAGGTGATCACCGGCTATTTCTACTTCAAACGGCTGGCGGGGCGCGCCAAAGGCCGGCCGTGATCCTTTATCCGGCGATCGATTTGAAGGAAGGCCGTTGCGTGCGGCTGCTGCGCGGCGAGATGAGCGCCGCGACCGTCTTCAATGAAGATCCCGCCGCGCAGGCGAAGAGCTTCGCCGATGCCGGCTGCCGTTGGCTGCATCTCGTCGATCTCGACGGCGCTTTCGCCGGCAAGCCGATGAACGCGGCGAGCGTCGAGGCAATCATCAGAGCCGTGCGTGTGCCGGCGCAGCTTGGCGGCGGCATCCGCGATCTCGCGACGATCGAAGCGTGGCTCGGCAAGGGGATCGCGCGCATCATTCTTGGCACCGCGGCGCTGACCAATCCCGATCTCGTCAAGGAAGGTTGCCGGACGTTTCCCGGCAAGGTCGCGGTCGGCATCGATGCACGCGGCGGCAAGGTCGCGGTCGAGGGCTGGGCCAAGACGTCGGAGATGACCGCGCTCGATCTCGCACGCCGCGTCGAGGATGCGGGCGCTGCGGCGATCATCTTCACCGATATCGATCGCGACGGCGCGCTCGCGGGCGTCAATGTCGCGGCCACGGCGGCGCTGGCGGGCGCCCTCGAGACGCCGGTGATCGCCTCGGGTGGTGTCGCCTCGCTCGACGATATCGCCGTGCTCAAAGCGCATGAGAGCGACGGCATCGCGGGCGCGATACTCGGCCGTTCGCTCTATGATGGCCGCGTCGATCTCAAAGCCGCGCTGGCGCTGGTAGGCTGATTCCATGCTCAAGATGCGCGTCATTCCTTGCCTCGATGTGCGCGACGGCCGCGTCGTCAAAGGCATCAACTTCGTCGATCTTGTCGATGCCGGCGATCCCGTGGCGCAAGCGCGCGTCTACGATGCCGAAGGTGCGGACGAGCTGTGCTTCCTCGACATCACCGCGTCGGCGGAAAATCGCGCGACGCTTTATGACGTGGTCCAGCGCACCGCCGAGCAATGTTTCATGCCGCTGACCGTCGGCGGCGGCGTGCGCAACGTCGACGATATCCGCAAGCTGCTGCTCGCCGGCGCCGACAAGACCTCGATCAACACCGCCGCCGTGTCGCGGCCCGAATTCGTGCGCGAAGCGGCGGAGAAATTCGGCAGCCAATGCGTCGTTGTCGCCATCGACGCGAAATGCGTCGGCGCCGATCGCTGGGAGGTCTTCACTCATGGCGGGCGCAATGCCACCGGCATCGAAGCGATCGGCTGGGCGCAACGCATGGCGGAACTCGGCGCCGGTGAGATTCTCCTCACCTCGATGGATCGCGACGGCACCAAAGCCGGCTTCGATATCGCCCTCACCCGCGCCATCGCCGATGCCGTGCGCATTCCGGTGATCGCCTCGGGCGGCGTCGGCACGCTCGATCATCTCGTCGAGGGTATCCGCGACGGCCATGCGACCGCGGTGCTTGCCGCCTCGATTTTCCACTTTGGCATCTATCGCCTCGCCGAGGCCAAGGCGCATCTTGCCAAGGCCGGCATTCCGGTGCGACTCTAAGGCGTCGCCGCGCTCGCCGGGCCGGCTTTATCGCGCAGCGGAAAGACCATGGCTGATCTCGACGGCTCCGTTCTCGACCGACTCTTCGCCACGATCGCTTCGCGGCGCGGCGCGGATCCAGGCGTTTCCTACACGGCGAAGCTCTTCAGCGAGGGCCGCGCCCGCATCGCGCAAAAACTTGGCGAGGAAGCGGTTGAAACGGTGATCGCCGCTCTCACAAAAGGGCAGGGCTCAGGCGGCTCCGCACTCGCCGGCGAGAGCGCCGATCTCCTTTATCACCTGCTGGTGCTATGGGCCGATGCCGGCATCGCGCCGGTCGAGATTTGGGCGGCGCTTGAATCGCGGATCGGTGTTTCCGGAATCGCGGAGAAAGCCGGGCGCGGCGGCAAGGGGTAAATATGGCTTACGATGCCAACAATATTTTTGCCCGCATCCTTCGCGGCGAGATCCCGTGCAAGAAGGTATTCGAGAGCGAGCACGTCCTCGCCTTCCACGACATCAACCCGCAGGCGCCGCTGCATGTGCTCGTGATCCCCAAAGGCGCCTATGTCTCGATGGACGATTTCTCGGCCAAGGCTTCTCCCGAGGAAATTGCTGCTTTCATGCGGGCGATCGGCGAGATCGCGCGCCAGCAAGGCATCGTGGAGAGTGGTTACCGGATTCTTGCCAATCACGGCCGCGACGCGCACCAGGAGGTGCCGCATTTCCACGTTCATATCTTTGGCAAACGGCCGCTCGGACCGATGCTGGCGAAAGATTAACCATTTCCTACCATCTATTTGCGGATTGTTAACGCCGCTTTCCTAGGCTGCTCGGAATGGCGGAGGTCCGGCAGCAGTGACGTTACGCAGGACGGCGGTGCGCGCATCGACAGCGATGCCGGACCAGCCCCGCGAAGCGACCGAGTTGGCTGGCGATGCGATCCTGACGACGGTGTTCGACGCCGGCGGGCGCATCGTTATGCGCAATCGTGCCGCGGCGGATTGGTCCGTGGCGGAGCCGCTCGAAGGCCCGGAGCGGTTTGCCACGCTGTTCGTCGACGATCATGAAATGGAGACCGCACTCGCGCGGCTCGCCGCGGGCGAGATCATTCGCGGCGAGCGCTCCGTCCCGCTCGCCGGCGGCTTCCAACGGTTACGCTATACGCTCTCGGCTCTCGAAGCGATGGACCCGGGCGAACGACGGTTCCTCTTGGTCGAAACGCCTATCGCGCCAGAATCGGGCCGGGATACCGAGCAACGGTTGCGCGATTATGCCGAAGCCGCCGCCGATTGGTTTTGGGAGATGGACGCCACGCTGCGTTTCACCGCGATGTCGGAGAGCACGCAGGTTCCGGCCAACAATACGATCGATTTCTTCGTCGGCCAGCGCCTCGTCGATCTTGCCATTTCCGAGGACGAGCGCGGCGATTGGCACGGTCTAGCCGATCTGATCGAGGTGCGGCTGCCGTTTCGCGACACGCGCTTCCGGTGCCGCGACGGCAAAGGCGTCGAGCACCACATCTCGCTGTCCGGCTTACCGGTTTTCGGTGAGGGCGGACGCTTTGTGGGATATCGCGGCATCGGCCGCGATCTCACGTTGCTGGTGCGCGCCGAGCAGCACGCCGCTTTCGCACAGACCCGTCTGATCGAAGCGATCGAGTCGATCCCCGAATGCTTCATGCTGCTCGATGCCGAGGATCGGCTGGTGCTGTGCAACAGCCGCTATCGCGAGGTGAATGCCGCGATCGCACCGTGGCTGGTCGGCGGCACGACACTCACCGATATCTATCGCGCGAGCGAAGAGCGCGGCGCGGTCCGGCCCGCCGCAATTTCGCTGACCGAACGCTTTCAGCCGGGCGCGCCGAACGTCGGCGAGGCCCGGCTCGGGGATCGCTGGTTCCAAATCAGCGAGAAGCGCACACTCGATGGCGGTAGCGTCGTCGTGCAGACCGAGATCACGGCGCTCAAGCGCCGCGAGCGCGAGCTCGCGGAAAAATCGGCGTTGCTCAATGCGACGTTGCAGACCATGCAGCAGGGGCTTGTCGTCTACGACAGCAACCTGCATCTGCGCGTCTGGAATGAAAAGATCTACGATATCTTCCGCGATCTCGCGCCGGGCCAGCATCGCGTCGGCGATTCTGCCGCGCTGCCGATGCGTCTGCTCGCCGAGAAGGGGGTTTACGGTCCCGGCGATCCCGAAGAGGTTGTCGCCGCGCGGATGAAAGAGTTGCGCGAAGCGCCGCCGCCGCTGGAAGAGGTGATGCTCGACGATGGTCGCGTCATCGAGCGGCGCCTGATGCCGATGCCGGATGGCGGGCTCCTCGCGACTTATCTCGATATCACCGAGCGCAAGCGCTTCGAGGCCGATCTGCGCCGCGCCAAGGAAGAGGCCGAGCTCGCCAGCCGCACCAAGACCGAGTTTCTCGCCAATATGAGCCACGAGTTGCGAACCCCGCTCAACGCGGTGATCGGCTTTGCCGAGATCATGCAGAGCGAGGTATTCGGCCCGCTCGGCGATCCGCACTACAGCGAATACGCCGCCGATATCCGCGACAGCGGCCAGCATCTGCTGAACCTGATCAACGATCTGCTCGATGTCTCGAAGATCGAATTCGGCAAGGTCGAGCTGGTCGAGGAAACCGTCGATCTCACCGCCATCCTCGATAGCTGCATGCGGCTGATGCGCGACCGCGCCGATCAGGCCGCGCTCGAGCTTACCGCGCACACACCGCCCAATCTGCCTTATCTCCGCGCCGATAGCCGCCGCCTCAAGCAGATCCTCCTCAATCTCATGTCCAACGCGGTGAAGTTCACGCCATCGAGCGGCCAGGTGACGGTGCGTGTGACGCTGCCCGAGGAAGGTGGCCTCAAGATCGCGATCAGCGATACCGGCATCGGTATCGCAAAACACGATCTCGCGAAAGCGATGCAGCCTTTCGGCCAGATCGACAGTCGCATGACACGCAAATACCAGGGTACCGGGCTTGGCCTGCCGCTGACCAAATCGATGATCGAGCTGCATGGCGGTAGCCTGCAGCTCGATAGCGTGGCGGGCCGTGGCACGACCGCGATCCTATGGCTGCCACCATCGCGCCTCGTCACGGCGCCAGGCGGCTGAAGGCCGCTCGCGAATCGCGGGGAAATTAACTATAAAAGCCAAGCCAAAGCCGCGGTTTTAACCAATGTGGCAAGCTTTTTTGACGGTCGATAGATCACGTTTTTCAGTGAGTTGTAAGAGCTTAGGCGATTCAGTTGATAGATCGCTTCGGGCCGTTAGGAATTCATTAACCATAAAAGGCGCGAAGTGGTGACGATCGGTTAAGGAATTAGGTCGTTTCGGTAATGCCAGCAGAGGTTTTCAACCACACGACGCTCAGCGCGCTGTTCCGCTACTGGGACGAAAAGCGCAACGGGCGCGCGATGCCGGCGCGTCGCGATATCGATCCGATCGAGATGGGACCGCGGCTGCTGCCGCATCTCATGCTGTGCGAACTGGCGGACGGGGGCAGCCGCATCCGTTTCCGCCTGGTCGGCACCCTGCTGGTCAAGCGCCTCGGCTACGATCCGACCGGCAAATGGCACGCCGACCTGCCGAGAAGCCCCTATCTCGACTTCCTCGTGCGCATGGTGCGGCTCAGCTACGCTGAGTCGGCGCCGGTCTTCGCCGACAGCACGTTCCGCTGGGGCGTCAGAGGCCAGCTCGACGCCCATCATCTGTTGTTGCCGCTGACGATCGACAACGCCGATGGCGGAATCGTCATGGTCGGCACGGCCTACGTGTCGGAGGAAGTGTTTCCGCCGCAGATCCGGCAGCTCGATATGCTGGCGCATCACAGCGTCGGCAAGCGCGAAATTCTCAGCCTCAAGACGACGGCGCCGGCTTGGCGCGAGGTCAAGACCGCCAACGTCGCCTGATTTCGCGCGTGTCTTCGCTAGATTTCGATCTGGCCGCCGAGCTCGACCACGCGGTTGCTCGGGATGCGCAGATATTCGGTGGCGCTCAGCATCGTGCGGTGCATGAAGATGAAAAGCCGCTTGCGCCAAGTCCAGAACGAGCCGCCGAATTTCCCGATCACGACTTTCTCGCGCCCGACGAAGAACGAGGTTTCGAGCAAGTTGAAGCGGAATTGCATCAATCGCAGCTGCGCCAAAGCGCGCGGAATGTTGGGCTCGTCCATGAAACCGTAATTGACCGATACGGTATGGAAATTGTGCTCGAGGTGCTTCACCTCGATGCGCTGATCGTCGGGGACATGCGGAATGTCCTTGGTCTCGGCTTTCATCAGCACGACGCGCTCGTGGAGGATCTTGTTGTGCTTGAGATTGTGCAACAGCGCGGTCGGAACGACCCGATCGTTCGGCACCATGAACACGGCAGTCCCCGGCACGCGCGGCGGCCGGTCGGGCTTTAACGTCGAGAGAAAGGTCTCGAGCGGCAGCGCCTCGCGCCAGCGCTCGGCGAGCAGCGTCTCGCGGCCGCGCAGCCAGGTCACCATGATCGTGAAAAGCGTTGCCGCGACCGCGACCGGGAACCAGCCGCCCTCATGGATTTTGACGAGATTGGCCGAGAACAGCGCGAGATCGACGGTGAGGAAGAAGCCGAACACCAACACCGCCGCCCCCTTGTTCCAGCCGGCGACGCCGACCATGTAGATGAGCGCCAGCACCGTATCGAGCGACATCGTGCCGGTCACGGCGATGCCATAGGCCGAGCCGAGATTGTCCGAGCTGCGGAAGCCAAGCACGAGCGCCTCGACCGCGATCAGCAGGAACAGATTCACCTTCGGCACATAAATCTGGCCGATCTCATGTTCGGAGGTGTGGCGGATCTCGAAGCGCGGCAGATAGCCGAGCAGCACGGCCTGACGCGTCATCGAGAACGCGCCCGAGATCACCGCCTGCGAGGCGATAACGGTCGCGACCATGGCGAGCACGACCAGGGGATAAAGACCCCAATCCGGCACGAGATGGAAAAACGGATTGTCGAAGGCGACGTCGCTGTGCAGCAACAGCGCGCCTTGGCCGAAATAATTGAGCAGCAGCGCGGGAAAGACATAGGACAGCCAGGCGACGCGGATCGGCCGGCGGCCGAAATGGCCCATATCGGTATAGAGCGCCTCCGCGCCCGTCACCGCCAACACCACCGCGCCCAGCAGCACGAAGCCATGCACGGGATCGCGCCATAAGAGGCGCAGGCCGTAATAAGGGTTGAGCGCGAAAAGAATATCCGGGTGTTGCGCGATCTCGATCACGCCAAGCAGCCCGATGACCAGGAACCAGATTGCCATGATCGGGCCGAAGAACCCCCCGACCCGGGCGGAGCCGCGCCGCTGCATCATGAACAGGACGAGGAGGATAGCCATGGTGATGGGAATAACGAAAGGCTTGAACAGCGGCGTCGCGACCTTGAGGCCCTCGACCGCGCTGAGCACCGAGATCGCCGGTGTGATCACGCCGTCGCCGTAGAACAGCGAGGCGCCGAGCAAGCCGCCGGCGAGGATCCACCAGTACAGCTTCGTCCCGGGTTTCGCCGTGCGCAGCGCCAGCGCCGTCAGCGCCAGCACGCCGCCCTCGCCGCGGTTGTCGGCGCGCATGACGACGCTGACATATTTCAGCGTCACGACGCAGAACAGCAGCCAGGTGATCAGCGACAACACGCCATAGATCGACGCGGGCGTGATTCCACCCAAAGCGACGAAACATTGTTTGACGGTATAGAGCGGCGAAGTACCGATATCGCCGTAAACGACTCCGAGCGCACCGATAATCAGGTTCTGACGCCGGCTTTGGGCGCTCGAGCCATCTTGGCGATGCTCTGCGGCAGCGGTTTGCGCCATGCGGCACTCCCGGTGTGCAAAACGGCGCCGTCTTAGACCTTTCCTTGCCGCACCGCAATAAGGGCGATGCCGTAAGGCGGGCGTCCCGTAAGATATAACGGCTTGATTTTATTAAGCTTTTGGCGCACAAACAGGGACAGAAGCATTTCCAGAAAGGGGATGGTGATGTGGAAAGAATTTCGCGACTTCGCTATGCGTGGCAACGTCATCGATCTCGCCATCGGTGTCATCATCGGCGCCGCCTTCGGCAAGATCGTCACCTCTCTGGTTGGTGACGTGCTGATGCCGCCCCTCGGCTTGCTGCTCGGCAAGGTCGATTTCTCGAGCCTGTTCATCAATCTCTCGGGCACGCATTACAATTCGCTGGCGGATGCGAAAGCGGCGGGCGCCGCGACGCTCAATTACGGCGTGTTCATCAACAACATCATCGATTTTCTGCTTGTCGCCTTCGCCGTGTTCTTGCTGGTGAAGCAGGTCAATCGCTTCATGCCAAAGCCGGCGGAGCCCGCGCCCGTCGATGCCAAGGAATGCGATTACTGCAAATCCTCGATTCCGAAAGCGGCGACGCGTTGCCCGCATTGTACCTCGCAACTCGCGGCCAGCTAACCCCCAGGTAAGAATTGTTGCGGCGCAATGTCGCGTTGCGTGAAACAATTATTGCAGAAAAACCTTATGTAACGAGAGGTTAGGATTACGCATAGCCGCCGCGCGCGATTGTGATTTCGCATTTGCACAGCGAACGACTATGTCTCTCCTGTCGGGCGAGCGAGCGGTCATGAGACCGCCGAGTCGCCCGATTTTTTATTCAGGAGAGATCGATGAGAAAATCCCTTGCCGCTCTGGCGCTCGTTTTCATGCTGCCGGCCGGCATCGCTTTGGCCCAACCGCAGGAGGTGAGTCCGCCGCAGGTTGCGCTTCAGCCTGGACAACTGGCTCAGACGACGGAGCGATCGTCCTATCAGGCGTTCAAAGCGAACATCAATCCGAGCGTCACGGTGCCAACGACCGGCGTCTATGACCAAGGCGACGCCTATACGGGGCGCCATGGCTTTCCGCTCGAAGGCTGGAGCCAGGTTCGGTTGCCGAACGAGAATTAAGCGTCTCGCACATTCGAAAAGACGAAGGCGGCACCCGATGGTGCCGCCTTCTGCTTTTCTGCCGCTACGTTTCAGCCGTCGAGCAGCGTCGGATCGGCGACGATCGTGTTGCGCAAGATGCCGTAGCCGGTCAGCTCGACCT
>DASXCX010000177.1:0-5196 GCA_036490955.1 Allostellaceae bacterium | reverse complement strand
GTGACATAGAGCGCAGCGGTATCGCGGCTGCGCCGCAGCACGATATCGGCGCTGGAATCGCGCAAGCGCAAATTGGTAAGGCGCAACTCGTCGATCCAATCCGGCAGCGTCGGGCGGAGAAACAGCACGCGTCCGGTTTCGGCGTCAAAGGTGATGCCGAGCGCCGCGCCAAGCATCGCGAAGATCGCGGCGGACGACCACGCCTGCGGCAAACAGGCGACGGGATAGGACGTAGGACCGACGCCTTTGCGGCGCGGGAAGCCGCAAAAGAGCTCTGGCACGCCGTTGATCTCGCTGAGCAGCATCGCATCGAACAAGCCGCTCAAGACTCTGAGCAGCGGCTGTTTCAGCCCATAGCGGCCGAAGCCCATAGCGATGACGCCGTTGTCGTGCGGCCAGATCGATCCGTTGTGATAGGACATCGGGTTATAGCGCGCCTCGCCATGGGCGACGGTACGTATGCCCCATTCCGAGAAGAATTCCGGTGCCATCAACGCTCGCGCGACCTGCTCGGCACGCGCCTGCGATGTCAGGCCGGCGAAGAGGACATGGCCGGCATTGGAGGCGCGCACGCGACAGGGCGCTTTCTGGCCGTCGAGCGCCAGCGCGTAAGTGTTGATCTCCTCGATCCAGAAGGTGCGCTCAACCTGCTGCGCGAGATTATCGGCTTTCACCGCGAGAGCGGCGGCCCGCTCCGGTAGATCGAGCTTGCGCGCCAGCATCGCTGCGCCGTTGTAAGCGGCAAAGGCGTAAGCCTGCACCTCGATGAGCGCGATGGGACCCTGCGCGAGGCGCCCGTCGGCGTGGAAGATGGAATCGCCGCTGTCTTTCCAGCCTTGATTGACGAGCCCATCCTGCGAGGTGCGGCCATATTCGAGGAAGCCGTCGCGGTCGCGATCGCCGTATTCGTCCATCCAGCGCAGCGCCGCCTCGATATGCGGCCACAGCGTCTCGATCAGCGCGCGATCGCCGGTCCGCGCGTAATAAGCGGCGGCGAGGACGATGAAGAGCGGCGTCGCGTCGACGCTGCCGTAGTAGCAGCCGAAGGGCACTTCTTTGAGCGCGGCCATCTCGCCTTTGCGGGTTTCATGCAGGATTTTGCCGGGTTCGGCATCGGCGGCGGGATCGACCGCGGTCGCCTGATGAGCGGCGAGGAAGCGCAGCGTGCCCGCGGCGAGCGCCGGATCGAGCCAAAGACATTCGAGCGCAGTGATCAAGCCGTCGCGGCCGAAGGCGGTCGAGAACCACGGCACGCCGGCATAGGGATAAAGCCCGTGCGGCGTCTCGGTGATCAGCATATCTAGATTGGCGCGCGAATGGCTGAGCCAGGTGTTGAAGGATTCGTTCGAGGTATAGATGTCGGCGGTGCGCTGCTGGCGATCGGCTTGTCGTTTCTCGGCATGTGCGATCGCCTCGGCGCAAGACGGCGTGGCCGTGTGCCCGTCGTCGACTCGAAAGGTAAAATGGAGCGAAGCGCGTCCGCCGGGCGGCAAGTCGACCTGCCAGCGCGCGTTGTGACCGCGGATCGCCTGCGGCCGCGGCTCGAAGCTGACATTCATGCGCCGCTCGAGATCGTCGAGCCCGCGATAAGCGAGGGTCGCGCCATCGAGGCGCAACTCGTCGGGCAGGCGGGTGCCGCGGCGCTGCCGTATCGTGCCGCGCACTTCGAACATGTCGGCGAAATCTGCATCGAAGCCGAGTTCGATGCCGAGCGTTACGTTCGCGTGACCGAAATTGTGCAGATCGACGGTCTCAAAAAAGGCGCGCTCGCCGACCACGGCGCTGCGCAGGAGATGCACGGTGTCGCGCGGCAGGACCATATGGCCACGCTCGAGCAGGTCGGGATTGGCGAGATCGACCTCGAGCGTGGCATTATCTTCGGTGACCGTCGAAGAGAGCAGCAACGGCGCTTGGCCGTTGATCGCCAGAGTGAGGCGCGAGAGATAGCGCGTGTCCTCGAAGAAGAAGCCTTCGGCGGCGGTCGTCGCTTCGATATTGCCGAACTCATCGAGGATCGCGAGACTATCGCCCGCCTTCAAAACACGACGCGCATGCCGCATCGCAGTGAATGAAGAGATATAGAAAGGCGAAACGCTTTCGACTTCCGCCTGATTGGCGCTGTCGGCTGGCATCTTGCTGCTTACCGTCTTGTCCCAGGGCCATGACGCAGCCCAACGCGACGCCGCGCCGAGGACACGTCATTTCCTTAAAGACGCGTCAAACCGCGCTCTGGTTCCGCGCAAGGTGGAAGGCGGCCGGCTACGTCGCTGTCCGGAGCCGCGCATTCGCAGGGTCGCCGGCAGTCCCGACGGTGCCCGAATCGCGTCCATCGCCGCGTCGGGGAAATTTCAGCAATGCGGTCCTCAGATAATCGCGAAATTGCGCGATCTCTTGTGCAGCGAAATCGGCGAACACGCCGCGCTCGATCTGGTCGACGGCGAGATTGCAGCGCTCCAGCCGGCGGATGCCGGCCGCCGTGAGGCGGATATTGAGGATGCGGCCATGGGCCAGCGACTTGCTGCGGGCAATCAGCTTCTTCTTTTGCAGCGAGGCGACGATCTCGGTCATCGATTGCGGCGCGATGTGGAAACGGCGCGCGAGTTCGGCGGTCGACCAAGTGCGGCGGCTGAGAATGCTGAGCACCAGGTATTGAATCGGCGTCAATCCGGCGGGACGCAGGCGCTCGATCATCAGATTGTAGATGTTGAGTTGGAGCAGCCGGAGCAGAAAAATCGTGCGTGGTGTCTTGGTCGCCATTCCGCCGTCGCCCCAGTCCCGCCGGTCAATAGCACCATATATCAGGTAGCCTGTCATTAAATAACAGGTTGCCTTCCATAGGGCGGCGTGAGAGCATCCCGAAAATCGCCCGAATGCGAGGGGAGGGATCCGTGAGAAGATCGACCTTGTTCGCGGCCGTCATCGGCGCTGCCGTCGCCTGTGTTGCCGCCCAATCCGCCGCCGATCCGCTGACGATACGCGCCGATTGGTCGGTGCTTCCCGGACAATTCGCGGCCCTCATTCCGTCGGTGCCGCAATACGCGCCGAATGTCTACCGCCATTACGGCAAATCCTACGTCGTCGAGCCGCTCAAGCTGCGCGGCGGCGGCGCGACCTTGCAGGCGCTCGCCCTCGGCGAGACCGATATCAGCACGCTGAGCCCGCAAAGCCTGGTCGATGGCGTGACCAACGCCAAGCTCGATCTTCGCGCTATCGCCGAGCAGATATCGACCGAAGTGCCGGGCTACAACGAGACGCATTACTGGGTCGATAAGGAAAAGATTAAGACCTTCGACGATCTCAAGGGCAAGGTCTTCGCAGTCAACGCCCTCGGCGCCAACGTCGATGCCGCGGCGCGTATGGTGATGGCACGCCACGGCTTTGTCCCCCCGCGCGATTTCTCTGTTGTCGAAGTAGCCTTCCCGGTGCAGCTCGCTGCGCTCAAGGCCGGCAAGATCGATGTCGCGGTGCTGGTGCCGCCCTTCAATCTGCCGGCTGAGGCTGATCCCAGCTTAAAGCCGATGTTCAGCGTCGGCGACGCCTTCGGCCCGGTCGAGACGCTGATGTGGATGGTCAAGGCCGACTTCATCGCCGCGCATCGCGACGTGCTGATCGATTTCCTCGAGGACAATATACGCATGCGGCGCTGGATGCTCGATCCGAAGACGCGTCCGGACGCGGTCCGACAGCTGGCTGAGATCAGCAAGATACCG
The DNA here is from genome assembly GCA_036490955.1 of Allostellaceae bacterium. Lineage (GTDB taxonomy): Bacteria > Pseudomonadota > Alphaproteobacteria > ATCC43930 > CGMCC-115725 > CAIKMD01. The sequence goes on along the minus strand of DASXCX010000177.1, from coordinate 1,486 downwards.
GCCGATAATCTTCAGAGCTGGGTCTACACGACCAAGGACTATTATTATCCCCCCGATGCCGCGATCGACGTGAAGCGCTTGCAGAAGAACGTCGAGGATATGGCGAAAGTCGGCGTGGTGCCGAAGGCGATCGACGTGACGCCCTATGTCGATCTGTCGATGGTCAAGGAGGCGGCGGCGCGCGCGCAGAAGGACTGAGCACCAAGGATTGAGCCGTCCATGGACATTGGCATCAACCTCGCGACCTCTGCCGATAGCTGGAAGATCGTCAAGCGCGCCGAAGAGCTCGGCTACAGTCGCGTATGGTTCTTCGACACGCATATGCTGAATGCCGATGTGTTCGTCGGCATGGCGGCGGCGGCGATGATCACGGCGAAAATCCGGCTGGGCACCGGGGTGCTGATTCCGTCGAACCGAATCGCGCCGGTCGCGGCGAACGCGCTCGCTTCGGTGAACGCGCTCGCGCCCGGCCGCATCGATTTCGGCATTTCAACCGGCAGTACGGCGCGCAGCACGATGGGGCTCGGCCCGGTGAAGTTGTCGGCGATGGCCGAATACATCCGCGTCGTGCAGGCGCTGCTCAAAGGCGAGACCATCGAATGGGAATTCGAAGGCGAACGCCGCAAGATCGGTTTCCTCAATCCCGAGATCGGCGCGATCAATATCGCCGATCCCATCCCGCTTCATATCTCGGCGGCGGGCCCGCGCGGGCGGAAGCTGACGGCTCAGCTCGGCGCCGGCTGGATCGTGCCGACCGGCAGCGTCGCCGGCGCGACGCGCGCCCTCGGCGAGATGCACAAGGCGTGGCAGGCGGCAGGCCGCGATCCCAAAGACCACATCGCCTCGGTCGTTGCTGGCGGCTGTGTCTTGGCGGCAGGCGAGGCTTATGACAGTTCGCGCGCCAAGGCGCTCGCCGGACCGCATGCGATGATCGCCCTCCATAATCAGGTCGAAGCGACGGAAGCCGGCTTCACCCGTCCGCCGATGCCGCCGCATCTCCAGCCGTTGCTCGAACGATATCGCGCACTCTATATGAGCTATCAGCCGCCCGACGCGCGCTACCTCACCAATCATCGCGGGCATCTGATGTTCCTGAAAGCAGAGGAAGAACATCTCTGCACGGCGGAACTGATCGCGGCCACGACCTTCACCGGCACGCAAACCGCCCTTCGCGAGCAGCTCCGCGCGCTACGCGATGCCGGCTACGATCATTTCTCGATCACCATCCGCCACGGTCATCCCGAGATGCTGGAGGAGTGGATCGAGGTTTTCGCGGGCGTTTGAGCGGGTGCTCTGTTGCCAGTCGACGCCGAATGCAACGCTACTCAAAGACGGGGGGGGCGATTTATAATCGCAACGTTTGCGCCAATGATGTTTTGATTTTTGAATGGAACAAATTCCGCGACATCAATGCCTCATCTATGACGGGTCGCCGTCGCGGCAACTACCTGCGCTGGCCGCGATGCTGCGGCAGAAGCTCGGCCAG
>DASXCX010000176.1:0-1553 GCA_036490955.1 Allostellaceae bacterium | reverse complement strand
GTCTACAACGAAGCCCGCGCGATCCGCGACGGCGGCGGGAACGGCTCGATCATCGGCCGCAATACCTTCCAGCGTCCGCGCGAGGACGCGCTGAAGATGCTCGACCACATCGTCCGCATCTATCGCGGCGAGGCGTGAGCGCCCGCCTCTACCTGATCACGCCGCCGGCTTTCGATCCGGTGGCGTTCGCGCCGAAGCTCGAAGCCGCGCTCGATGCCGGCGACGTCGCGTGCCTGCAGCTCCGTCTCAAGGACGTCGACGACGACACCATCCGTCGCGCCGCCGATGTACTGCGCCCAATCACGCAGTCGCGCGATGTCGCCTTCATCATGAATGACCGGCCCGATCTCGCCTTGCAGACCGGCAGCGACGGCGTGCATGTCGGTCAGGATGACGCGTCCTTTAACACGGCGCGCAAGATCCTCGGCCTCGACAAAATCATCGGCGTCACCTGCTACAACAGCCGACACCTCGCCATCGAGGCCGCCGATGCCGGCGCCGACTATGTCGCGTTCGGCGGCTTCTTCCGCTCCACCACCAAGGACACGCGCCGTATCGCCGGCAACGATCCCGAGATCCTCACTTGGTGGAGCGAGATGATGACCGTGCCGTCTTGCGCTATCGGCGGCATCACCCCGGAGAATTGCGGCATGCTGGTCCAAGCCGGCGCCGATTTCCTTGCCGTGATCGCCGCGGTCTGGGATCACCCGCAGGGCGCCGCCGCCGCGGTCAAAGCTTTCAATGAAGCGATCAAGGCCGTGACGCCCAGTAAGTAGCGGAACGTCGCTTAGGCTGCCGCTACCGCCACGGCAAGGCCAAAGCGCTTACGCAGCGCCGCCCGGCTGTTGGCGCGAATCTCGCGCGCTTGTTCCGGATCGACTGCCCGCGCCAGCGCCACCGCGCCCGTGAGCTCGCAGTAGAGCGATACCGCCAATTCCTTGGCCTCGCCGGGCTCGTGACCCCGCGCCTCGAACAAAGCGGCGATACGCGTGTGCAACTGCTTCATGCCGGCGCCGAAATGGGCTTTTGCCAGCGGGCCGAGACGCGCGACATCGGCCGAAATCGCCGGCAACGGGCATCCGTCGGCGGCGCCTTCCTGATGCAGCGTCGATAGATAGACATCGATGTGATGGCCGAGCGCTTCCGATGGCGAGAGGCCTTCGATCCGCTTCGCGAATCGCTCCGCCGTCTGCGCGAAGGTCGCATCGATGGCTTCCGCGATCAGCGCGTCCTTCGAGCGGAAATGCGCGTAGAAGCCGCCATGGGTCAGGCCAAGCTTCGCCATGAGGGTGGCCACGCTCAGCCGCTCCGGCCCCTCGGCGCGCAACATCGCCGACGCCTCTTTCACCAGGCGCTCATGGGTCTGCTGCTTATGGTCGTCGGCGTATCGCATGCCCTTTGTATGGTGACCATCATATTTTTGCATAGCGGTCCTGTCAACTCCTCATTTTGCAATGCGGCATATTTATATGATTGTCGACATGTGATCTTCGTGAGTTGGTAGGAGACGGAAAATGGACGGGATGGTCGGACGGATTGCGATCGCGGATGCC
>DASXCX010000175.1:0-11197 GCA_036490955.1 Allostellaceae bacterium | reverse complement strand
CTTTCGCGGCCAGTCACGCGCCGTTGATCGCGCGCGATTGGGACAAGCTCGCGCCCGCCAGCCGCGAGATCATCACCGGCGATTTCCGCGAGCTCGGCCGGCGCCTCAGCGCGGCGAAGCCCGACGTGCTGGTGATGCTCTCGCCCGACCACTGGACGAATTTCTTTTTGGATAATCTGCCGAGCATCTGCATCGGCGTCGGCGAGGAACATGACGGTCCGCCCGAGCCGTTCATGAAGAATTTTCCGTGGCGGCCGATCCCAGGTCATGCGGCGCTCGGCCAGCACATCGCCGCCGTGGCGCTGAAAGATGATTTCGAGCCGTCGATCTCGCATCAACTGGCGCTCGATCATGGCTTCTGCATTCCGCTCGCGAAGATGGAGCTGGCACAATTGCCGCGCATCGTGCCGATCGTCGTCAACGATCTCGAGCCGCCGATGCCGAGCATCAGGCGCTGCTTTGCCTGGGGCAAGCTGCTCGCAAAGGCGATCGCGTCCTATCCCGAGAAGCTGCGCGTCGCGCTCCTCGCGACCGGGGGCTTGAGCCATTCGATCGGCGAGCCGACGATGGGCGCAATCGACGAAGCCTTCGACCGCGATTGCATCAAGGCTTTCCAGAAGGGCGATGAAGGCCCGATCACCGCGCTGCTCGATGCGCGCATGGAGGCAGCCGGCAACGGCACACACGAAGTGCGCAACTGGGTGATCGCCCATGCTGCCGCCGGCAGCCGCGGCTTCGACCTCATCGATTACCGCAATATGCCCGAGGTCTATGTCGGCTGCGGCTGGGCGTCGTGGAGCGCTTGAGGGCGGTTTAAGGCGACAGCTCCTCCAGCGTCTTGCCCTTGGTCTCGATGGCGAAGAAGAAGGACAGCACGCCGCCGATCAGCGCGAGGCCGCCGAAGTAAAGAAACAGCGAGCCGGTGCCGTAAGGCAGCAACCAGGCGATGACGTTGGGCCCGAGCGCCGCGGCGACGCGTTGCCAGGCGCCGCCGACCGCGCCGCCGAAAGCGCGGATGCGTGTCGGATAGATCTCGCTGGTATAGAGGTTGAGCGCGAGCGACAGCGACGACATGAAGAACATGCCGAAAGTGACGAAGGTGAGGATAGCCTCGGCGCTGTCGGCGCCGTGCTGCCATAGAGCCAGCAGGGTCAATCCGCCGACGAAGAAAGCGGCGGTGAACCAAATGCGCCTGCCGACGAGATCGATGAAGAAGGCGCAGGCGATGGCGCTGACGATACCGGACAAGCTCGTGATCATGCCGTATTTCAGCGCATCGGCGACCGAGAGATGGAAGACGGTGCGGTAGAGCGTCGGCAGCCAGGTGAGAAGGCCGTAGGTCGTCGAGAAGCAGCAGAACCAGAAGGCCCAATCGCTCAGCGTGCGCTTCAGATAGATGCCCTCGAAAATCTCGAGCCAACGCGTGGGCTGCGGCGCGGCGCCGGCGACCGCGGCAACGTTGGGCGGTGGCAGTGTCTTACCCGAGCGGCGGATCGAGTCCTCGATCGCGCTGACGATACGATCGGCTTCGGCGAGCCGGCCTTTCTGCACCAACCAGCGCGGCGATTCCGGCAGCATGAAGCGCATGACGAAGACCAGGAGCGCGGGTAGGCCGCCGACATAGAACATCGTCTGCCAGCCGAGCGTCGGCACGAGCAGGTAACCGAAAACCGCGGCGCAGACGAGGCCGATGCCGAACACCATCTGGAACAGCAGGTAGAAGCGGCCGCGCACCTCGGCGCGCGCGATCTCGTTGATATAGGCATTGGCGATCGGCACCTCGGCACCGAGACCGATGCCCTGAATGAAGCGGAAGACGATCAGCGACGTCGGACCCCAGGCGAAGGCGCAGGCGATGCTCATCACGCTGAACAAGCCGATGGCTACGGTGGTGATGAAGAGCCGGCCCCAGATCTCCGCCGCCCAGCCGGCGATGATTGCGCCGATGAGCTGGCCGAAGAAAGCCGCCGACAGCACTAGCCCGATCTCTGCCGGATTCATCTGCCACGGGCCGGCCAAAGCCGGCAGCGCATAGGCGATCGCCAGCAGGTCGACGGCGTCGAAGAACGTACCGATGCCGACGATGATGCGCGCTTTGACGTGCCACCATGAGATCGGCAGCCGCTCCATGCGCGCGAGAATCTCGGCGCCGGAGCGCGTCTCCAGGCTTTCGGCTGTCGCCATCGTTTCCCCCTTCGCGCTATTTTTCAACGCCTGCGGCTCGACGGGGCGTTGGTCGGGCTCAGCCCTTTCGGCAAGACCGCGCCGGCGATGATGATCATGACCACCAAGGCGCCGGCGACCCAATAGACATTCTGGACCGCGTCGCCGATACCCGCCATCACCGGCGCGACCTCGCTTGGCGAGAGCTTGTCGCGTAGGTCCGGATCGAGGATGCGATCGACGGCATTGTCGCCGAGCATGCCGGCCAGCGTGAAATTGACCACCGCGCCATAGATCGCGGTGCCGACGGTCTGGCCCAGCATACGCATCAGCGAGATGATCGCCGTGGCGGTGCCGCGCTGACTCCAATCGACCACGCTTTGTGCCGCGACGGTGTAGGTGTTCTGGTTGAGGCCCATGCCGATGCCGACGAGGCCGGTGCCGGTTGCCGCCCAGAGCGGACCGCGGGCCGGATCGAGCGCGATCAGCATTACGATGCCGATCACCAGGAAAACGCCGCCGACATTCGTCGCCGCGCGATAGGAGGCGCGCAGCATGATTTGGCCGCCGGCCCAGGAGCCGGCGATCCAGGTGACCGAGCTGATCGCCAGCGCATAGCCGGCGACGATCGGGCTGCGCCCCATCACGCCCTGGATATAGGCGGGCAGGAAAGTGGTGCTCGCCATGACGACGCAGCCGACGCCGAAGCAGCCGACGACGCCCGAGAGGATGACGCGGTTGCGCCAGAGCGTTAGCGGCAGAATGGGCTCGGGAACGCGGCGCTCGTGCACCACGAGCACGGCCATGATCGCCGCCGAGACGATGAGCAGCAGCAGGAACGTCGAAAGGCTCATGTGATGCGCTTGGATCAGCGTGTAGAGGATCAGGCCGATACCGAGCGCCATGAGGAAGGCGCCGAGGTAGTCGATGCGATGCGGGCGATGCTCGATCCGCTCCTGCAGGGCGAAAGCGAGCAGCACGAAGCCGACGATCGCGATCGGCACGGTGATCCAGAACACCCAGTTCCACGCCGTCGCTGCGATGACGAAGGCGCCGAGCACGGGGCCGACGATGGCGGCGATGCCCCAGATGCCGGAAAAGAACCCCGCCATCTTGGCGCGCTGCGCCGGCGGGTAGAGATCGCCGATCAGGGTCTGGTTGATCGGCTGCACCGCGCCGGCGCCGATGCCCTGGACGACGCGGAAGATCACCAGCCACAACATGCTCGGCGCGAGACCGCAGGCGGTGGTGCCGATCACGAAGACGATGAGGCCGAAGAACAAGATGCGCTTGCGGCCGTAGAGATCGGCGAGCCGGCCATAGATCGGGATGGTGACGCCCTGGGCGAGGAAATAGCCGCTGAACACCCAGGAAAACAGCTCGAAGCCGCCAAGCTGGCTGATGATCGTCGGCATTGCCGTGGCGACCACCGTGCCTTCCATGCCGGTCATGAAGATCAGCACGACCGATGCGGTGAGGATCCAGAAGCGTCGCGTCGGCCCGGCGATAAGTCGCGATTCACCCGGGGGGTGGCCCAGCGCGGCGGCCTTATCGCTTTGCCGCGTCGTCTCTGCGCTCAAGGCTCACCCACCCGACGATCCCCCGCAGCGCGACTCAGCGACCTCGTGCGACATTCGTCGGGCTGAGGCCGCGCGGGAGGGTCCGCGTCACCGCCAGTCCGATCAGTGCCAGGACACCGGTCACGAGATAGACATTATGCAGCGCGGCGGCGATGGCTGCCATAAGCGGTCCAATCTCGTCAGCAGGAAGATTGTCGCGCAAACCCGGGTCCATGATCTTGTCGACGGCGTTGCCGCCGATCCGGTCGGCGAGGCTGAGATTGACGATGCCGCCGAAGAGGGCGCTGCCGACCGATTGGCCAAGGATCCGGGCAAAGAGCGTCGAGGCCGTTGCCGTGCCGCGCTGATCGCGTCCGACCGCGGCTTGAGCGGCGAGGAAGAACGTATTCTGGAAGAGCCCCATGCCGAGCCCGGTCAGCGCTGTCCCGGCGCCGGCCCAAAGCGGGCCGTCGCCCGGTTCCAGCGTGATGAGGAAACCGGCGCCGACGATTACGATCGCGCTCCCGATCAAGGTCGCTGCGCGATAGGAGCTGCGCAGCATGATCTTGCTGCCGGTCGCCGAGCCGACCATCCAGGTCACCGACGTGATCGATACGACGTAGCCGGCGATCAGCGGCGTCTCGCCCATGACGCCTTGCACATAGGCGGGCAGGAAGGCCGAAGCGGCGATGGTGATCGATCCGACGGTGAAACAGGCGATGGTCGCACCGAGGACGATCGGATTGCGCCATACCTGCAGCGGCATCACCGGCTCGGTGACGCCCCTCTCGTGGCGATAGAGCAGCACGAGCAGCACCAGCGCCGCCGCCACCAGCGCGAGGAAGACGGTCACGCCGAAAGACGTTGCCTGATTGAGCGCGAACATCAGCAAGCCGATGCCGGACGTCATCAGCACGGCCCCGAGATAGTCGATCTGGTGCTCGCGGCGGGCACGCTGCTCGTGCAGGAAGGCGATAAGCAACGCGAAAGCCGCGACGCCGAGTGGCACGTTGATCCAGAAGATCCAGCGCCAGCTCAAATGCGTCACCAGCAACGCGCCCATCAGCGGGCCGCAGATCGCGGCCATCGCCCAGATGCTCGAGAGATAGCCTTGGATTCGGGCGCGCACCGCGGGCGGGTAGATGTCGGAGATCAGGGTCTGCGTGACCGGCATCGTGCAGCCGGCGCCGATGCCTTGCACGATGCGGCAGAGAATCAGCGTCAACATGTTGGGCGCGAGTCCGCAAGCAGCGGAGCCGCCAAGAAACAAGCTCAGCCCGAAAAACAAGAGCGGCTTGCGGCCGAAGAGATCGGCGAAGCGTCCGCTCAAAGGGATCGAGACCGACTGCGTCAGGAAGTAGGCGCTGAACACCCAGGAGAAGAGATGGAAATCGCCGAGCTGGCTGACGATCGTCGGCATCGCCGTGGCGACGACCGTGCCTTCGATCGCGGTCATGAAAATGCAAATGACGGCCGCGGCCATGATCCACGGCCGGCTCGCGCCGCGGGCAAACACCGCGCTGCCTTCGCCGCGGGCCGCGCTGGCACTGTCCTCACTCACGATATCGGGATTTACGATATCGGCACTGGCGATATCGGGCGCTACCGCCGGCTCGGTCACAGGTCTCTCAGTATTTCTCGACCCAGGGCCGCAATTCGATCTCGGCCGTCCAGGCGCTGCGATGCTGGCGATGGACGGCGAGGTAATTGGCCGCGATCGCATCCGGCTCGAGCAGCGCGTCGGGGCCGCGATCCTGACCGCGCGTATCGCCGGGTTGGCGAATGCCGCCATCGATCACGAAATGCGCGACATGGATGTTTTGCGGCGCGAGCTCGCGTCCCATGCTCTGCGCAAGGCCGCGCAGGCCGAATTTTCCCATCGCGAAAGCGGCCGAGAGCGGAAATCCTTTCACGCTCGCCGAAGCGCCGGTGAAGAGGATCGTGCCGTGGCCGGCTTTCAGCATCAGCCGTGCCGCCTGTTGGCCGACGAGGAAGCCGCCATAGCAGCCGACCATGATCGCGTTGAGCACCTCGTCGGGCTTGAGATCGGCGATCGGACCGCGGGCGCGGCCGCTTGGGTTGTAGACGACGAGATCGGGTGTCCCGACATCGCTCACGACCGAAGCGAAGAGCTTCTCGACCTCGGGCGGTTTGGTGGCGTCGCAGGCATAGGCGCGCGCGTTGGTCTCGGCGCAGAGCGCGGCGAGCTTGTCGGTCCGCCGTGCCGCCAAGGCGACGCGCATGCCTTCTTTGTGGAAAAGCCGTGCGAGCGAAGCGCTGAGACCTGCACCAGTGCCGACGATGAGCGCGGTCTCGGTCACGGCGCGTGTCCGCTTACCGGGCGCGCCGCGACGGCAGCAACAGCTCGGCCTCGGCGCGCGCCGCGGCGCGGCTCAAAGCCTCGCGCTTCAATTCGACGACAACCTGCTTGGCGTGGCGGTCGCGCACCATGCCGCCCATCACCGGTGAATTCGGCGACAGGTTGAGCAAGCGCAACGCGGCGATCTTCGGCGTCTCCTCGCCCTCGAGCGTGGCTTCGATCTCCTGGCCCTTGAAGAGGCGGGTGAGGCCTGCAGCGATGAGCGTATCACCGTCGATCGGCAGATCGTTGCTGACGCCTTGCAGGCGCAGCGTCCCGCGCGCGGTGCGGGTGTCGAACCATTGCACGACGCCACGCACGATGCCGCTCGTCGGGGCGGGAGGTGCTGACGGCGGCGCTACGGGTGCGACGTGGATGGCCGCGGCGCGGCGCAGCAAGGTCGGCTGCGCCGGCTTGATCTCTTGCGGCTCCGCCGCCGGCTTTTCCGGCGTCGCAGCTTCTTCGACGACGGGTGCGATCACGTGCGCGTCGGGTCGCTTGCGCGGGCCGCTCGCGCGCTTGACGCGCGGCGCCGGCGCAACCTTCATCGCAACGGTTTCCGGCGTTTTTTCCGGCACTTTCTTGATCGATTTGCCGGCGTTGCCGTCGAGCGCCTGCAATGCGCGTTCGACATTCTCGATGAGGTCAGGAATTTCGCTGATCGATGTGTGACGCTTTGACAGCAGCTTCGCGACAACGCGCGCAGCCTCGGTTTTTTGTGACATGCGATGTTCGCTATGTTTGCCCGATAGGGAACTCATAACAAATCCTGTCTCTTTGGCAAGGGTATCGCCATTGACCCTGCTATGCGCCGGAAGATAGCGTAAGCAATGATCGGAAATTTGGATTCCCGCGCGTGTTTCGGCGTCGTGGCGATTGTTGTGTGTACGTTCGCTCTATGGCTTATTTTGGGCGCGGGCGCGGAGCTTGCGCGGCTGATCGCCGGTATGGCGGTCGCTCTTGCCGTCGGCCTATGGTCTGCGCTCGATGCGGCTTGAGTTCTGTCGTCGGCAAAAGCGGGCGGCGGAAAACGCATAGCTGAGCGTCGTTCCGAACGTGCCCGTTGATTGACAGCGGCAGAGCGGGGGTGTTAACGAGCGGCAGATTTGTTGCAGCGGACCCCGCGAAACATCCATGCCGCGGATATCGATCGGCGATAGCCAGCTTTACTACGAACGCGAAGGCGACGGTTTTCCGGTGTTGTTCATCACCGGGCTCGCCGGCTACGCGAGTTTTTGGCGCGATCAGGTGCCGAGCTTCGCGCGCAACTACACCGCGATCACCTATGATCATCGGGGCGTCGGACAAAGCGATCTCAAATGCGCGAGCAACGTGATCGAGCGGCTCGCGGCCGACGCGGCGGCGCTGCTCGACGCGCTCGGTGTTACCAAAGCGCATATCGTCGGTCACTCGGCTGGCGCCGCCGCTGCTCAGGTTCTTGCCATCGAGCACGCGCAGCGTGTTGCAAGCGTTGTCATCGTCGCCGGCTGGACAAAGCCCGACGCATATTTCCGCCGCTTCTTCGCCCTGCGCAAAGAGCTGCTGTCGCGGCTCGGCCCGTCTTCCTACATCCAGGCGAACACGCTGTTCCTTTACCCGGCGTCCTATATCGCGGCGAACAACGAGAAGCTGCGTCAGATCGAGGCCCAGAACCTCGCGCATTTCCCGTCGCCCGACACGATCGCCAGCCGGATCGATGCGATCATGGCTTTCGACCGCACCGCCGATCTCGGCAAGATCCGTATCCCGACCCTGGTTCTGGGGGCCCAGGACGACGTCATCACCCCGGCCTATTTCTCGGAAGAGTTGGCGCGACGCATCCCGGGGGCCGAGGCCAAATTTTTTCCACAGGGCGGCCACGATTTTCCGCAAGTCGTGCCGCGTGAGTTCAATCAAGCGGTTTTGCCGTTCCTCCAGGCCCATACGCCCGCGACTTAAAGGCATTTTTTGGGCATTTGACCGCCAGTAAGGTTAAGGGAAAACCGGTTTAATCATTCGTCAAGTCCTGGGTCGCTACTCTGCGGCACGCGTCGCGTTGCGTGCGTAGCACCAATTGGCATGGCCCATTTGACGAAGACATCTTCCAGCACGGCGACAGCTCCGAAAGTCGAAGTGGATACGGAACTGAGCAACGTTCTCGCGGCGCTCTCTTCCGCCGGCGACGTCGCTTATGTTTGGGATATCGAGAGCGATACGATCACGTGGCACGGCTCGCTGCGGATGCTCGGCTTCGCCGAGGGCATGGCTCTCGTCACGGGCCAGGCTTTTGCCGAGCGCATCAATCCCGACGATCTGCTGCAGCGGCAGCAACAACTTCACGCGCATTATGCGCGCGGTCAGGCTTTCGACTGCGAATATCGCGTGCGGCTCCAAGGCGGCAGCTTCGGCTGGCTGCACGATCGCGGCACCGCGGAACTCGACCATGTCGGCCGGCCGAAGCGGATGCGCGGCGTGGTGCGGCTCGTCACCGGCCGCAAGACGCAGGAGCAGCGGCTCGAGCTCTTGGCGAATTACGACGATCTCACCGGCCACTTCAACAAGAAGCGGCTGCGTGAGGTGCTCGATCATCAACTCGCAGCGAGCTTCCGCGCCGGCAATTCGGGGGCCTATCTCGCGATCGGCATCGACAAGCTCGCGACCATCAACGACGCTTTCGGCTACGACGCCGCCGATCAGGTCCTGATCGAGATCGGCCGCCGCCTCGACCGCTGCTTGCGCGTCAGCGACGTCGTCGGTCGCGTCGGCGGCGACCGTTTCGGCGTCATCCTCGCGCATTGCGGCGAAGCGCATGTCAGCGCCGCCGCCGAGAAGATCCTCGCGACCGTGAGCCGCAGCCCGATCGAAACCGCGGCCGGCCCGATCTATGCCACCGTCTCGATGGGCAGCACGATTTTCCCGGATCAGGCCAAGACCTCCTATGAGGTCATGACCCGCGCCGAATCCGCGCTCTCGGAAGCCAAGCGCGCCGGCCGCGATTGTTTCGTGCCGTATCGTCTTTCCGAAGAACAGCGTCGCCGCCATCGCGTCGGCATGGCGCTTGGCGAGCAGGTGCAACGCGCGCTCAAGGAACATCGCCTGCCGCTCGCTTACCAGCCGGTGGTCTCGAGCGCGACCGGCGAAGTCGATTATTACGAATGCCTCTTGCGCATGATCGGCGAGGATGGCCGCACGGTTGCGGCCGGCGCTTTCGTCGCGGCGATCGAGCAGATGGGCTTCATCCGGGTCATCGATCGCTATGTGCTCGAGACCGCGGTCGAGGAGATCGCGTCGCACCCCGGCTTCTGCCTTGGGATCAATATCTCCGGCCTTACCGCGACCGACCGTGCCTGGCTGCGCGCCGTCACCGCGATGCTGAAAGACAAGCCCGAGATCGCGAACCGCGTGCTGGTCGAGATCACCGAGACCGCCGCGCTACACGATCTCGAGGAATCCGCGCGTTTCGTCGCGTCGCTGCGCGATCTCGGTTGCCGCGTCGCGCTTGACGATTTCGGCGCCGGCTTCACCTCGCTGCGTCATCTCCAGGCATTGGCGGTCGACACGGTCAAGATCGACGGCTCTTTCGTGCGCAATCTGACGCAGAGTGAAGACAACCAGATTTTCTTGCGCCATCTCGTCGGCCTCGCCAATACGCTCGGCCTGCAGACGGTCGCCGAGATGGTCGAGACCGCCGAGGAAGCGGACATCCTGCGCCGCGAGGGCGTTGCCTTCCTGCAAGGCTACTATTTCGGCAAGCCCATACTCGATAAGCCGTGGCTGAAGCCGCACGTCGCGCCGTCATCGCCGCTGGTCGCCAGCAAGGGCTGATCGCGCTTCTCTGACGCGCTCCTTATCATGGCGATGGCGATCACCGGCACCAACTATTCGACGCCGGTGATGGTCAACGGCTTCCTGTGCAAGAATTGCACGGATGTTGCCCTCGCCAAGGCGCATGTCGATCCGCAACACCCGAGCGCCGGACCGTTCGGCGTCAACGCCAAAGCCGATCCAACCCTCGCGGGCAAGAAATTCGACGGCAGTACCGGCGCCGTGACGTTGAGCGGATCGCTTGGCGGCGCGAATGATGCCGACTCTTCATCCGCGGCGCCGCCGTCATCGCCGCGCGGCAGCCAGATGGACTTTTCCGTCTGACGATTTGTGCGGGCGTCCGCGCGCTCAGCCTTCGCCTTTTTCCTTTTTGCCGTAAGCCTCGACCTGCTGCTGCAGCTCGTTGATCTGCTTTTGCAGCTCGGAGAGCGATGCTTCCGAGGGCGGCGCGTCTTTCGGCTTTTCGCTCATCGTCCGGTCGGTCGCGGTCGTCTGGCCGAAAGGCGAGAACATCTTCATGGTCTGCTCGAAGAGCGCTAGGTTCTGCTTGCCCATCTGCTCGAGCGAGCCGAAGGGAAACAGCCCGCCGAATGCGTCCTGCAGACTCTTGCGCATCTGCTCCTGGTTGCGCCCGAAGGTCGACATCGCGTGCTCGAGATAGCGGGGCACCAGCCATTGCATGCTGTCGCCGTAAAGCCCGATGAGCTGGCGCAGGAAACTGATCGGCAGGAGATTCTGTCCGCCTTTGCCTTCCTCCTCGACGATGATCTGGGTGAGGACCGCGCGGGTGATGTCTTCGCCGGTCTTCGCGTCGTAAACGACGAAATCGCTGCGGGCTTTGACCATGCGGGCGAGATCGTCGAGCGTCACGTAGCTCGATGTCGCCGTGTTGTAGAGGCGTCGATTGGCGTATTTCTTGATGACGATCGGCGGCGTTTCGGCGCCACTCGTGTCTGACATTGTGGCAACTTTCCCTGACGCGTTACGGAGACAGCATAGCCTGTTGTGGCCGTTGGCTCTAGCGCCGTGATTGGGGACACCGGTATACTCGCCGCCATGGCGGAATCGCCCGATCTTGCCGCGCTCGCCCGGCGTTATGTCGATCTGTGGCAGGACCAGCTCACCGCCATGGCCGCCGACCCCGCGCTTGCCGAAAGCACCGCAAGGCTGCTGCAGGCGCTGGTGCCTGCCGGCTGGCCGCCGCAACCGCGTCCTCAGGATGACGATGCCAGCATCTTCTCCGCGCCCGGCTCCTCCGCGCCCGGCTTCTCCAAGGCTGGGCCCGCGGCCGCTGGCGCTGCATCTGGCCAGC
>DASXCX010000174.1:0-14843 GCA_036490955.1 Allostellaceae bacterium | reverse complement strand
GATGAAACCACGAATTATCGTTCTCGTAGCGCTGGTGATCGCTTTCGCGACGCCGAGCTGGGCCGACCCGGTGAAGATCCGCATGGGCTGGGTGCTCACGCCGCCCGAGCTGCCGCCTGTGTTCTTCGCCAAGCCCGGGATCGCGAAGCATCTCGGCGTCACCTACACCTATGAGCCGACCCATTTCAACTCGAGCTCGCCGATCGTGACCGCGCTGGCGTCTGGCGATATCGATCTGTCGCCGCTCACGGTCTTCACTCTCGCGGCGGCGATCCAGAATGCCAAGATCGAGGACCTGCGCATCCTCGCCGACGAGTTTCAGGACGGGGTCGGCGACTATTTTTCGCAGACCTTCATGGTGCGCAAAGACAGCGGCATCAACCGCATCGAGGATTTGAAAGGCAAGGTCTTCGGCTCCATCGGCATCGGCAGTATCGGCGATGTCGCCGTGCGGGTTCTGCTGCACAAGCACGGGCTGGAAGACAAGCGCGATTATTCCGTTATCGAAGCCCCCTCCGCGAGCCTCGTGCCCATGCTCCAGGCCAAGAAGATCGACATGCTCGCGGCGCAAGGCCTTTTCTTCTTCGATCCCGGTCTGCAGGAGATCGCCAAGCCCCTTTTCACGCAGAAGGACGCCTTCGGGCCGACGGAGACGTCGGTCTTTGTTGGCCGCAAGCCATTCCTCACCGCCAACCACGCGGCGGTCGTCGACTTCTTCGAGGATATGCTGCGCGCGGTTCGCTGGTACACCGATCCTGCCAACCGCAACGAAGCGATCAAAATCATCGCCGATTTCTCGAAATTGCCGCCGGAGCGGTTCAGCGGCTGGATTTTCACCAAGCAGGAACAGTACCGCGATCCGAATGGCATTCCCGATCTCGTGTCGCTGCAACGCGTCTTCGGCGTCGAAAAGGACGCCGGGCTGTTGAAGCGCGATCTGGTTGCTGGCGATTACGCCGACCTCAGCTACATCAAGGAAGCGGCCACGCGGCTTCAATAACCCGCGCGTGCAGGGAGGAATGATGCCGTCTGCGCATTTCGTCGGCAGCATCGGCCTGTCCGATGTGGAGGAAGTCTTTCGCTTTACCGGAACGACGCTGGGCACACATCTGAAGCGCATACCGGATGGCGAGCCGGGCGGCCGGCGCGTGTGGATCAGTTGGCAATATCCGGTCCTGCTCGGCAATCCGCTGCTCGAAACGGAAGATGCGCCGCCGGGCGGTCGCGGGCCGGGATTCAAGCGCTTTCGCTTGGCGCCGGGCGTGAAGCCGGAAGAGCTGCAGTTCGGCGAGCTGGGCTATGCGCGCGAGGCGCGGGCGTCGTATCAGGATTTCGTGGCCGCGCGCAGCCGCGGGGCGATCGCGCCGGGGGTCCGCTTTCAGGTCTCGATTCCGACGCCGATCAACGTGATCGGCTCGCAATGCACCAAGGATGCGGTCCTGTCGGTCGAGCCGGCCTACGAGGCGGCGATGCTGCGCGAGATCGACAAGATCTGCCGCGCCATCCCGCATCAGGATCTCTGCGTGCAATTCGACATGGTGCGCGAGATCATCTGGTGGGACGGGCGGCTCGCCGCGCAGCAGCCGGCGCCGTTCGCGGATATCGAAACACAGGTCATCGCTCGCCTCGGCCGCATCGCGCGCAGCGTGCCCGCGGGCGTCGAACTCGGCTACCACATCTGCTACGGCGATTGGGGCGGACGGCACCACATCCAGCCGGTAGACATGGGCGCCATGGTCGTGTTGGCGAACGCGATCGTCGCGGGCGCCGGCCGGCCCGTCGCCTATTTCCACATGCCGGTGCCGATCGATCGCGACGACGAGGCCTATTTCGCGCCGCTGCGCAATTTCAAAGGGCCGGAGCAGACGGAGCTTTATCTCGGACTGATCCATCTGAGCGACGGCCTTGCCGGGGCGCAGCGGCGGATCGCGGCGGCGCGGAAGTCGCGCGAAAATTTCGGTGTGGCGACGGAATGCGGCCTCGGCCGCGCCAAGACCCCGGAGACGGTGAAGGCGATTATCCGGCTGTATGGCGAGGTTTGCGCGGCGGGGTGAGGGCTCTCCAGGCTGCCTTTGCACCAAACGCACAACCGTCACCCCCGCGAGGGCGGGGTCCATCGCAACCGCTGGATGCCCGCCTTCGCGGGCACGTGTAAGTGCGATCTTCCTAAGCCGTCATCGCGAGCGAAGCGAAGCAACCCAGTCTGCTTAAGCCACAGGCTTGGTTCGTCACTACGCTCCTCGCAATGACGAGAGAATGGGAAGAGCCGCGTTTTACCGTCGCTTCTTCGCCTTCGTGCGTTTCGCCGTCTTCGCGACCTTGGCCTTCTTCGCCGCGCGCGCGGGTTTCGCCGCTTTGCGCTTCTTCCACAATTCCTCGGTCGCGATATCGGCGCCTTCGCGCATCGCCTTGAATTTCTCCCACACCACCGTCGGATGGACTTCGGTGTGGTAGAGCGCCTGCGAGGAAAAGCCGCAATCGGCCCCGGCCATGACATTCTCGCGCCCGACCAGCTTGGCGAAGCGCATCAGCCGCTCGGCGATCAGCACCGGATGCTCGACGATGTTGCTGGCATGGGTGATCACGCCGGGGCAGACGACGACGCCGTCACGCACTTTCACATTCTCGAACAGATGGTATTCGTGCTCGTGCCGCGGATTGGCGCATTCGAAGCTGAATTGCCCGGCCTTGACCTTCAGCACATAGCGGATGATGTCGGAGAGGGCTGCTTCGTAGATGCGCGGGCCCTCATTGATGCCGTAGCAGGTATGGAAGCGGATCTGCTCGGGCCGGATGCCTTTGATCGCCGCGTTCGTTGCCTCGGTATAGATCTCGGCCTTGCGCTTCATCTGTTTCTCGTCGAGATGCGGGTCGACGAAGAGATCGGGCAGGAAGGGGTCGTCGATCTGGACGATCAGCCCGGCCTCCGCGATGGCGCGATATTCCTTGCCGAGCTCGACGGCGAGAGCGTGGAAGAATTCCTCGTCGGATTTGTAATACTCGTTGCGGCCGACGCCCGAGGGCGCTGTCGCTGGCAGGAAGACGTGATCATGCGATATGCCGGCCATCTCGGCGGCGGCTTTCACATTGGCGATGTCGTTGGCGAGCAGCGTCTCGCCTTTATATTTCACCGGGCCGACGCAGACCATCGGCACCATCGGAACGGCCGCGCCACCGAGCATCGCAGCTTTGAAATACTCGGCGTAATATTCGGGAAACGCCGCGACTTCTTTCTCGAACATCGGAAAACGCTGGTTGCGCGGCTCGAACCCGTCGAGCCGGGCTTGGATATAGGAGAAAAAGCCCGGCTTTGAGAATTCGCCGTCGGTCACATAATCGATGCCGCAAGCCGCTTGTTGGCGGATCGAGTCTTGGACCGCAGCGGCGAGAGTGCGGTCGAAGGTCGGCTCGTCATAGGTTTGGCCGGTATATTTGGCCTTGATCTGGTCGAGCAGATCATGCGGCCGCGGCAGGCTGCCGATATGGGTGATCTGGATATGGTCGGTGTTCTGTTGGCTCATTGGCGTGGCCCTTTCGCGCTCGGCTCAACGTTCGGGTAGGAAATCCTCGGTATAGAGCGTCTTCATGTCAGGCATTTTATCGAGGAGGGCGAGATCGCTGAAGGTGCGCTCGACCACGGCAAGCGCCTTCGGATCGAAGCGGCCGTCGAGCGAAAACATCGGCATCTGCTCCTTGAAAACAACTTTTGCGATCTCCGGCGTCAGGCCAGTCACCTTATCGGTAATGCGGATGGTCTCGTCCTCATGTGCGTTCATGTAAGCGATTGTTTCGAACCAGGCGACGAGGAAGCGGCGCACAAGATCGGGGTTACGCGCGATGACATCGTTGGAGGCGAAGATCACATGCGTCAGGAAATCCGGCACCACCTGACCCATGCTGATCAGGATGCGGGCGCGGCCTTGCGCCTGGAGCTGGTAGGCATTCTCGGTGGAATCGACCGAGGCGTCGACATTCCCCGAGAACATCTGGGCCGTCATGCCTTCGATACTGCCGAGGCCAACGATCTTGACGCCGTTCGGCCCCCAGCCTTGCCGGTTCGAGGTTTCCTTCGCCACCCAGGCGGTGAGGCTGGCGGGGCCGGAGACGGCAATCGACTTATCTTTGAGCTGCGACGGGTCCTTGATCGGCGAATTCGGCAGCACGACGATGCACATATTGCGCGGCGCGCCATACATCGCGGCGATCGCTTTCTCGGGCGCGCCCTTGACGATCGCGGATAGCTCGAGCCCGGAGCCGAGGGCGATATCGATGCTGCCGGCGATCAGCGCCTGCTGCTCGCGCGCGGCGCCGCCGAAGGCGATGCTTTCGGCCTCGATATTGTGCTTGGCGAAAATGCCGGCCTCGATGCCGACCTCGACCGGCGAGAAATCGAAGCCGGTCGGCTCGGGCTTGCCGACGCGAAGCTTATCGGCGGCGAGGCAGGGCGTGGCGACAAGAAGCGTCAGGCCGGCCAGCGCCGCGAGAATGCGAGCAGTCATCCTTCGTCCCCCCTATTCACGGCGGCACCGTTTCAGTCGAGCTTCGCTGCTTCGGCGTGGATGCGCAACAGCTCGGGAACGGTCTCGGGCTTGCGGCGGCCGAAGCCGCATTCCGTGCCGATGGCGAAATCTTTTGCGTATTTCCGTGCCGCCGCGATGCGCCGGGTCGTGCCTTCCAACCCGTCGGTGTGATGGACGAGGCCGAGGGCGAGTGTCGTCTCGGGCCGGAGTCGGAGTTGCTTCAGCGGCGCGAAATAAGCGTCGTCGCTGCGGTCGCGCGGGACCGGCATATGGATCAGATCGATCGGCCGCTTCACCCTGGCGTTGAGCCGCGTCGCCATATCGACCATGTCGCCCATATCGATCGGCTCGACGACGTGGCGATGATTGCTGTCGCCGTAACAGAAATGGAACAGCACCGGGATATCGGTCGGCACGTGATTGGCGAGATCGGCGAGGATAGCGGCGAATTTCTCTTGCATCGCCGTTTTGTCGTCGCCGTAGACCCCGGTGTCCTCGCGCTGCAGCCGAGCGAAGACGGCGGAGGCGACATCGAATTGGATGCTCAAATCCTGATGCGGGATCGCCGCGGCGAGCTTGTCGATCTCACGCTTGATCGCCTCGTTGTAGATCGGGTCGACCGGTGCTTGCAGGTTTTCAGCGAGGAAGAGCCACAGTACCGAATGCGCCGGCACGAGATCGACCTGGAAGCGGGTGCCCGGCGCTATTTTGCCGCCGTCGCGCAGCCGCTTGAAGGTGGCATAGGATTCGATCGCCTTGTCCGCGTAGAAAAGATTGTCGAAGCGGATATCGGCGATGCTCTTGCCGGGCCGCAGCTTGTAGCGCTTGCGCGCGGTGCCGGTCGCATGGACGCGAAAGAGTTCGTCCGACTGCTCGAGCGTGGCGCTGTTCGCAAAGACGACTTCGAGCCAGGTGATCCAGTCGAGCCGTTCGCCGGTCTCGCCATCGGGGATTTGCTTGATGCGCGAACCGAGCACGCTGCCGACGGCGGCGAAAACAGCTTCGGCATTCGCCATCGGCATCGAGCCGACGAGATAGATGTCATGGGCCATCGCGCATTCCCCTAAGGCTTTGTGGCGGTCGGCTGGTTCAGTCGGGCGACCGCGGTATCGATGAATGAGAGGTCGGCGTATTTCGCCGCGTCGATCCGCGCTTTGATGAAGCCGAGTTCCTGCATGGCGTCGAGATTGTGCTGCAAGGCCGCGATATCAGGCCGCGCATCGGGATCGCGGTAAACATCCTCGCCGGGCAACAGATAATAGGTGGCGAGAATCTCCGGTGATTGCTTCGTGATTTCCGCGAGCATGCGCGTCGCTTCGCCGCGGTTCTCGGGCGCAAGCATCCAGCGCGTCGCCCGGACTAGGTCCTCGAAGAAATCGTCCAGTGCCGCATGATTGCGCTGGAGGAAGCCGGTGCGTGCGCAGTAGAAGGCGAATTCGGTGACGCCCAGCGCGTCGCGTTCCTCGAACAAGGTCCGTGCCGATTCCGGCGTCTTGGGATTGTGCGTATAGATCGCGTTCATGGTGACGAGGTCGGCCTTGCCCTGGACCAGCATCGGCAACATGTTGGGGAGCGATGCTTCGATCAAGGTGTAATCGCGTTTATCCTCGAGGCCGTGCTTCTTCATCATGTAACGCATGGCGATGTCGACGACACTGCCGGCGCCGTTCGAGGCGATGACCTTGCCTTTGAGGTCCTCGACCGCATGGATGGGGCCGTCTTTCAGCACCATGAAGTCGTTGGAATAGGCACCGGCGACACCGTCGCGATAGCCGTCCGCGACCAAACGTAAATCCTGCATCTTCGCACCGTCGAGGGCGATGCCGAGCGAGGAATAGCCGAGGGTGGCGATGTCGATATCTTCGGTCGCGAGGCCCGTGACTTCGACCGACGAGGCCTGGAATAGCACGAACTCGACATCGTAGGATTTGCCGAGATGCGGTACGATGTCGGTGCGTCTCAGCTTCATCGGAATGAGCTTCTCCGGCGAGGCCTGATAGCCGATACGGATTTTCAGCGGATCGGCATATGCGTTTGACGAAAGGCTACTCGTGGCGAGCAGCGCGCAACCGACCGCTCCCACAACGATGCCGATCGCGAAGCGCGTCATCCTCGTCTCCTGCCCACCTACAGCGCGGCGACTTGCCGATGGAGATCGAGCACCGCGCCGATCGTGCCTGGCGTCGCGCGCTGTAATTCCGGAATCGGAGGATCGCTATGGCTCGACGGTCCCGTCGCGTCGGGCGCCGGTGGGCGGCCGAGGCCGCAGAAGGAGCCGACGCCGAAAGACGGCACGACTTTCTCGGCCATCGCGAGCCGCCGTTTTGCGCCTTCGATGCCGTCGTGGATATTGACGAGGCCGAGATAGAGATAGGTCTCGGGAGCGAGGCCCAGATCGCGGAAGACGGCGTAATCATCCTGGCGATGCGCCGGGATGACGGGGAGGTGAATGTAATCGACGCGCCGTGTCAACCGTTCGATGATGGCGTTCGCGGCATCGACGAGCACGCGATTGTCCTGCCCGCCGGCGGGATCGTGGTGCCAGATCGAGCAGATGTGAAAGCCGAGCTCGACCCCAGGCGGCACCCGATTGGCGATCCACGCCACAGATTCGGCCATCTGCGCCAGGCTCCAATGGAACACGCGATGGAGCGGTTGGTCCCAGGCTTCCGGCCGGCGGAGAAATTCCTCATGCTCGGCTTCCATGCCGATATCGAGCTGGATCGCGAGGTCGGCAGCCGGGATCGCGGCGGCGATACCCTCGATCTCGCGCAGCAACGCTTCGCGCGCGAGCGGTAGGATCGTGTCGGCGTCGAGCTCGATGCAGAAGGCGCATGTGCCGGGGCCGGGCAATGTCGCCTGGTACCGCGTCTTTTGCGGGATGATTCCGGCGTCGCGCAACTTCTTGAACGCGACATAGGAACGCGTCGCGTTCTCGATATAGCCATAGGGGCCGAGAACGACGTCGCGCGGGGCGTAGCCCGGGCGCAGGCGAAAGATGTCGACGGGATCCTTGCCGCCGGCATTGAGCGGCACCTGCCGATAGGCTTCGAGCGCGGGATGGTGCTCGAAGGTGCGGCGCGCCGCCGACGACCAGCCGATCTGCTCGCCATCGGGTATGCGCGGCGCGACGCCGCCGAGATGGTGCGCCACGGTCTCAAAGACTTTCTCCGCCGGCCGCAGCGGCACGCTTCCGGTCAAGAGAACCTCTCTCGATTGTGCCATCTTCGGGTCCCCTCAGTTCTTCCAAATCTGGCTCGCGGCGCCGACGAGGTGGGAAAGCTTGCGCTCCTCGTCGTCCACTGTGAAGCGATCGACCTCGGCGCTCGAGGCGAAGCCGCATTGCGGGCTGAGACAGAGCCGCGCCATGTCGACATAGCGCGACGCCTCGTCGACGCGCCGCTTCAGCTCATCGACCGGCTCGAGCTCTTTCAGTTTGGTGCTCATCAGGCCGAGGACGACGACCTTGTCTTTCGGCACGAAGCGCAGCGGCTGGAAATCGCCGGCGCGCGGCGTGTCGTATTCCAGGAAGAAGCCGTCGAACGCGAGGCGCTGGAACAGCCGCTCGGCCACCGGATCGTAACCGCCGTCCGCTTGGCCGTGGCCCTGGTTGCCGCGGCAAAGATGGACGCAGAGCGTCATGTCCTTGGGCCGGTCGCGGATCGCATCGTTGATCAGGTCGATGTAATCGTCGATCAATTGCTGCGCATTCTCGCCGCGCGCTTCGACGATGGCCCGGTTCTTCGGGTCGCACAGCACGGCGAGCGGCACCTCGTCGACCTGGAGATATTTACAGCCGAGTTCTGCGAGCATCCCGATTTCCTGGCGATAGATCGCGGCGATATCGGCGAGGTAGCGCTTGCGGTCGCCGGCATAGGGGGATTTCGCGAGACCTTTGTCGCCGGTGAAGAAGTGGTTGACCGTGGGCGACGGGATGGTCGCTTTCGCGGTGCGCTTGGTGAGCTTCTGCAGCGAGGCGAAATCATCGGCAGTGATGGGATTGCGGCGTTTCAGCGTGCCGACCGCCACGGTCACCGGCATGCCTGGGCGCTGCGTCCCGGAATATTCGGTGAAGATGAACGAGCTTTGTATCTTGTCTTCGCTATAGCCGTCCGTGCGCTCAAAGAAGCGGTCGCGCCAATTGTTGCGACGGAATTCGCCATCGGTGATCGCTTGCAAGCCGACACGCTCTTGCAGGGCGACGGCATCGCGGATCGCCGCGTCCTCGATCGTCCGCAGCGCAGCAGCGGTGACCTTGCCCTCGCGGTGATCGCGCCGTGCCTGCAGCAGCACTGCCGGCCTGAGCATGCTGCCGACGTGATCGGCGTGGAAGGGCGGGTTGATCGGAGCATCGGGCATCGCTGCCTCCCTTGTTTTGGCGCAGCCTAATCGAGCCGTGCCACGGCTTCCTGGACGAGCGACAGATCGGAATAGGCTTTGACATCGAGCGGCGCTTTGAGGATGCCGAGCTCGACCTGCACGTCAATCGAATGCTGCAGCGCATCGAGATTGGGCATGCCGCGCGGATCACGGAAATAATCGCGCCGCGTCCAGATGTAATCGTAGAGGGCGGGTGAGGCTTTGGTGAAGGCGGTGACGATCTGCAAGGCGGTGGCGCGGTTCGCCGGGTCGAGGAACCAGCGCTGCGCGCGCATGAAATCGGTCATGAAATCGATCATCGCGGCGCGGTTGCCGGCAAGGAAGTCCTTTTTCGCGGCCCAGAAGATCTTCTCGGTTGGGCCCATCGCGTCCTTGCCCGTGAAGAGCGTGTGCGAGATCGCGGTAAGGTCGGGATCGAAAGCGAAAGGCGGAATGGCGGTGACCAGATCGGCCTTATGCTCCTTGAGGATCGCCGGCATATTCGCATAGGCGGCCTGGATGATGGTCACGTCCTTGGTCGGATTGAGCCCATGCCGCGTCAGCATCGCGCGCAGGGCGATATCGCTCGCTGCACCGAAGCCGGTCGTCGCCAGCACCTTGCCTTTGAGGTCCTCGACCTTCGCGATGCCGCTATCGTTCCGCACCTTCGATTCGTCGGTGTAGTAGTCCGGTGCGCCGTCCTGCGATTCATCGGCGATGATGCGCAGATCCGTCATGCCCGCGTTCTGCACGGCGAGCGGAAAGCTCGAAAAGGCAAACGCGGCGATGTCGATCTCGTTGGCGGCGAGGCCCTGGATCATCTGCGGGCTCGCCGTGATATGGACCGGCGAGAACGCATAAGTCTTGCCGTTGTTCCGCGCGAGCTCGGGATGGCTGGCAAAGATCACCGGCGCGAGCTCGCCCGGCATCACCGACCAGGCGAGGCGGATCGCCGGCGGATCGGCGCGGCCGCCGAGAGGAACGAGGAAGAGGACGGCAATCGCGAATGCAAGGTGTTTGCGCATCGCCCGCGCCTCAATCGAGCTTTGCCGCGTCGGCGTGGAGCTGGATCAGGGCCGGCATCGTCTCGGGTGGGCGGCGGCCGAAACCGCACTCCGTCGCGACGGCAAAACTACCGAGATGGCGGCGCGCGGTCGCCACGCGCTGCCTGATGCCGTCGAGCCCGCCGGTCAGATGGACGAGGCCGAGCGCGATCTCGGTCTGCGGCGCGAGCCGTAGATTTTTCAGCGGCGCGAAATAGGCGTCGTCGCCTCGGTCGCGCGGCACCGGCATGTGGATGAGGTTGATCGGGCGCTTCACCGCGCGTGTGAGGCGGTTGGCCATATCGGTCATATCGCTCATATCGATCGGTTCGACCGAATGGCGGTGGTTGTTATCGCCGTAGCAGAAGTGATAGAGCAGATCGACATCGGCCGGCACACGATTACCGAGCTCGGCCAGCAGCTCGGTGAAATTCTGTGCCGCCTCGTCCTTGGTCTTGCCGTGGCGGCCGAAGTTCCCTGTTTGCAAGATGTTGAACACCGCGGAAGCGGCGTCGAACTGAAAGGCGAGATCTTGATGCGGGATCGCCGCCGAAATGCGGTCGATCTCGCGCATGATCGCGTCGTTGAAAATCGGTTCCAGCTCGGGCATTAGGCTCTCGACGACATGGGAGCGCGCCGCCGAATGCGCCGGCGCGAAATCGACCTGGAATTTCGTGGCCGACGGGATCTTGTCGGCGTCGCGCAGCCGTTTGAAGACGGCGTAGGATTGCATCGCGAACTCGCCATAGGGCAGGGTGTCGAAGCGAATGTCGGCAACCTTCGCGCCCGGCTTGAGGCGATAGAGGCGATGCCCGCTCGCTGCCTCATGGACGCGCCAGGTTTCGTCGGTGAGCTCCAATTGCGGGACGGCGGCAAAGACACGGCTCAGCCAACCGACCCAGCTCAAGCGCTCGCCGGTCTCGCCGTCGGGGATGCGCTTCAGCGCCGGACCGAGCGCGCCGGCAAGGGTGGTGAAGACTTGTTCGGCATCGACCAGCGGCACGCTGCCGACGATATGAACGTTATGCGCCATTTTTTTCCTCCCGCCCTATGGTGAGCGCGGATCATCCCCGCGCACAACCACATTCTGCGGAAAGCGACCCCTGTTCAGGGTGTCGCGCTAGATGTGCACCCACATAAGTACGTGCCCGGAGCAGCGTCGATTATCCTGCCGCTATGCCTTGCTCCAAGATTCGTTTCTGGCGGCGGAACGCCTCGGTAATCGCGCTCGAGACGGCTCGGATGCGTGCGGCGCGCCGCATATCCTGATGCATGATCAGCCACACCGTGCGGCGCGCCGGCGCTTTGTCGGGCCAAACGCGGACCAGATCAGGCGTGGTGTCGCCGAGAAAGCAGGCGGCTTCGGCAATGCCCCCTTCGGTCGCGGCAGCCCGAAGCTGGATGAGAGGATTGTCACAGCGCAGCGCTATCCGCGCACCGTCGAGCGGCTCGCCCATGAAAATAGGGCTCATCGCGGCCGGCGCGCCCGTGAAGGTGATAAGGTCGAAACCCGCCAATCCCTGGCCTTGTTTCGGGATCCCCTTGCTCGCCAAATAGCGCTTCGACGCGTAGAGCGAGAAGGCGACGTCACCTAGTTTGCGACAAACGAGATCCGAAGCCGACGGCCGCGCGAATCTGACCGCAAGGTCAGCTTCGCGGCGCGCGATATCGAGCGAGCGAACGCCAGCGATCAAATCGACCCGCAACTCCGAATGGGCTTTGCGCAGCGCTGCGATTGCGGGCGCGACCAACTGATAAGCGAGCCCCTCGGTCGTCGTCACCCGAACCGAGCCGGTGAGAAGTGCGTCGCGTCCGGCGACAATGCGCTCGAGATCGAGGGCGGCGCTCTCCATCGCGGCGCATTGGCGCAGGATGGTCTCTCCGGCCGACGTCGCCACAAAGCCGTCCGGGGTCCGGTTCAGCAGCGTCACGCCGAGTTGATTCTCGAGCAGCGTGATCCGTCGCCCCACGGTCACGTGACCGACACCCAAAGTGCGCGCCGCTCCCGACAGGCTGCCGGCGCGTGCCACGGCGAGGAAGAAGCGAATGTCATCCCACTGCCAGCTCATGAGCCGTCCTGTTCATTTGTGAACATCATATGTGAACAAATCGATGGCACGAACAACATTCCGCCGTCGTACATCTAGCGGCAAGAGCTCCCGGCAACTGCGAACAAAGAAGCCCGTCATGATCACGGCAACGAGAACGATGAAAGCACTCCGTAACCTCTTCTTCGCACTCACCCTAGCCCTAATAGGAACGAGGTCCACGATGAGCTCATCCACCGCCCAGGCCCAGACCTTATCGCCCACAGTCAGCGGCGTGATCGTCGTCCTTGCCGTGAGGCCCGGCGTCACGCGCGAGCAGGTGATGGCCGTTATGCCGGCTGAGATCCGGGCGACCGTGCAGCTCTATCTCAAGGGGAAGATTCGCGAATGGTATTCACGCGGTGATGGCCGCGGGGTCGTCTTCCTGCTGGATACCAAGGACGTCGCGGAGGCTCAAACCATCATGGAAGACCTGCCGCTGGGCAGGGAAAATCTCATGGACCATGAGTACATCGCGGTCGGTCCGCTCATGCCCCTCGGTTTGCTGATGGCTAATCCCGCGCCGCAGCAATGACGGAATGACAGTGATGTCTAAAGTTCAGTCGCACGACGATCAACGGAGCAGCGCAACGCGAGACGCGACGTTATCCCGGCGCGACATGCTTTGGGCGGCGGGGGCGCTCGCCGCCGGTGCCGCATTCGCGCCGCCGGCGATCGCCGCCGCCCCCGAACACAGCGGCGCCGGCGCTCAGCCGACGTCTTGGGTGGATCCGGCAATGCCCGCGGTGACCCATCGCATGATCGAGACGAACGGCATCCGCTTGCACGTTGCCGAGCAAGGGGAAGGTCCGCTTGTCATTCTCTGCCATGGCTTTCCCGAGTGCTGGTATTCCTGGCGACATCAGATTCCGGCGCTGGCGAAAGCGGGGTTCCATGCGGTGGCGCCCGATCTGCGCGGCTATGGGCGAAGCGACCGTCCCGACGCGGTGGAGAAGTATACGATTCTCGACGACATCGGCGACATCGTCGGTCTCGTCGATGCGCTGAGTGCAAAGCAAGCGGTGGTCGCCGGTCACGACGTCGGCGCGGCGATAGCATGGCAAGCGGCGCTCCTGCGCCCCGATATCTTTCGTGCGGTCATCGCTCTCAGCCCGCCGTTCCGCTCGCGGGGGTTTGGCGACAAGGGGCCACCGACGACGCTCATGCCGCGGACCGAGGACGCCGTGTTCTACCAGCTCTTCCTCCAGACTCCCGAGGCGGAGGCGACGCTCACGCGCGACTTGCGACGCACCTTCCGCTCCCAGTTCTACTCGCTGTCGGGCGACCGACCGGCTTCCGTGAGCGCGGGATTCGCTGGCGCCGGGATGGTGCCGCGCAAGGGCGCTCTGACAAGCGA
This sequence comes from Allostellaceae bacterium, assembly GCA_036490955.1. Taxonomy (GTDB): domain Bacteria; phylum Pseudomonadota; class Alphaproteobacteria; order ATCC43930; family CGMCC-115725; genus CAIKMD01. Next base: position 1,477 of record DASXCX010000174.1, on the reverse strand, counting down.
TCCAGCGTCGTTGCCGGCTTGGATCACGGAGTCAGACATCGATGTCTATGTTGAGGAATTCGCGCAAAGCGGCTTCCGCGGCCCTCTCGCCTGGTGGCGCAACATCGATCGCGGCTGGGAGTTGCTGGCTCCTCTTGGCGGAGCGAAGGTGAGCGTTCCCGCCTTGTATATGGCGGGCGAGCGTGATTTTGTCGCCGGCGCTTTCTCCCAGGACATCGCGAACCAGCCGGCACTGGTTCCCAAGCTCCGGCCCCCGATCATGCTGCCGGGCTGTGGTCATTGGACGCAGCAGGAACGCGCGTCAGAGGTCAGCACCGCGATGACCGACTTCCTTCGGAGCTTGTAGGCGCAAGCGTCGGTCGCGTCTCCGGACGGCGGGAATCCACACCCGATCGGTTTTCCGTTTGAACGCGCGCAGACAAGGCCCACCTTGTCCGCGGCATGGTGTCAGTCGCGCAGGTGCGGCATGACCTCGCTGGCGAACATCTCCATGTTGCGCTTGGCGAGATCGTCGGGCAGCACGCCGAATTGCAGCATCGGCACGAGGATGCCGAGGCCGGTTTTGTCGCGCACCTCTTCGATCTTCGCTCGCACCGTCTTGGCGCTCCCGATGATCGCGGTGCCGCTGGCGATGAGGCTGTCGGCTGTCGGCTTGATCCCCGACGCGACCGCGGTGCGCATCTTGAAGAAATTCTTTAGCGAACTAAGCGAGGTGTAGCCGGGCGGGAGCAGCATCTCCATCGGCATGCGAAGATAGTTGTTGAAGAGCGTCTCGATCGCGTGGCCGGCCTCGGCCTTGGCGCGCTCGTCGGTGTCTGCGACGTAGACGGGGCAGGCCCAGCCAAATTGTCCTGACTCCGGTTCATAACCATACTGCCGCGCCTGATCGCGATAGGTGTTGAGATAGCGGACGACCAGATCGGTCGCGGAAAAGGTGACGAGGAACGGATATTTCCGCGCCGGATCGGCCGCCCAGGCGACGGTCTCGCTCGACCCCTGGCTCGGAATCCAGATCGGCGGATGCGGATTCTGATACGGCCGCGGCCAGCAATTGACGTAGCGGATGTTGTAGTGCTGGCCTTCGAAGGGAAAGGGGCCGGGCTTTGTCCAGGCCTGAATGATGAGGTCGTGCGCTTCGTGGAAGCGCTCGTGCGAGAAATACGGATTGACGCCGGTCGAGTGATATTCGGCGCCGATGCCGCGCACGAAACCGCAGATGATGCGCCCGCGGGAGAGGTTGTCGAGCATCGCGTATTCTTCCGCGATGTTCATTGGATTGCCCTGCAGCGGCAAGGCGCGGCCGAGGATCGCGATCTTGATCTTCTTGGTCCGCTGGATGAGCGCGCTGGCGATGAGGTTGGGCGCCGGCATCAGCCCATAGGCATTCTGGTGATGCTCGTTGACGCCGATGCCGTCGAAGCCCAGACGCTCGGCGTCGACGAGGAAATCGATGTAATTCGCATATTCCTCGGCGCCT
>DASXCX010000173.1:0-37633 GCA_036490955.1 Allostellaceae bacterium | reverse complement strand
AGGCGATGGGCCCGATCTTCGATCGCTCGAAAGAGCATCTTGGCCACGGCGATCGTGCCGTCGTCGGCGCGCGCCGCTGCCTCTTGAGCGCGATGGAAGAGATGACGGAAGGCAAGGAGCCGCCGTTCTTGATCCGCGATGCGCAGGGGATGAAGCAGAAACTGACCGAGATCGTGGTCGCCTCCCTGATATCGCCCGATAAGGACAACTACAAAGAAGTCTTCTATCAGCAGCATCTCGCGGCGACGAAATTCGCCGCCGAATAAACGAAACGGTTTTGCTAGTCATGGCCGGGCTCGACCCGGCCATCCACGTCTTCATCGTTTGACGAAAGACGTGGATGCCCGGAACAAGTCCGGGCATGACGAACTGAGTTTTAGTGGGGTCGCATTACTGTGAGTCTGCCGCCAACACCCGAAAACCCACTCACCGACATTACCGTTCTCGAGCTCGGCCAGTTCATCGCCGGGCCCTTCGCTTCGCAGATCCTGGCGGATCTCGGCGCGCGCGTGATCAAGATCGAACGGCCGGGCACGGGCGATCCGTTCCGGCTCTATGTCACCGAGCCGCGGATCGAGGGCTACGGGCATAATTTCCTCGCTTTCAACCGCAACAAGGAAAGCGTCGCGGTCGATCTGCAAAAGCCCGAAGGCCTCGCCGTGGTGCGGCGCCTCGTCGAGAAGGCGGATGTGCTCGTGGAGAATTTCCGCGCTGGCGTGCTCAAGCGCTTGGGCCTCGGTTACGAGGCGCTCAAGGCGCTCAATCCGCGGCTCATCTATTGCGCGATCTCGGGATTTTCCGAGGACGGGCCCTATAAAGACCGGCCGGCTTTCGACACGGTCGGGCAGGCGCTGTCGGGTATGCTCTACCTCTTCACTGATCCGGAAGATCCCCGCATGCGCGGCCCGACGGTCGCCGATCAGGCGACGGCGATGCAGGCGTCCAATGCCATTCTCGGCGCGCTCTTTGGCCGCGAGCGTAGCGGCAAGGGCGCGAAGATCGAGATCAGCATGATCGAGGCGGCGATCCATTTCATGCCGGACGCCTTCACGGCCTTGACCGAATCCGACATCGACATGCAGTCGGAGACGCGTACCTCGTACTCGCATGCTTTCGTGCTGCGCTGCGCCGACGACAAGCTGCTGGCGATCCACGTCGGTGGCCCGGACCGGCTCTGGCAGGCGCTGTGTGCCGCGGTCGACGATCCGAGCATCGGCGCCGAGCCGCTGTTCCAGAAACGGCACAGCCGCATCGCCAACTACGACAAGCTGATCGATGCCATGCGGCCGGTATTCATGAAGCGCCCACGCGCCGAATGGCTGAAACGCCTCGCCGATCACGATGTCGCGAGTGCCGAGATCAACACGATCGGCGAAGCCGTCGGCGACGCCGAAGTTGCGCATCTGGGGCTTTTTGAAACGCAGGCGCGCCCGGGCTACGGCGATATGACGATGCTGCGCCGCGCCGCGCGCATCAACGGTGCGCGCGAGCCGAAGCAAAAGATGCCGCCGCTGCTCGGCGAACACACGGCAGCCGTGCTCAAGGAATTCGGCTACGACGATTCCGCGCTCGCGACGCTACGCGAGCAGAAGGTGATTTGATCTAACCCACACATTCTACGCTTCCTCGAAAGCAGGGGTCCATCCATCATGCATTGTGGAATGGGTCCGGCTTTTGCCGGGAAGCGAAAGGAATTAGCTGTTTCTCAACGCCGGCATCACATGCCTCGAGAACAGGTCGATCGAACGCAGGCTTTCCTCGATCGACATGTCGCCGAACACGAACTGACCGACGAAATAATTCGAGCCGGTCGCTTCCATCTGCTGCCGCACGATCTTCAGCACGGTCTCGGGCGAGCCAGCGAAGCCGCGGCTATCGGCCTCGATGGCTTCGAAGTCCGGCGGCCGCGGATGCGAGCCGATAAAGCCGTGGCGGCGATGCAGAAAGGTGAAGCTCTCCCACCAGCGGCGATAGGCGCGGATCGCGATCTTCCGTGCCTCGTCGTCGGTTTCGGCGACGACAACGAATCTTCCCAGACCCATCAGCGGCAGAGGCTTGCCCGGCTGAGCGTCGCGCCATACCGCCTTGAAACGGTCGTAGCAATCCTGCGTCGGCTTGACCTGGTCGAGCTCGATCACTTGCAAGCCGCGCTTTGCCGCGCGCTCGGCGCTGTCGACCGCGTGCACGCCGTACCAGATCGGCGGATAGGGCTTTTGCAGCGTTTCGATCGCCAGCGGGAATGAATCGATGTTGTAGTATTTGCCATGAAAATCGACGGTCTGATGCGTTAGGCCCTGGATGATCGCTTCGAGCGCTTCGGCGTATTTTGCCTGCGCTTCGGTATAATCCTCGCCGAAGAATTGAAGCTCGCGCGGCGAGGAACCGCGGCCGAAGCCGATGTCGAGCCGGCCGCGACTCATCTGATCGAGCATGCAGATCTCTTCGATCATCCGAAGCGGATGATAGAGCGGCAGCGCATAGACCATCGGTCCGAAGCGAAGCTTCTTGGTGCGCTGCGCAATCGCAGCAAGGAAGAGGCTGGGCGAGGGCGCCGTACCGATCGGCGTGCCGTGATGCTCGGCGACATGGTAACTGTAGAAGCCGTGCCGATCGTAGGCCTCGATGATCTTGAGCCGCGCTTCGTAGTAATCCGCGAGCGAGAGGTCGTCGTTGCGGTCGAGGTGGTCGAAAATTCCAAATTCCATGATGCGCCCGATCGTTCTTCCGTTTTCCGCAGGGAGCTTACCAAATCGCGGCCGGCATGGCAGTCTCGGGCCAATTTAAGGGAGGGAGCAATGCCCCAAGTCACGATCAGGGCCGCGGATGGCGGTCACTTCTCCGCCTATCTCAGCCTGCCGAAGAATGCCGGCGGCAAGACGCCGGGCATCGTCATGATGCAGCAGATTTTCGGCGCCAATGCCGAGATGCGCGGCTTCACGGATGACTACGCGGCGCAGGGCTATGTCGCGATCTGCCCCGATCTCTTCTGGCGGCTCGAGCCGGGCGTGGAGATCGATCCGCTGGCTCCCGATGGGTTCCAGAAAGCGGTCAACTATGCGCCTCGCTTCGACGCCGATCGAGGTATCGAGGATTTAAAGGCGACGGTTGCGTTCCTGCGCGCGCATCCCGCCTGCAACGGCAAAATCGGTACGGTCGGCTACTGCCTCGGCGGGCTTCTCGCCTATCTGATGGCGGCGCGCAGCGATGCCGATTGCAATGTCGGCTATTTCGGCGTGCGGATCGAGAAGTATCTCGGCGAGGCCGGAAACGTTACGCGGCCCTTGATGCTGCATATTCCAGAGACCGATCGCCATGTTTCGCCCGAGGCACAGGCGCAGACCAAAGCCGCGCTCGCCGGTCGGGCGGAACTCTGCTCTTACCCGGGCGCCGATCACGCGTTCAACCGCGTCGGCGCGAAAAGCTACAATCGAGAAGTGACGGCGCTGGCCGACGACCGGACGGTGAGTTTCCTAGGGCGGCACTTAGGCCGCTGAGGCGGTGTCGCCAAGCAGCCGGAAGATCGTCGCGACCAGCTCGGAATCGTTGATCGGCTTGTCGAAATAGGCGAGGGCGCCCGCCTTCGTTGCGCGTGCCCTGAGCGCTTGGTCGCCTGCGCCGGTCACCACGATCACCGGTACGCGCAGATTGGCACCATCGTCTGATTCGAGGAATTCGATCCCGGTCTCGCCCGGCAAATGATGGTCGAGAACCAGACATTGCCGCTCGTTCTTCCGATAGTCGCGGAAGAAGTCGCGCGTCGACCCGTAATCGCGGACGTGGCAGCCATGCGATTCGAGCAACAGCTTCAGCGAATCTCGCACTGCCTCATCATCATCGACGATAAAGATGGTCTCGCCGCTCATTTCCGTAATGATGCCTGTCCTATCCGGAAAAAGCAAAAACCCGTCGAACGCCAAGGAAAACCCTCTTTCTAGAGACGTCAGGACCTAGATTTCCCGATCCGACACTTGCTTCTCGACGGTCAAAACCTACCACGGCAGGCGAGCCGTTCCTTGATCTGGCGCAAACATGCGTGGTTTTGCGTAGGAGCGTCGGTCACTCGACCAGCCGACCCTTGTTCCGGTGGGGCGGATTCGGGAGAATGCCGGGGCGGCAAAATGGCAGGGAGGGTCTCATGCGCCGGATCGGTCGGAACAGCTTCACGGAAATCTACTATCGCGGGTGCAATCCAAGCTTTGTCGAGACCAGCGACGGCTATGTCATGGTCGACTCGCCCCAGATTCCGATGGATGCCATGCGCTGGCGCGAGATGATGGAGGAAAAGGCGCCGATCCGTTACCTCGTCAATACCGAGCCGCATGGTGACCACATTGCCGGGAACGCTTATTTCAAGGGCGTCACGGTCGTCGGCCAGGTCAAGCTCCAGGAGTGCTTCGATCGCTATCTCAACCAATCAGGCTCGATGGATGAGCGGCGCGAGCGGATGAAGACCAGCGATCCGGACAGCGTCTGGCTTGTCGGCCATCCCGATTATCTCGATAGCAACAAGCCGAGCGTCACCTTTACGGACAGGCTCACGCTCCAGGTCGGCCAGCATACTTTCAATATCCTTCACCATGCGGGCCATACCGGGCCGCAGACCACCATCCACGTGCCCGAGGAAGGCGTTGTCTTCACCGGCGACAACATCTTCCACAAATGCCGCACTTGGCTGCAGGAATGCGATCCGTGGGAGTGGCTCGACTCGTTGAGGGCGATCGAGGCGCTCGATGTCGAGGTGATCGTTCCGGGTCACGGTGAGCCTTGCAAGAAGGCTTATATCAAGGAGCAGGCGCAGATCGTCGAGAATTGGGTTGGCCTGGTCGAGCGCTTCGTCGATCGTGGCGTCAGCGCCGAAGACGCGCTGAAAGAGCCGATCGATGCGACGAAGCAGGATCCTTATCCGATGGGCCAGAACCTCTTTCCGCACGATCAGCGCCTGACGGGGCTTATCGTCAACAATCTGCACAAGCGCATTCTAGCGAAGAAGCAGCAGGCACGCGCTTAGAACGCGGCTCGAGGAGAGGAGCGGATGGGACAGTTCGCGCTCGGCCAGTCTGTGCCGCGCACCGAAGACCCGCGCCTGCTCACCGGGCGCGGGCGCTACACGGATGATTTCATCTTGCCGCGGCAGGCCTACGGCTATGTTCTACGCTCGCCGCACGCGCATGCCCGGATCAAGAGCATCGACGTGCGTGGAGCGCAACAGATGCCGGGCGTGCTGGCGGTGCTTACCGGGGCGGATTGGTCGGCGGAGAAATTCGGATCGATGCTGCCGGTACTGCCGCGAAAGCGGCGCGACGGCTCGCCGATGTATCTGCCGCACCGACCCTCTCTCGCGCATGATCGCGCGATGCTGGTTGGCGATCCGATCGCTTTCATCGTCGCCGAGAACGTGAACCTCGCCAAGGACGCGGCCGAGCGCGTTGCCGTCGATTACGAGCCGCTGGCCGCGCTCACCGATACGGCATCGGCGAGTTCCGCGAACGCGCCCAAGCTCTGGCCCGATTGCGTCAACAACGAATGCTTCTTCTATACGGTCGGCGATAAGGCAGCGGTCGATGCGGCTTTCGCCGGCGCCCATCACGTGACGAAGCTGAGGATGGTGTTCAACCGCATTACCGCGGCGACGATGGAGCCGCGCGGCTGCATTGCCGACTATGACGATCGGCTCGAGCGCACCACGATCTATGTCGGCACGCAGCGGCCGCATCTGACGCGCGCCGACCTGGCGGCCAAGGTATTCCACAAGCCCGAGACGCAATTCCGCATCGTCGCCGGCGATGTCGGCGGCTCCTTCGGCATGAAGGGAAGTCATTTCCCGGAATATCAGCTCGCAGCCTGGGCCTCGCAGAAAGTGCGCCGTCCGGTGAAATGGATCAGCGAGCGCAGCGAGGGCATCCTCAGCGACGACCACGATCGCGATCACATCGCCGAGGGCGCGCTCGCGCTCGACAGTAACGGCAAGTTCCTCGCCATGCGGCTCTACCAGGTCTCGAATATCGGTGCCTATATGGCGCCCGGCGGCGTGATCTCGCCAACCGCGCATTTGGGCGGCCTCGCTGGCACCTACACGACGCCGGCGATTTATGCCGAGGTCTCGGCGGTCTTCAGCAACACGACCAGCATCGGCCCGTTCCGCGGCTCCGGCCGGCCGGAGGCGTCGTATTACTCGGAGCGCCTCATCGACAACGCGGCGCGCGAGATGGGCATCGATCGCGCCGAGCTCAGGCGCCGCAACACCGTGCCGGCAAGTGCCATGCCGTTCAAGACCGGCCTCGTCTTCACCCTCGATAGCGGCGAATTCGAGAAGAATCTCGACATGGCTCTGCATCTGGCCGGCTATAAGGACTTCGAGCCGCGCCGCGCCGAGGCCAAGGTGCGTGGCAAGCTGCGTGGCATCGGCTTCGGCAACATCATCGAACAGACCTCGCAGACTTTCGGCGAGACCGTCATGGTGAAATTCGATTCCGGCGGCGCGGTGACCGTGATCCCAGGCTCGATCTCGCACGGCCAGGGCCACGACACGATGTACAAGATCATCTTGTCGGAGAAGCTCGGCATCGACAGCGATAACATCCGCGTCCAGATGTGCGACACCGATATGGCGCCTGATGGCGGCGGCACCTATGCCTCGCGCACCGCGGTCCTGGGCGGCAGCGCGGCGACCTTGGCGGCGGAGAAGGTGATCGCCAAGGCGAAGAAGATCGCCGCCCATATGATGGAAGTCTCCGACGGCGACGTCGAATTCGCGCGCGGCAAGTTCAACGTCGTCGGTACCGACAAGAGCGTCAATTGGAAAGAAGTGGCGGCCACGGCCTATGTGCCGGCGCGCTTGCCGAAAGGCGTCGAGCAGGGACTGTTCGAGACCTCGGCCTTCCATCCCGAGATTCCGAACTTCCCCAATGGCTGCCATGTCTGCGAGGTCGAGATCGACCCCGAGACCGGGGTCACCAATGTGCTGCGGTACTGCGTCGTCGACGATGTCGGGACGGTGATCAACAAGCTGACGCTCGAAGGCCAGATCCATGGTGGCGTGGGTCAGGGGATCGGCCAGTGCTTTACCGAAAACCTCGTCTACGACCCAAAATCGGGGCAGTGCCTCACCGGCTCCTTCATGGATTACGGCATGCCGCGCGCATCGGATATGTGCAGCTTCGAGACCGAGGAGAATCCGGTCCCGACCAAGACCAATCCGCTCGGCGTCAAGGGCGCGGGCGAGGCGGGCAATGTCGGCGCGCTCGCCGCGATCATGAATGCGGTGGTCGATGCGCTCAGCCCGCTCGGCATCACCCATATCGACATGCCGGCCACGCCTCATCGCGTGTGGCAGGCGATTCAAGCGGCGAGGAGGTAGCCCATGCCCCATGATCTTTCCGTCTTCAAGGATGCCGTCGGGGCCTCGAGCCCGGCCGCGACCGAACTCGTGACCGCCGGGCCGGTCGCGCGGCTCGCCGCGACCTTCGGCATCGACAATCCCGCTTCGAAGCCGGGCGATGTGCTGCCGCCGGGCTGGGCCGATCTTTATTTCGGCTCGCTACATCGGCCGAACAACATGCGCGCGGACGGGCAGGCGGCGAAGAGCAGCTGGATGCCGAGCATTCCCTTCAGTTTCATCCGCATCGGCGGCGACCGCACGGAGTTCCCGGGCGATGTCCGCATCGGCGACGAGTTGAAGCGCGTCACCAAGATCAAGGAAGTCGCGCCGAGCCCGAACGGCGACAGCTTGCGCATGGTCCAGCGCAGCGAGACCACCGGCCCGCGCGGCCTCGCCATCGTCGAGGAGCGTGAATTCGTCTATTTCGACGGCCACGGTGCCGCGGCCGCGCCGGCGCCGAAATTGCCCGACGCGATGTGGAAGAAGCCGCTCGATCCCTCGCCGGTGCTGCTTTTCCGCTACTCGGCCCTGCGCTTCAACAGCCACCGCATCCATTACGATCGCAAATACGCGATGGAGGTCGAAGGCGCGCCGGGATTGATCGTGCAGTCATCGCTCCTGGGGCAGCTCCTGATCGAATTGTGCCGCGAGCATCTGCCGGGCAACCGCCTGGCTTCTATCAGCCGCGTCAACCGCCAAGTTGTCTACGATCTCGGGCCGATCACGCTGTGCGGCGCGCCCAGCGCTGACGGCAAATCGGCGATGGTCTGGGTACTGGACCAGCAAGGGGCGCCCGCGCTCCATGGCGAGGCGACGCTCGGTTAGACCCCTCGGTCGTCACGGACGGGTTTGGCCCGGCTATCCATCCGGGGAGGGCGCGTGCTGCTCCGGATTGCTTCGTCGCTAATCGCGCTCGCAATGACGATGTGGGCTATTTCTTCCCTTTGTAAGCATCGATCGCCGCGGCCGAGGCGGCGCCGGCTTCTTGCCGAAATTCGTTGATCACCGCCGCCGTCGCCTTGTAGCTCGCGGCGCGCAGCGCGTTTGCCTTGCTGAAATGCGGTTTCACGAATTCGGCGATCAGTTCGAAGCTGCGCTGCTGTGCCGGCCAGGGTGCGAGATCATTGCCGAAAAGCAACACCGCGCCGAAGCCGCCAAGCTTTTGACGCACGCGCTCAATCTCGCGGATCGCGTCGTCAGGTGTGCCGACGATCGCGACCTGCTTTTCGAGCGCCGCGGCGACGAGGTCTTCCGTGTCGCGCGGAATCGCCGGCGGCGCGGGGACGATGTCGTGCGAATAGTTGTTGAACTCGCGGAAGCCCCAAGCCGCGTCGGCATAGGCTTTCTCGCGCGTTTCGGCGATATGCATCATCAGGGTGATGCGCCATTTGCCGCGGTCCGGCGCGTGGCCGTGCTTCTTGGCTTCGGTCTCGTAGATGCTCCAATTGGCGGCGTGATGATCGAGAATGGGGTCGCTCATCGGGCCTAGCGTCAGGAGGCCGAGACCATGCCTGGCCGCGGCGACCACCCCGGCAGGCGAGCGGATTACGGTCACCGCCATCTCCATCATCGGCCGGGTGAAGCAGCCGACGCTGAGCTGCGCCTTATGCAAATCGAACCAACTGGTTTTGCGCGTGACCGTTTCGCCCCGCATCAGGGCGACAACGACATCGAGGCTTTCCTCCATCCGGCTACGTAGTTCGGACACCGGGATGCCGATCATGGTCGCATCGCTCGGCAGCGCGCCGGGGCCGACGCCGAAGATCGCGCGGCCGCGCGTCATGTGATCGAGCTGGGCCATCGACTCAGCGAGCATGAAAGGGTTGTAATAGGGCAGCGACTTCACGCCGGTGCCGAGGCGGATATATTTCGTGCGCTGGGCTGCGGCGGCGATCATCAACTCGGGAGCGGCGACCATCTCCATCGCGCCGGAATGATGCTCGCCGTACCATATTTCCTCGAAGCCCAGCCGATCGAGATGCTCGGTGAGCAGCAGATCGCGCTCGAAGGCGTAAGTCGGATTGAGGCGGGCCGAATGGAAGGGCGCGAAGAACAGACCGAACCGCAAGGGTTCATCATAGACGAGCGCCATCGCCCCTCCCGCTGATTGTTTGCGTGGAGCCTAGCGCCGAACCGAGCGCGGAGCCACCAAGCGGCGGGCGACATTCACCGCGGCATCAAGGAATTGCCGGGTGCGGATGGCGGGATCGGGCAGAGCGACGAGCGCGTCGCCGGTGACCACGGCGCCGAAAAATTCGTTCGTATACCAGTCGCCCGGCGGGGGCAGCGGCGGAAGCCTCTCCGGCGCCGGCTGCGGCCAGGGTGTGACATAGAAATACGGCTGTGCGAAATGGGCATCGCCCGGGCACATGCCGATGCTGACCGACGGTGCCGTCTGAATGTCCCCTTCGCCGAGCGTCCAGAGCGTCGCGATGTCGAAATGATGCGGCCAGCAACGCACGAGGCTCGCGGCGCCCTGCGGGAGCGCACGGTGGATCGACTCGAGCATGTCGTCGGCGCAGGCGAACCAATTGGCAAGCACCGCGAACTCGGCGTACTCAGAACCGCATACATAGGCGGCGCCGTCGCCGACCGGATGCGCCGGGATCGTGTAGGGCAGGGTCGCGCCGCCGGCCAGCGCGAGGCCGGCGCCGCTGAGGACGCCGTCCAGCCAGATGCCGGCTTCGCGATGGCGCTTGCCGTCGAGGACGAATTGATCGATCACATTCGTCTCGCGCAGCGCGATCAGCGTCATCGTCCGGATCGCGAGGCCTACCCGCAACGTCGTATTGCGGCCACGCAGCTCAGGCGAAACCAGCGCACCCCGCTCGCGGTCCCACCCGAGACTGAATTGCGTGTCGCCGGGCATCGGCACGATGTTGGCGCAACCGGCACGCACGACCCATTGGGCCGCATGGTGGGCCTGGAGCCGCGCTTCCCAAAGCGCCTTTGGATCGATTTTGCCCAGCTGGTCCCAGGATGGGGTCATGCTGCCTCCGCGCGCATCATTTCTAGTCGCGTGTGGTAAAGCGACGCAAGCGCCGATCGACGCGTTCGAACAGGAGGTCGGTCAGGATGGCGAAGACTCCGACGATTAGCGCCCCCTGGATCACGTAGGCTACCTTGCCGTTCACTAACCCACCGATGATCGGGTTGCCCAGCGTCACGGCGCCGACCGTCGAGCCGATAGCCGCCGTGCCGATATTGATGATCACGGAGATACGGATGCCGGCGAGGATCGTCGGTGCCGCCAGCGGCAATTCCACATCGCGCAGGAGCTGGAAGCGCGTCAGCCCCATCGCCTCGCCGGCTTCGCGCACCGCCGCCGGCACGCTGCCGAGCCCGGCGAGCGTGTTCTTGAGGACCGGCAGGATACCGTAGAGTGTCAACGCGATCACGGTTGGCGCCGGCCCGTAGCCGAAAGCGGGCACGGCAAGGGCGAGGACCGCGACCGGTGGGAAGGTCTGGCCGATAGTGGCGAGCGCCTCGAGCAGCGGACGAAATTCGGCCCCTCCTTCGCGGGTTGCCGCGATACCGAGGCCGACGCCCGTAAGAGTGGCAGCGATGCTGGAGAAGGCGACATATTCGGCGTGGAAGAGAAACAGCGCGAGGAAACTATCGTCGCTGTAGATCGGCGGCGTGGTGGTCGGGAAGGCGGCGGCGAAGAGCGGCCGCAACAGTGGCATGCCGAGCAGCAGGAACAGTAGCAGCGGCGACAGCCAAAGCAGCGGATCGCGCAGCCAGCGCATCAGGCCACCAAATCGGAGAGGCCGATCGAGCCGTTCGCGCCGCCGGCGGCGCCGCGCACCGGCAGACGACTCGTCCGGCGCAAGACCATTTGCGACAGCGCTTCGGCAAGCGTCGCTTCCGGCGCAATTGGCTCGCCCGGGACGGTCTCGGGGCCCGCCCGCTCGCCGACATGGCGCAGGGCAAGGAGTTTCAGCCCCAACGCGCCGCCGCCCATGAAATCGCGCACGAAATCTCCGACCGGTCGTGTCAGCAGCTCGATCGGCGGGCCGTATTGCACCAGCTTGCCGTCGCGCAGCAGTGCGATCGTGTCGGCAAGTTGCAGCGCCTCGTCGATATCATGCGTAACGAAGAGGATGGTCTTGCCCGTCGATCGGTGGATGCGCGACAGTTCCCCGCGCAGCGTCTCGCGCGTGATCGGGTCGAGCGCGCCGAACGGCTCGTCCATCAGCAACACTTCGGGATCGGCGGCCAGCGCCCGCGCGACGCCGATGCGCTGCTGCTGCCCGCCGGAAAGCTGGTGCGGGTATTTTTCGCGTGTCGCCGGATCGAGCTGCAGGAGCTTCACCAGTTCATCGACGCGTTGCTGCACCCGCTTTTCCGGCCATTTGAGCAGCCGCGGCACGGTGGCGATGTTGTCGGCGACATTCCAATGCGGGAAAAGGCCGACCGACTGAATCGCGTAGCCGATACGGCGGCGGAGTGTGTCGACCGGTAGCGTCGTAACATTCTCGCCGTTGATGCGGATGCTACCCGCGCTCGGCTCGATCAGTCGGTTGATCATCCGCAGCGTCGTCGATTTGCCCGAACCGCTCGGCCCGACCATTGCGCAAAACGCACCTTTCTCGACCGTGAAACTAACATCGCTGACGCTGTCGCGCGTGCCGTAACGCTTGGTGACGTGGCCGAGCTCGATCATGCGTGGCTCCTGGCAAAAAACGCGGCGAGCTGGGCAAGGATGAAATCGGCGGCGAGCGCCAGCGCGATGGTTGGGAGGGCGCCGAGCAGCACGAGGTCGGTAGCATATTGGCCGATGCCCAGGAAGACGAAGGTTCCGAGTCCGCCGGCGCCGATCAGGGCCGCGACGATGGTCAGGCCAATCGCCTGCACGGTGACGATGCGCAACCCGGCGAGGAATGTCGGCATGCCGAGCGGCAGCTCGATGCGCCAGAGAATCTGCGTCGACGTCAACCCCATGCCACGCGCCGCATCCATCACGCCCGATTCGATCCCGCTAATACCGGCCTCGGTGTTGCGCACGACCGGCAGTAACGAATAGAGCACCAGGGCGATGATTGCCGGGACGGCGCCGATGCCGCCGACGCCGAGCGCCGAGAGCGGCGCGATGAGCAAGCCGAACAGTGCGACCGAGGGAATGGTCTGCAAAAGGTTAAGCACGCCGAAGATGCCTGCGCTGTGTTGCGGCCGTCGCGCGACATAGAGTCCGAGAGGCGCACCGATCATCACAGCGAGAACGACCGCGATCGCGACGAGCAGGCAATGCTGGCCAAGTGCTGCGCCGAACTCGCTCTGCCTTGCCGCATATTCACGCGCGACGGACACGGAGTCGAAGGCGCCGCTCCAGGCGAAGGCCACGATCGATCCGATAATGATGACGGCGACCGCAAAGGTAAGCAGACGGCTGGCGCGCAGGCGTTGCAGCGCATCGACGACGATCATCGCCAAGCCGAAGCCGCTCGCCCAAAAAGCCCAATCGAGCGATACGCGCTTTGCCGGCGGCCCTCCCCCCATCAGCGACGTCGCGATGTGACCGGCAGTGAAGATGAGCAGTAATAATGTGCCGCCGCTGAGGATCAGCGCGGCGACGCCAGGGCCGCGCACGCCCGGCAAGAAGGACAAAAACAACAGCGAGGCAGCCAGCAACGCCAGCCAAAGGCACGTGGTTTGATCGGCTTGCCACAGCAGGATTGGCTGACCTGAAACCAACCGGTTCGGCGCCTCGCTTGCGAAACTGCCGAATACGCAGCACGCAATCACGGCGAGGATCAGAACGAAGAGCACGCGGTGACGCGGCATCATTTAAGGAAGCCGTTGGCACGAAGATAGTCGCCGGCAACAGCGGCGGGCTCGCCGCCCTCCGCGGCGACCTTCGCATTGAGCTGCTGCAGCCGTTCGAGGGTGAGGGAACGAAAAGCCGGATCGAGGACGCTCTCGATCTCCGGATGCTGCACGAGCACGGTGCCGCGGATCACGGGCGCCGGTTGATAGACGGTTTGCGCATGCTTATCGTCGGTGAGAAGCTGCAATTGCAGTACCGCCAGCGCGCCGTCGGTCGTATAGGCCATTGCAGCGTTGATGCCCGAAAGGCCTTCTGCGGCGGCGCGCAAGGTCGCCGAAGTATTGCCGCCGATGAGCGTGAGAAGCTGCCCACGGGCAAGCCTGAAGCTATACGCGCTTTCGAAGGCCGGCAGCGCGCCCGGGCTGTCGACGAATTCAGCCGAGGCGGCAAGCTTCATCCGCCCGCCGCCGCTCACATAGCGCGCGAAATCGGCGAGCGTCGTCAGTTGCTGCGCCTCGGCCAGATCGCGGCGCAGCGCGATCGCCCAGCTATTGTCGGCCGGTGCTGCGGCAAGCCAGATGACGTTGTTCTTTTCGCGATCGAGTTGCTTCACCAGCGCATAGGCTTGTGCGGTGTCGTGCCAGGCAGGGTCGCTTTCGCGCGCGAAGAAGATCGCGCCGTTGCCGGTATATTCGGGATAAAGATCAATCTGTCCGGCGAGCATGGCTTGGCGCACGATCTGTGTCGGGCCGAGTTGCAAGCGACTGTCGACCGAAATGCCCTGCGCGCGCAGCAGCAAGACCATCATATTGCCGAGCAACGCGCCTTCGGTATCGATCTTCGAGGCAACGACAACCGCATCGGCCGCAACGCAGGGCACAGCGGCCGCGAAGCTCAGCAGAAAGGCGAGAACGAGCCCGGCGAGGCGGGCGTGGACGCTCAGGGTCTCAGCCCCAGGCCGGTGGCACGATGAGCTTCGGGTCGGTGAATTTGCCGCGCTCCATCACGACCTGATTGTCGAGCAGCACCGTGCAATCGATCATCGGCGTATCGATATGCCCCTTGGTGTCGCGCTTGCCGCCCATATCGTTGTTGGGCCCGGTCGAGAACAGGAAATTGCCCGAGAACACCCGCGCCGACGAATCCATTCGGTCGGGCTCGTTGCCGTGCAGGATAATGTGATCCCAGAAGGCGTGCGGATGCATGCCGAAGCCAAGATGCGAGACGGCGTAGGGGTCGAGATCGTCCTCGCCCTTCTTGTTACGGTCGAGCCAATGGGTGAAGGCCTTGGCGTCGACGCTGCCTTCGACCTTGCGGATGAAGCCGTCGCGGATCTCGAGCCGCACGGGCTGCTCGATCATGCGGATATAGGGCAGGATGAAGAAGTCGCCGGGCTGTAGCACCACCGTGCCGTTGGCGCTGCCCTCGTCGGGATAATTGGTGATATGGCCGGCGCCCCACTGATCGACCCGGCCGGGCGTCTCGGCGAAGCCGTATTGGCTTTTCACCTTGAACTCGCCGCGTGTCCAGGTGAGATCGGTGCCGGCGTCGCTCAGCAGGCGGATTTCCTTGGCATTGCCCCAGCGCTCGGCCGCATGCAGCACGGCTTCTTTGAGGCCAGGCGGCGATTGCAGGCGCGCCAACTCATCCGGCGCGACGATGACCGACAAAACGCGCGTGCCGGCGTCGCGCGCTTCGCGCTGCCAGCGCGTGAAATTCGGCGGCTGGAAGGTAAGGACGAGATCGGCGGCCTTGAGCGCCTCCATCAACCCCTTGGCGGGGCCGACTTCGCGGCGGACGCGTGAGGGATCGCTGACGCGATTGAGGTTGATCTCGAAGATGTCGGCGCCGACATCCTCGGCCGCGGCCGTCGCTGCGAGGACATAGTCTCGCCGCGTGTTGAGATTGGTGAGGAGGATGATGGTCTCGCCCGGCTTGACCGCGCAGAGCTCGAATTCCCTGCGGAAGACCGCGGGCAGTTGCGCGGGATTGAGCAATTGCGGGCGCATCGTACGTTCCTCCAAACCGGCTCACGGCCATTTGACCGGATCGGCGGAGAGGCGTCAATCCGAGCGCCGCTAGGCGTTGATGGCGCGTTGGCCCGTTTCGGACGGTGCCCAGAAAAGGACGCGGCGCTGCACGATGCGGATCGCGCCGTTGAGAGCGAGACCCATCACCGCGAGCACGATGCAGACCGAGAAGCTGCCGGCCGTGTCCATCTGCGCATTCATCGACAGGATCTGCACGCCGAGGCCAAGTTGCGCACCGACGAATTCGCCGACGATCGCGCCGACCACCGCGAAGACCGCGGCAATGTCGAGCCCGGCGAAGATGAAAGGCAGGGCGCTGGGAAATTTCACCTTCCAGAAAATCTGCCAGCGCGTCGCGGAGAGCGAGCGCAGCAGCTCGATGCGGTCGAGATCGACACCATGGAAGCCGGCCATGCCGTTGACCAGCAGCGGAAAGAAGGTGAGGAGCGCCACCATCACCACTTTCGAGCTGATGTCATAGCCGAACCACATGATGATGATCGGCGCGATTGCGACTTTCGGCAGGCATTGGAAGGCGACGATATAGGGCCTGAGGGTCGCGTCGAGGATGCGGATCTGGGAGATGACGATGCCAAGCACAAGGCCGATCGATGAGCCGATGATGAAGCCGAGCAGAACTTCGAGCAGCGTCACGCCGCCGTTCAGCCAATAGCCGCCGCGGCTGAACGGGCTGATGGCGAGACCTTGATACAGCGCGAAAAGCACGTTGCTGACGCGCGGCAGCATGAAAGACGGGATTTGGAAAAACCGGACGATGACCTCCCAGAACAGCAGCACCAGCACGAGCAGGATCGGCGAGAGAATCAGCTCTGGCCGCCGGGCAATCCGCGCGCTCCAACTCAGACGGCGGCTCGGCGCCTCATCCGGCTTTGGTACGGCGATCTCGGCCATGTCTTTACCTCCCGTCGTGGCTGCCCTTAATCGAGCGTGCCTTTTTGTTGCAGTCGTCCGCGTATCTCATGCGTCAGCCGGCCGAATTCGGGCGTCGCCATGCCGTCGAGCCCGCGTGGCCGCGGCAGCGCGACCGGCAACACCTGGGCGAGGCGTCCGGGCCGCGGCGTCATCACGAGCACCTGATCGCCGAGGAACACCGCTTCGGGAATGCTGTGCGTGACGAGGATCATCGTCTTGCCGCTTTCCTGCCAGATACGCTGCAGCTCGAGATTCATCTGCTCGCGGGTCATTGCATCCAGCGCACCGAAGGGCTCGTCCATCAAGAGGATCGCGGGATCGTGCAGCAAGGCGCGCGCGATCGAGGCGCGCTGCTGCATGCCGCCGCTGAGCTCCTGGGGATACTTATTGTCGAAGCCTTCGAGATGGACCATGCGCAGCAGTTCCTGCGCGCGAACGCGCGCCTTGTCCCGCGGGATGCCGACGATTTCCGCCGGCAGCATCACGTTGTCGAGGACAGTGCGCCACGGCAGCAGTATCGAGCTCTGGAACACCATGCCGATATCCTTGCGTGGCCCTACGACCTTCTTGCTTGCGATCTCGATGCCACCGCTGCTCGGCGGGATGAGGCCGGCAAGAATGCGCAGCAACGTGCTTTTGCCGCAGCCGCTCGGCCCGACGATGGTGGCGAAACTGCCGGCGCCGATCGCAACATTGATGTCGACCAGCGCTTCGATGCGGTCGCCTTGCAGCGTGACGAAAGTCTTGCCGAGTCCGCTGATCGCAATGAATGGCCGCGCGTCGCGTGGTTGGCTTTGCCGAAGAGGCGCTGCATCGATCGTCATTCCCGCCATATGCAACGGCGTGGCGCGCGCGGGCAAGCCAAATATCGCGTCACACCTTGTGCGGATCGCGACGCGGTTGCGGCGGCGCCGCCGATGCCATAGCTTTTGGCCAAGTGCGAAACGGGGAGGGATTGATGCTCACACGGCGGCAATTCGGACTAGGGCTTGGCGCCGCGGCGGGCGGAGCACTGGTCATCCGAGATCTGCGCGCGGCCAGCGCGGCAGAGCCGATCGTCGTGAAGCTCGGCAGCTCCTTGGGTCTCTATGAATTGCCGAATGCCGGCTGGATGTGCGGCAATCACAAGAAGCTCGGTTTCTATGCCGAAGAGGGCGTCGCCATCGACTACACCAACACGGGCAGTGCCGCGAATTCCTTCAATGCATTGGTCAGTGGCGCGAGCGACTATGGTCTCGTGATCGGCAGCACCTTGCTGCCCTTCCTCGCGCAGAATCCGGATGCCGATCTCATCTCTTTCTATGCGGTCATTCCGCAGCCTTTCTGGTACGTCGCGGTGAAGCCCGAAAGTCCCTACAAGGAGCTGAGAGACCTCAAAGGCAAATCGATCGGCATCGTCAACCAGGGTGACACAGGGTATTTCGGCGCTAAAGCGATGTTCAAAGAGCTCGGCATCGATCCGGCGAGCGATGTGAGTTGGGTGTCGGTCGGCGCCGGTGGCCCCGCCGGTCAGGCGCTGGCGAACGGCCGCGTCGACGCGCTGGCGGAATGGGATGTGCTCTATTCGGTGATCGAGAAGCTGGGCTTTCCGCTGCGCGCGCTGCCGAACACGCCCGGCCAGCAACATGTCATCGGTGCAACCTATGGCACCAAACGCGCGACCTTCGAGAAGAAGCGCGACGTTTTCGCGCGCTATTTCCGCGCGGCCACGAAATCGACGCTGTTTGCCTATAACAATCGCGAAGCGGCGGTTCGTCTCTTTTTCGATATGTATCCCGAAGCCTTGCCGAAAGGGAAAACGCAAGAGCAAGCGATTACCGATGGTGTCTATGCGCTCGATGTGCGCAAAGAGAAATGGTTTGCCGATAAATCCGACGCCGATCAGCGTATCGGCGCGCAATCCGAGGTCGAATGGGCGAATGCGGTTAAGATGATGGAGCTCGAAGAAAAATTCAAAGACCCGTCGAAGCTCTATACCAACGACATCGTCGACGCGTGCAACAAATTCGATAAGACCGCCATCACCGATATGGCTAAATCGTTCAAATTCTGATGCCCTGGGATATCGCCAGTCTTTTCTCCGACGACACGGACGAGGATCGCCGCTTTCGCGCCGAAGTGCGCGACTGGGTCGCGGCAAATCTGCCGCACGATCTCTGCTATCGCCGCGACCGTATCCAGCCGCCTGAGTTGAAAGCGTGGCATCGCAAGCTCTTCGAGCGCGGCTGGATCGCGCCGCATTGGCCGAAAGAATATGGCGGCATGGGCGCCAGCCTGACGCAGCAGATCGTCCTCTTCGAGGAGATCGTGCGCACCGGCGCGCCGACGCCCTATCCGCATGGGCTTAATTTCATCGGCCCGATCATCATCGCCGCCGGTACGGAAGAGCAGAAGAAGCGCTTCCTCCCCGGTATTCTTTCCGGCGAGGCGACCTGGTGCCAGGGTTATTCCGAAGCCGGCGCCGGCTCAGATCTCGCCAGCCTGCAAACGCGAGCCGCCCTTGACGGCGATCATTTCGTCGTCAACGGCCACAAGATGTGGACGACCAACGGCCATTATGCCGATTGGATGTTCGCTCTCGTACGTACCGATTCCGAGGCAAAGCCGCGACACGCCGGCATCACCATGCTGCTGATCGACATGCATTCGCCCGGCATCACGGTGCGGCCGATCCAGACATTGAAAGGCGATGCCGAATTCGCCGAGGAATTCTTCGACAACGTCCGCGTGCCGAAAGAGAATATGCTCGGCGGCCTCAATCAGGGCTGGCGCATCGCCGGCATGGTGCTGGGCGGCGAGCGTTTCACCACCGGCCATCCGCGCTATGCGCTGGTTTATCTGCAACAGGCGCGCGAACTCGCCAAGCGCAGCGGCGCCTGGGACGATGCCGGCTTCCGCGATCGGCTGACCGCGCTCGAGATCGATCTGCTCGCCTTTCTCGCTTATTACCGCCACGCGGCGAAACTGCACAGTGCCAAGGCGTTGCCGCTCTCGGCCGCGCCGGTGATCAAGATCGCCGGCGGCACGCTGGCCCAACGCAGCGCCGATCTGTTGGTACAGGCGGCGGGCGATGGCGGCGCGAGTGCCGAGGACATCATGCTCGCCTCGGGCGCAGTGAATGTCGCGGGCGAGCTATTCGAGATGCGGCGTGTGTCCGTCGGCAGCGGCACGACCGAGATCAATCGCAACATCATCTCGAAGCGCGTGCTCAACCTGCCGGACGCGGAGCGGTAAGCGCCATGGACGAGCAGCTTACCGAGGAACAACGGCAATTGCGCGAAAGTGCGGCGAAGCTTTGCGCCGATTGCGGCGGCGCGCGGCGGGCGCGCGACTTGCGCGAGGCCGGTCAGGATATCGATACCGCCGCGTGGCGCGCGATCGTCGAGGCCGGCTGGCTCGGCATGATGGTGCCGGAGCGGCACGGAGGTTTGGGCCTCGGCGCGGTCGAATTCTTTATCGTACTGGAGCAGGCCGGGCGGCAGGCGCTGACCACGCCACTGCTGGAGCAGGTCGCGACCGCCTGGCTTTTCGGTGCGCTGGGCCAACCGCCGGCGGCACTGGGTGCGATGCTCGATGGCGCGCGCATCATCGTGCCGTCGCTCGATGCCGATGGCTGGACCTTCCGCCGGGGCGGCTCGCTGCTGACGCGCGTACCGGTCTTTGCCACCGCGGCGCATGATTTTCTGGTCGAGGATGATAACGTGCTGGCACTGCTGGCGCATCCGAGTCACGGGCTGAGCCTTACCGTCCATGTCGATGGCTCGCGGAGCGCGCGCATCACCTCGAGCGATGCTGCCGTCGTGGTCGCGCGCGGCGCGGAGGCGACGGCGCTCGCCGCTAAGCTCGGCGATCTCCTGGCCCTCGGTAGCGCGATCGAGCTGCTCGGCCTGTGCGAGAGCGCCATGACGCTGGCGCTGGAACATGTGAAGACGCGCAAGCAATTCGGCCAGCCGCTCGGCAGCTTCCAGGCGCTCCAGCATCGTCTCGCCGATAATTTCGTCGATCTCGAGCTCAATCGCTCGTTGCTGCACCGTATTTGCGTCGCCTGGGATCAGGGCACGGCGCAGCCGGCGATGATCGCTGGCGCCAAAGCGCGCGCCGTTCGTGTGACGACCGAGATCATGCGCAACGCGCTGCAGCTTCATGGTGCCATCGGCTATACCGATGAGCACGATATCGGCGTTCTCTGGAAACACGCGCTGGCACTGTCGGCGCGCTATGGCAACGAGTTGACGCAGGCCGCGCGTTTCGCGCGGCTGACCGCGGAAGAGGGGTGACGTGACGTTCGACTATCCGCCGATCCGCGATCTCGCCGATATCGAGGCGATCGAGAAGACGCCGCTGGAGCAGCAGATCTTCTCATGGGACGTGAATGATTGGGTCCGGCGCGGCCTCGATCGCGATCCCGCGAAGGTCGCGCTCGAATATTTCGAGATGCCGGATCCGGAATCGGCCCCGCAACGCGTCACCTACGCCGATCTCAAAGGTCAATCGACGCGCGCCGCCAATCTTTTCCATGCGCTCGGCGTCGGCAAGGCCGACACGGTGATCGCGTTGATGCCGACCTTGCCCGAGCTTTACGCGACCATCATCGGCGGCATGGCGGCAGGCATCGTGTGCTGCCTCAACTGGATGTTGAAGCCACCGCAGGTATTGGAGCTGATCCGTGCCGCGCGCGCCAAGGTGGTCGTCGTGCAGGGTCCGACGCCGGGCTACGAGATTTGGGAGAATTTCCGCACCATCGCCGATCAGCTTGGGTCCGAGGTCACGGTCCTCACCGTGCCCGGCCCCGGCGGCGGCCGTATCGACGAGAGCGATTTCGCGCGACGCCTCGCGACCCAGCCGGGTGACAAGCTGACCTTTCTGCGCGAGGTCGCGCCGGGCGATATCGTCGCCTACATCCACTCGGGCGGTACGACGGATTCGCCGAAGCTGGTGAAGATCACCCATCGCGGCTTGGCCTATAAGATATGGGTCAGCAACATGATCATGGCGCATCGGCCGGAAGACGTGATCTTCGCGGATTATCCGATCTTCCACGTCGCCGGCTTCTACAATCGCTGCGCCTCGGCGATCGCCGACGGCATGTGCATTGTCATTCCGACCGCGCTGGGCGCGCGGAACAAGGAATTCATCGCCCGCTATTGGAAATTCGTCGAGCGCTGCGGCGTGACCGTGCTGGCGGGCGTGCCGACGACCCTTTCGGTGTTGGCGAAGAATCCGCCGCAGGGCGAGGACATCTCCTCGCTGCGGCCTTACATGCCGACCGGTTCGACCGGCATGCCGATCGAAGTGGCGCATGAGATCGAGCGCATCACCGGCGTACGTTGCCTGCTGACCTATGGCGCGACCGAATACACGGCGAATGTGACACAGGCGCCGCGCGACGGCGATCCGCGTTATGGCTCCGCCGGCATCCGCATTCCCTATACGCAGCTCCGCATCGTGAAACTCGACGAGTTCGGCAATATCGAGCGCGATTGCGCCACGGACGAGATCGGCACGGTGATCGTCAACGGGCCGGGGGTGACGCCCGGCTATGTCGATGAGCGCTTCAACAGCGGCCTCTTCAGCCGTGACGGCTGGTTCGTCTCCGGCGATCTCGGCCGCTTCGACAAGGACGGCTATCTCTGGCTTACCGGGCGCGTCAAAGACGTGATCATCCGCGGCGGGCACAATATCGATGCCGGGTTGATCGAAGATGTGCTGCGCCGTCATCCGGCGGTGCTGCTTTGTGCCGCGGTCAGCAAGCCCGACGCCTATGCCGGCGAGATGCCGGTCGGCTATGTGCAGCTCGTGAAAGGCCGGACAGCGACGCCGGACGAGCTGAAAGCCTTTGTGCGCGCCGAGATCACCGAGCGTGCCGCGACGCCTGACGAAATCTTCATCGTCGATCCACTGCCTTTGACCGATATCGGCAAGCCGAACAAGGCGGCGCTGCGCCACGACGCGGCGGTGCGGACCTTCACGGTGGTGTTGGATAGCCTTGCCGGCTCGGCCGCGGGGATCGGCGTCGAGGTGAAGCAGGATCCGACGCATGGCACGCTGGTGATCATCCATGTCGAGAGCGAGCCGGCGGCGCGCGAAGCGATCGAGGCCAAGATCGCCGACGCGATGAGGGCTTATACGATGCGTCACCGCATCGATTGGCGGCACGCATGAACTACGAGCGCATCGTCCTGACGAGCGGCGCGCGCGGCATCGCGACGCTGATGCTCAACCGGCCCGACCGCGGCAATGCCTATGACGACGTGATGCTGCGCGAGCTGATGATCGCGTTGGCCGAGCTCGATAACGACGATGCGGTGCGCGTCGTCCTGCTGCGCGGCGCTGGCAAACATTTCTGCGTCGGCGCCGATATCGCCTGGCATCGCGCCAATCAGGGCGCGCCCGATTCGCGCGAGGCTGGGCCGAAGCTCATCGACATGCTGTTGGCGCTCGACCGGCTGTCGAAGCCGACCATCGCCGTGCTGCATGGTGCCGCGGTTGGCGGCGGGCTCGCCGTGCCGCTCTGCTGCGATGTCGCTTTCGCCACCAGCGACGCCATCTTCTCGATCCCCGAGGTCCGTATCGGCTTGATGCCGGGCCCTCTGGTGCCGCTCTTCCTGCGGGCGATGCCCTATCGCGCTTTCCGCCGCTACGGCCTCTCGGGCGAGCGCTTTTCCTCCGCCGAGGCGAAGGCGTTGGGGCTTATCCACGACGCGGCTCCCGCCGAGCAGGTCGAGGCAGTGGTGGCGAAACAGGTCGAGGAATTCCTTTTGAGCGCGCCGGGCGCGGTCGCGGGCTTGAAAGCGCTCGCCGCGGCGCTCGCGCCCCCGCCGATCACGGCGATGCTGCTCGATGATCTGGAAGAAGCTGGGCACGGCATGCTCGAAACCGAGGAGGCGAAAGAAGGCGTCGCCTCTTTCCTCGAGAAGCGCAGGCCGCGCTGGTATCCGCCCTCTTAGGGGGACACCTCTTCCAAGACTCGTTCCTTCGCCTCGATCGCGAAGAGAGCGGCGGTCAGCGCGCCGATGAGCGCAACGATGCCGAACATCGCGAAAACTTTGTCGAGACCGTAGCCGCCGATGATGAAGCCGACCACTCCTGGTCCGATGGTCGAGCCGAGGCGCAGCCACGCCGTCGCCGTCGCGGTGCCGCGGGCGCGCAGCCGCGTCGGATAAATCTCCGCCGTGTAGAGATAGCAGAGATTCGAATTCGAGCCGGTGAAGAAATAAGCGATCGAAGCCCAGAAGACGAGCATTTCGGCGCTCGTCACACCGTGCAGCCAGAGATAGAGCAGCGGCAGTGCCGAGCCGATATAGGCGATGATGAACCAGGTCTTGCGCCCGGTCTTGTCGATCCAGAAGGCGACGCCGAGCGTGCCCACGAGGCCGCTGGCGACGGTGATGAGCCCATAGGCGAGCGCGGTCTGCAAATCGAGCTTGAACTGGAAGCGATAGAGCGTCGGCAGCCAGGACGAGATGCCGTAGCTGACGAAATAAGCGCAAAACCAGAGTACCCAAACGGTAAAAGTCCGGCTGCGATAGAGCGGCGAAAATAGCTCCGACCACGGTGCGCTGACGCGTTCGGTGACCGGGATCGGCTTGACCGGCGGCAGCTCGATGCCACGCTGCTGCGTGTCGCGTTCGAGGAAGCTGACGACTTTGTCGGCCTCGGCGAGCCGGCCCTTGTCGGCGAGCCAGCGCGCCGATTCCGGCAACATCTGGCGGAGGACCAGGGCGAGCAATGCCGGCACGGCGCCGAGAATGAACATCGACTGCCAGCCATAGCGCGGCACCATCCATGTGCCGAGCAGCGCGGCGGCGAAAAGGCCGATGCCGAAGATGCCCTCGTAGATGAGGAAGAAGAAGCCGCGGCCTTTGGCTTTTGCCATCTCGCCGATATAAGCGGCGGCGACCGGTACCTCGCCGCCGAGACCGATTCCTTCGATGGTGCGCAAGGTGAAGAGCGAGGTGAAGTCATAAGCGAAAGCGCAGGCCAGGCTGCCGAGCGCGAAGAGCGCGATGCCGAGCATCAGGGCGCGCAGCCGGCCGATGCGGTCGGCAATCCAGCCGAAGGTGAGGGCGCCGAGCAACTGGCCAGCATTGCCCGCAGAGATCAGAAGCCCGATCTGGTTTTGCTCGATATGCCAGAGTCCGATTACGACCGGCAGCACATAGGCGATCGTCAGGCTGTCATAGGCGTCGAAGAAGGTTGCGGTGCCGACGATAATCCGCGCTTTGACGTGCCAGCCGGTGACCGGCAAGCGTTCGATCCGCGCGACGATGTCGGCGGCGTTGGTGGTCATGGTAGGTTCCCCCCGTTCGGTATTCAGTTCTTCGGCAACGGAAATTTTTCGAGATAAGGTTTGTACTCGTCCTCGATGTCGATCTGTAAGGCGGCGAGCAGCCGCACCGTCGCGCAATAGCCGGTGATCGCGACAAAGAGGTCGAGCAGCCGCGGCGTATCCAGATGCTTCTGCAGTGCGGCAAAGGTCTCGTCCGACAGCTTGATCTCGTTCGCGAGCTCGCGCGCCGCTCTGAGTACGGCCTTGGTCAGCGGATCAAGACCCGTCGGCCGGCCTTCGCTATCGTCGATCAGAGCGCGGATATCGGCTTCGCTCACGCCGAAATCGAAACCGATCTTCACATGATGCGACCATTCATAGGGAGAGCGCGCGCAATAGCCGACCTGAAGGATCGCCATCTCGCGTAGCCGCGGATCGAGCTTCGACTGGAAGCGGATGTACATCGCCGTGTGGCTGTGCGCGCGCGCCATCTCGGGATTGTGGAAGAGCAGACGCGTCAAATTGATGTCGCGCATATGCTCGCGATGCTCGGGCGCGACGTCTTCCTTGCTGAGATATTTGAACCGTGCCATCCGCCCCTCCATGGTTCATCGCGGGGCTATCGGCCTCGCATTTGCGCGCCACGCGATACACCCAAAATCGGCTTCTGGCAACGCGATGGAGAACGGCGGCCGGAATTGACTTGGGACCCACCCGTGTCTAGCTTTTCGCCGCTCGATCAAACCGCAAAGCCTTGATTTTCATAGGCGGGAGGCGCACGCATGGCGATACGGCCAGCCCGGTTCTATGTCGACGACCGGCCCGACGAGGGCGTGTTTCGCGTGCATCGCGACGTCTATTCCGATCTGGAAATCTTCGAGCTCGAGATGAAATACATCTTCGAGCGCACCTGGAATTTCCTCACCGTCGAAACGCAGATCGCCAAACCGAACGACTACATCACCACCTATATCGGCCGTACGCCGGTCGTGGTGTCGCGCGACGCGAAGGGCAATGTCTGCGCGTTCCTTAATACCTGCCGTCACAAAGGTGCGACGCTTTGCCGTTTCGAGAAGGGCAATGCGAAATTCCACGTCTGCCTCTATCACGGCTGGGCCTACGACTCTTCGGGCAAGAACATCAGCATCAAGCAGCGCGAGGCGGCGGATTATCCCGCGGCCTTCGATGCCGAGAATCACGATCTCATCCCGCTGGCGAAGCTTGCGACCTATAAGGGCCTGATCTTCGGCAGCCTGTCGCGCGACGTCCCGCCGCTCGAAGAACATTTGGGCGATCTGAAATTCTTCATCGATCTGCATATGGACCAGGGGCCGCAAGGGATGGAGATCATCCCAGGCCGCGTCGCCTACACCTACCGCGGCAATTGGAAGATGCAGCTTGAGAACGGCCAGGACCCGTATCATGTCGATACGGCGCATGGCAGCTTCATGGCCATCGCCGAGCGCCGCCGCAAAGGCCAAGGCAACGTCGCGGCGCGCGAGCTGGACTGGCAGAAGCGTAACGATGTGCAGATCGGCTCGTATGAGTTCCCACATGGCCACAGCTCCGTCTGGCACGACGTTGCCGAGCCGGAGCGGCGCGCGGTCTATGCGACCTTGGACGAGGTCAAATCGCGGGTCGGCGAATTGCGGGCCGAGTGGATGATCAAGCAGCGCAACGCGGTGTTCTTTCCCAATCTGCAGATCGCCGATCAGATCGTGCCGATCCTCAGGACCTTCCGCCCCATCGAGCCCGGTCTTACCGAGCTCCGCAGTAACGTGCTCGGTCCGATCGGCGAGCCGCCGCATCTGCGCGCGGCGCGGCTTCGCCAGTTCGAGGATTTCGTCAATCCTGGCGGTTACGCGACGCCCGATGACGTGACGGTGTTCGCCGATTGTCAGGTCGGCTTTCAGTCGGCCGGTGTCGATTTTCTGCAGGGCTATTCGCGCGGCATCGGCGCGATTGAGCGCGGCGCCAATGACGAGGCGCGTGCCGCCGAACTCCATCCGCTCACCAGCGTCAAAGGTCACCGCACACAGAACAACGAGCTCGGGACACATGCGCCGTTCCGCGAGTGGGTAAGGCTCATGGAAGCCGGAACGGAAGGGCGGAAGGCCTATCCATGAGCGGTGCCGAGGAGGCGGTGTCGCTCGCGCCCGGCATCGAATTGCTCAGCCACGAGGCGGTCTATCTGGACGAGAAGCGGTGGGATGAGTGGCTGGCGCTTTACGCAGTCGATTGCGAGTTCTGGGTCCCGACTTGGACGGCGGAGGGCAATCTAACCACGAGCCCGCAGACCGAGCTGTCGCTGATCTATTACACCGCGCGCGGTGCGCTGGAGGACCGCGTCGTGCGCATCCGCTCCGGCCGCTCGCCTGCGTCGCTACCGCTGCCGCGTACGACGCATATCGTCAGCAACATCCTGCCGCTGGAGCCGCCACAGCGCGATTGCCTTCGCTTGCGCTCGTCCTGGGCGTGTCACACTTTCTTTCCGCTGATGGATATGCACCACACCTTCTTCGGCCGCGCGGAATACGATCTTGCTCGGGGTGATGAAGGCTGGATGATCCGGAAGAAGAAGACCATTCTCGAGAACGATCGCATTCCGCTGCCGATCGATATCTATTGTTTGTAGGCCGCGGCTGCGCGGTAAGGGGACAGAATTGGCGTTCAAGACTAGGCGAATCGTCACCGGATTTGACGCCGCGGGCCGCTCGGTGGCGACCAGCGACACGACCGAGAATTCGATCCCCGGCCGCTTCGATGATCGTGTCGGCCGTTACGACCCCTGGTATACAACCTCGGCGCCGCCGGCGCTGAAGGGCGCCGATCCGACGAAACAGCCGGGCACCGTCGTGCCGAAGGCCAATGGCACGATCTTCCGCATCCTCGAAATTCCTCCCGGGAACGATACGAGCAAGCACAAGACCGATACGATCGACTATTACGTCATCCTCAAAGGCGAGCTTTATATGACGCTCGATATTGGCGAGGTGCTGTGCAAGGAGGGCGATGTGATCGTGCAGCGCTCGACCAATCATGGCTGGGATAATCGCAGCGGCGAGCCCGCGATCTTCGCCGAGGTGCTGATCAATGCGACCGGCAAAGACTCGGAGATCCACGGATGAAGATCCGCCGGATCGTCACCGGGCATGATGCGCGCGGCCGCTCGCTGATCGCCGCCGACAGTCTCATTGAATCGCACCCGGGTAAGATGGATGCGGCGATCGCGATCGCCGATCTCTGGCTCAACGCCTTGCCGCCGTCGCTCGACGGCGCCGATCCGACGCAATTGGATTTCCCGGTACTGCCGAGCAACGGCGGCGCGGTGTTCCGCATCCTGGAACTTATGCCTGGCACGGCGCCGCATATGCACAAGACCGGGACCATCGATTACATCGTCGTGCTCGCCGGGACGCTCAGCATGCTTTTGGACGACGGCACCGAGCTGACGATGAAGCCGCATGACGTGATGATCCAGCGTGCGACGGTGCATGGCTGGGCCAATCGCGGCAGCGAGCCTTGCCGTTTCGCGACCGTCGTGATCGATGCCACGGGCGCCAAAGAGTAGGAGACAAAGGGATGGCCGAGGCTGCTTCGCCGATCCGCAGTCCAATCTCGACCGCCGAGCTCGAGCGGCGCTGGGTTACGGCGCGCGCGGCGATGAAGAAAGCCGGGCTCGATGTGCTGGTATTGCAAAGCTCGGAAGATTGGATGGGCGGCTATACGCGCTGGTTCACCGACACGCCGGCCACCAACGCTTATCCGCGCTCGGTGATCTTTCCGGCCGAAGGTCTGATGACGACTTGCGAGGTCGGTATTTTCGGGGGCGAATGGAGCTATAATGGCGAGCATCCGGAATTCCGCGGCATCGGCAAGCGCGTCTCGACGCCGAGCTTCAACGGAGCGGTCGATTACACCGGTCGCTACGACGCCGAGTTGATGGCGAACGAGCTGAAGCGTAGCGGTTATCGCCATGTCGGTCTCGTCGGGCCGAACGGCATGTATCACGGCTTCGCGCAGGGCCTCAAAGACTTGGCTCCCGATCTCGACTGGCAGGATGCGACCGATCTCATCGACGATATCAAAGCGATCAAGAGCGCCGAGGAGATTCGCCTCATCCGCGAAACCGCGGCGATGCAGGACGAGGTGATGACCCTGCTCCTCGATCACGTGAAGCCGGGGATGAAGGAGTACGAAGTCGCCGCCTATATGCAGTATCTAACGACTCTGCGCGGCGGCTCGCAGGGCCTCTACATCGTGATGGCGACACCGCCGGGCGAGCCGGCGTTCGTCAAGCCGAAATACATGCAGGGACGCACGATCGAGAGGGACGACGTCGTCGGCATTATGATCGAATGCAACGGTCCCTCCGGTTTCTATACTCATCTCTTCCGCTTCGCGGTGATGGGGAAGGCGCCGCAAGCGGTGATCGATGCGCATGCGATGGTGCTCGCGGCCGAACAGAACGTGCTCGACCGCATGAAGCCGGGCGCATCCTGCGCCGAGGTGTTTGCCGCGCATAACGACTTCATGCGTGCACATCGGCTGCCCGAGGAGAAGCGCATCCTTTGCCACGGCCAGGGCTATGAGATGGTCGAGCGGCCGCTCATCCGCCAGGACGAGACGATGACCGTCCGCGAGAACATGAATTTCGGCCTCCATGCCGCCATGGTCGTGAACAAGAATTTCATGAGCAACACGAATAATTTCCTCATCGGCCCGGACGGGCCCGAGCGGCTGCACAAGACGCCGCAGCAGCTCTACGAGATTACATAAAATTTTATTGTTCTTTTCCCGTTGAAAATACCGGCGCGCCGCTAGATACTTTTCGCAAGTCGCAAATAAGCGATCGCCGAAATGATTATCGGGAGGCATGTCATGAAGCGCTTTGTCGGTGCCTTGGCAATCGTTGCACTCTCGGCTTTTGCCGTGGTGCAGGCCGTTGCAGCGGGGAAATACGATCCGGGCGCCTCGGATACCGAGACCAAGCTCGGTACGACCTGGGCATTTTCTGGCCCGGTTTCATCGACCAGTCCGGTCGAGCGCCAGATGGCTGGCTATTTCGCGATGATCAACGATCAGGGCGGCGTCAATGGACGCAAGATCAATCTCATCGCCCTCGATGACGGTTATCAGCCGCCGAAAACGGTCGAGCAGACGCGCCGTCTGGTTGAACAGGACCAGGTGCTGCTGATGTACGGCCAGATCGGCACGCCGACCAATGTCGCCGTGCGGCCGTATCTCAACGGCAAGAAGGTGCCGCAGCTTTTCGTCACCACCGGCTCGAGCAGCCTGATCGACCCTAAGAAATATCCCTGGACGATGGGCTTCCAGTCGAGCTACGCGGCTGAATCGACCGTCATCGCGAAATACATCCTCGCCGAGAAGCCGAACGCCAAGATCGGCATTCTTTATCAGGACGACGATTTCGGCACCGATCATCTCAATCCGTTTCTCGCGGCGCTCGGCGACAAGGCGAAGACCATGGTTGTCGCCAAGGCGAGCTATGCGGTGACCGATCCGACCGTCACATCGCAAATCCTTTCCTTGAAGGCGGCGGGCGCCGATACGCTCTATCTGATGGCGCAGAGCCGCGCCGCGGCGCAGGCGGTGTCCGCGGCGCGCGACCAAGGCGGCGACAATCTTTTGCTGTTCATTCCGTTCGTGGCGACGGCGAAGAGCGTCATCGGGCCCGTGGGCGACGACAAGCTCAAGGGCTTGATGTCGACCGACAGCACCAAGGATCCGACCGATCCGGCCTGGAAGGACGATCGGGCGGTCAAAGACTATCTCGCGTGGGTGGACAAATATGTGCCCGAGCAGGATCGGGAATCCGACCGCTCCTCGCCGCTGGGCTATGTTTCGGCTCAAGCGATGGTCGAGGTTCTGAAACGTGCGGGCGACGACTTGACGCGGGAAAATATCCTGAAGATCGCGACGAGCCTGCACGATGTGGCGATACCGCTGCTCCTACCCGGCGTGACCCTCAATACCAGCGCCACCGATTATTTTCCGATCCACACGCTGCAACTGAAGCGCTATGACGGGACGCGCTGGCAATTGGTCGGCAAGCCGATCGACGGATGAGGGTAGGAAGGCGCCGCCGTGGACAATTTCCTCAATCAATTGCTTTCGGGCCTCGCGACCGGCGGTCTTTATGCCAGCATCGCGCTGGCCTTGGTGATGATCTACCAAGCGACGCATCACGTGAATTTCGCTCAGGGCGAGCTGGCGATGTTCT
The DNA here is from genome assembly GCA_036490955.1 of Allostellaceae bacterium. GTDB lineage: Bacteria > Pseudomonadota > Alphaproteobacteria > ATCC43930 > CGMCC-115725 > CAIKMD01. Next base: position 7,012 of record DASXCX010000173.1, on the reverse strand, counting down.
CGACCTTTCTCGCCTGGACCCTGATGCAGGCCGGCTTCTCGTATTGGGGTGCCTTCTTGCTGACGTTGGTCCTGTCCTTTATCGCCGGCGCCGTCATCGAGCGGATCATCATTCGGCCGATCGAGGATAAGCCCGTGCTGACGGTGGTCGTCGTCTTCGTCGGGCTGTTGTTCATTCTCAACAGCGTCGCGGGCTGGATATATGGCTACGATATCAAGAGCTTTCCGAGCCCGTTCCCGGTCGGGGCGTGGTACGCCAACCGCTTCATGTCGGCACATGAAGTTGGAATGATCACGGTGACGTTGGCGTTGCTCATGCTCGTCTTTGCCTTCTTCCGCTTCACGCCCCTGGGCCTCGCGATGCGCGCCGTGGCGCAGAATCCGGTGTCGAGCCAACTGGTCGGCATTCGCACCGGCTGGATACTGGCGCTCGGCTGGGGGCTCGCCAGCGTCATCGGCGCGGTTGCCGGCATGATGGCGGCGCCGATCGTCTATCTCGATCCGAATATGATGGGCGGCATCCTGCTCTATGCCTTCGCCGCGGCCTTGCTGGGCGGCCTTACCAGCCCCTTGGGCGCGGTGATCGGCGGCTTCGTGGTCGGCGTGCTCGAGAACCTTGCTGGCGCCTATATCGTGGGCACCGAGATCAAGCTCAGCGTCGCGCTGGTGATCATCGTCGGCGTGCTTCTCCTCAAGCCCTCCGGCCTGTTCGGCCGCACCGTGGTGACCCGCGTATGAGCCGCGGCCAGATCAATATCGCCGGCTTCGCCGCGCTCGCGGTCCTTTTGATCGTGCTGCCTTTTGTGCTGAGCAGCTATCACACTTTCCAGGCGACGATGGTGATCGTCTATGCCATCGCGCTGCTCGGGCTCAATCTGCTGATCGGCTATAACGGCCAGATATCGTTGGGTCACGGCGCGTTTTTTGCCATCGGCGCCTATGCGACGGCGATCCTCGTGACCAAGCTGGGCATGCCCTATTGGGTGACGGTCCCGATTGCCGGCGTGGTGTGTCTCGTCGTCGGCTTTCTCTTCGGCCTGCCGGCGCTGCGCCTGGAAGGCCTTTATCTCGCGCTGCCGACCTTTGCGCTCGCCGTCGCGACGCCCCAACTCTTGAACTATCAGCGCGTCGCGCCGCTGACCGGCGGCGTGCAGGGCATCATGTTCGACAAGCCGGATTCGCCGCTGCTGCCGCTCGACCAGGACCAGTGGCTCTATTTCTTCTGCCTCGCCATCGCGATCCCGCTCTACGTCGTGGGCTGGAATTTGCTGCGCGCCCGGACGGGGCGTGCCATCGTCGCGATCCGCGACCATGCCATGGCGGCCGGCGCGATGGGTATCGACAACGCCTTCTATAAGACCGCGACCTTCGGCGTCAGCGCGATGTATGCCGGCATCGCCGGCTCGCTCAGCGCCATCATCACGCAATTCGTCGCGCCCGACAGCTTCCCGATTTTCCTGAGCCTCAGTTTTCTCGTCGGCATCGTCGTCGGCGGCGTTGCCTCGATCCCGGGTGCGGCTATCGGCGCGGTCTTCATCGAATTCGTCCCCAATGTTGCGAGCGAGATTTCCGACGCCGCGCCTTGGGCGGTCTATGGCGTGGTGCTGATCGCGGCGATGTATCTGATGCCCGAAGGCGTCGCGGGCGTCTGTCGCAACATCGGCAGCCGTCTCGAGACGCGCCGTCCCGCTACGCGGACGGCACCGGCGCCGCGCCGTGCACCCGGCTAGGCGTTGCGCAGCTTCGCGATTTCGTCTTTTACCGCATCGAGGATACGCCCATTGCGCGAATCCTCCGCCAGCCAGCCATCGATGACCGGCTTGAACGCGGCGTTCGATGCTTCGATCTCGGCCGGCGGCGGCTCGGTGCGGACGCGCCGCTGATCGGCTTTGAGCTTCGCCAAGAGCGTGTCGTGATGCGCGGCGACCCGGCGTGCATAGCTTTGCGCATAGGCTTCGTCGCTGTGGTGCCGAATTGCCTCCTGGGCCGGTGCGGGCAGGCGATCGAGGCTGCGCTTGTTCATCAGGATCAGCAGCGGCGCGCAGCCGAGCCGCAGCAAATAATCGAAACGCGTGACGCGGTCGACGCCGAGATCGTAGAGCGGGCCGATATGGAGCGTCGTGCCGTCGATCTCGCCGCTCTCGATTGCCGCAACGATGCGGTCACCCGGCACCACATGCGGTGCGGCGCCGAGTTGCTTCAGCATGATCTCGTCGGCCCCATTCGCGGCGCGCAGCTTCATGCCCTCGAGATCGGCGAGGCAGGTCAGCTTTTTCGCGGCATGCAACGTAAAGGGCTCGGTGCAGAAGGCGCCGATGACGTGGAAACCGCCATAGCCGCGTAGAAGTCCGGCATTGACGATGCGGCTATAAGTCAGCGTCGCCTCGGTGATATCGCGGAACAGGCCGGGGATGCCGAAGACGAAATTGTCCGGAAAGCGCTCGGGCGTGAAGCCGGGGATGACGAAGGCCGCGTCCGCGCCGCCGCTCTCCAGCAATTGGATCTGCGTGGTGAGGAGACCGCCGCGCGTGCCGTCGGGATGGAGCGCGATCTCCAAGTCTGGCGCGTCGCGCATCGCGGCCTCGGCAAAAGGCTTGAGGCCCGCGGTGAAGGTCGTCGAACGCGCGGGTGCGTGGAAAGCGATGTCGAGCCCGGATGTCGTCATTTGGCCTGCCATTTGAGCAGCGATGCCTCGACGATGCTGATCAGATGATCGAGCGTCAGAGCGAAGACGGTCAGAAGGATGACGCCGGCTATCACCGTCTCGATATCGAAAGTGCCTTCGGCTTCGAGGATGAGGTAGCCGACCCCAGCCGAGGAGCCGAGATATTCACCGATCACCGCGCCGACGAAGGCGAGCCCGACCGAGAGGTGGAGGCTAGAGAACACCCAGCTCAGTGCCGAGGGGATATAGACGCGACGGATGAGTTGATGTGGGCTCGCACCCAGCATGCGCGCATTGGCGAGCAGCACCGGGCTCACCTCGCGGATGCCTTGAAACACGTTGAAAAATACGACGAAGAAGACAAGCGTCACGCCGAGAGCGACTTTCGACCAGATGCCAAGGCCGAACCACACGGCGAAGATCGGTGCCATGATGAGGCGCGGCATCGAATTGAGGCCTTTGATGAAGGGATCGAAGATCGCCGCGAAGGTGTCGTTGAGCGCGAGCCATAGGCCGAGCAGCAGAGCGAGGCCGCAGCCGATCACGAAAGAGAGCAGCGTCTCCAGCAAGGTGATGCCGAGATGGCGGAAAATCACGCCGCTCCAGATCCAATCGACCAGCCGGTCGAAGATGACGACGGGCGAGCCGAGGAAAAAGGCCGCGATGCGCGAATGCTCGATCGCGATCTGCCAGGCAATCAGCAGCACGACAATGATGCCGAGCCGGCTCAGCCAGATGATAGCGCGCTTGGACATGATTCAGGCCGCACTCATGGTCTTGCCGCGCTCATAGCTCTTGAGGACTTCCTCTTTGAGGATGGCCCAGATGCGGCGGTGCAGATCGAGGTAATGCGGCGACTGCACGATCTCGGTCACGTCGCGTGGCCGCGGAATATCGACGACGAAGTCGGCGATCGGCCGTGTCGCGGGACCTGACGACATGACGACGACGCGATCGGCGAGGGAGATCGCTTCTTCGAGATCATGGGTGACGAAGAACACCGATTTGCGGTCGGCCGACCACATATCGAGCAACTCGTTCTCCATCAATTGCCGCGTCTGGATGTCGAGCGCGCTGAAGGGCTCGTCCATCAGCAGGATCTTCGGCTCGAGCACCAGAACCTGGGCGAGGGCGACGCGCTTCTTCATGCCGCCGGAAAGTTGCTTGGGATAGCGCTCGCCGAAGCCGGCGAGGCCGACACGCTCAAGCCATGCCTCGGCGCGCTCGGCCGCTTCGCGTTTCGACGTGCCGCGCAACTCCAAGCCAAAGCCGACATTGCCTCGCGCCGTCAGCCAGGGTAGCAGCGCTTCGGCCTGAAACATATAGCCGGCGCGGCCGTTGATGCCCTTGAGCGGGGCGCCGAAAACCTGCACCGAACCATGCGTCGCGGGCAGCAATCCGGCCGCGACATTGAGCAAGGTCGACTTGCCGCAGCCGGTTGGGCCGACGATGGCGACGAATTCGCCGTCGCCGAGCGACAGGTCGACATCGCGCACGGCCGTGTAGGGTTCGGCGTCTTTCGACGGCGCTGGAAAGGTGCAGGTGATGCCGCGCAGATCGAGCGCATTGACGCCGCTCATGAAAGATCAGCTGAAGACAGCCGCCACCGACATCATGTCGGCCCGTGCCATAACGTCTCGCCGCCGTCTTCTTTAACTGCAACGAGGGCCGAGGCATAGGCGGTTTCGCGGCCGTCCGTCGCGCTGCCGGTCACGGCATAAACCGCGCCGGCCTCGAGAGGACCGCTCGATCCTTCTTCGAGCGAAAGTCCGATCGCGTTCGCGGTAACACCATCCGGCAGATGCGCTCCGGCCAGCGCGGCGGCGAGAGCGGTCGCAAGCGCTTCCTGCGCGCGCGTCTGCGCTGTGCTAGACCTGCGTGCGACCGTCAGACAGCCCGACGCCCAATAGCCATGGTTCTGCACGGCGATACCGGCATTGGCGGGATCGAGCACGCGCTCGTCGCTCGCCGCATCGAGCGGCAGGGGCACACCGCCCGGCGACAAGCTCGCCATGACGCGCGCATCCTGCGCGCCCGCGGCAATCGCGGCGCGCTCGCCCGCCAGCGCGGCGCTGCGCACGTCGGCGCCCGCGCGCACGTTTTTTGCAAAGGCGTCGGTTGCAGCGGTCAGAAAGCGCGCCGCGCCGCGCATCAACTCAAGCTCGCACGGCGATTTGCGCCGCCGCACGGCCTCGAGCGTTTGATCGAGCGCGAGCACCGTGCGCGGCGCCATTGCTTTGGCGATGCCGCTGTAGATCCCTTGCGGCAGAGCGCCGAAACCCCAGGTGGCCAGCGAATTGCCGTCGCCGACGAATTCCGCGACGTTTTTCGGCACGTTGCCCAGCGGTCTTACATCCTCGACCCAGGTCAAAAGCTTCGCGGTATCCATCATCTTGGGCGTGCCGGAAGCGAGAATGCGTAACGGTCCCTCGCGCGGAACGAGCGCCATCGCCGGCCCGACCTTGGACGTGAAGTTCGTAAGATAAGCGAGCGCGCCGCAATTGCCCGGATGGCCAAAGACGGCGAGGGCAGAGGCGCCGGCTTGCATCATCGCCGCGCGCACGCGCTCGATCCGCGGCTCAAATTCGCTGCGCGGCAGCACGCGCTCATCCCAATCATAGGGACCGGTCAGCAGTGTCGATTCAAGAATCCGCATGGCTCAGGCCTCGACTGTGCCGAGTTCGGCCCATTTCGTACTTAGCGACTCGAAGCCCGTCGCGGTCACGCGCACCGGCTCGCCGCACAGCAAATAGCCCGTCTCCGGCAGATATTGATTGGGATGGACGACGAACACCATGTCCTCCTCCAGGATCGCGGGGTTCTCGATCGCGATGTCGCCCGGCGCCATCGAGCCCGCGCCCATGCCATGGCCGCGCCGGTTCATGTAAGGCGGCCGGTTATATTTCTCGTAGCCGGCGTCGGTCAGCACGGCGTCGATCGCGCCGGCAACGTCCGAGACTTTAATGCCGGGACGGATGATCTCGATGCCCGCGGTCATCGCCCGCACCACCAACGCGTATTTCTCTGCGAGGACGTTCGACGGCGTACCAACCGAGGCGCTGCGGCAGATCTGTCCGAACTGCCCATCAAAGGCAGGCGTCGATTCTGCGATGATGACGTCGCCGCGCTGAAGCGGCCGATTGCTCGAAGCGCCGACACCCTGTTGGTGCGGTCCGCCGCTCAGCATCAAGAAATTGTCATTCGCGCCGAGCCCTTTGGCAAAAAGATTCATTTCGACCGCGAGATCGCATTCGCGCATCCCCGCGTGCGCGACGGCAAGCATGTGCTCATGCGCCTGTTCGGCGATCGCGACAGCCTTGCGCGCGTTTGCGATCTCCTCGTCCGTCTTGGGGGCGGTGACTTCGTTTACGGCATCGTCGAAGGGCAGTGCGTCCTTGCCGACGACGTCGAGAAGCCGCATCGCGAGGTCGTGCGGCATCGCACCAAGGCCGGTGGTTGCGATGCGGCCCGGCGCGTGCTGGCGCAGCAACTCGGCGATCGCGGCGGTGAGATCGTCGGTCGCGGTGAGCGGCAGGTCCGGCCGTCGGAGCACTGCGCGCTCGGCATCGTAGGCTGGCGTGACAATGAGCCGCTCGGTGCCGTCGGCGCGGAGCACGAGCGCGCTCTCGCCGAGCGCGCGATAGCCCATGAGATGCGCCGCGAGGTTGATTCGCGCCAGATGATGCTTGGCGTTCGACAACGCGATCAGCGTGTCGATCCGCTCCGCTGCCATGCGGCGCAGCACGCGCTCGATCCGTTCGGCACGATTCATGCGAAATCCCTCCCGATGCGGGCGCGATCCTAGCGGATTTGCCGCGCTCTGTTTAGCGCGGGAGTTGCAACCGAATGCTATCCCCCGAACGGGGAGGCCCCGCGCTTGCTCGCCGCAGTCCGCCTTGCGATACTTTGGCCGAAAGCACGCCCGTCGGCGCGCGTCAGGGGAGGATCATCCGCGTCATGGCTGCAGGGCCCAATCGTATCGACGTTCACCACCACATCTCGCCGCCGGGCTATATCGCGGAGCTCGATCCCAAAGGGATTTTGACCAAGGAAACGCGGGATTGGACGCCGCAACAATCGCTCGACGAGATGGATCGCGGTGGTGTGCAAGTGGCGCTGACCTCGATCACCACGCCGGGCCTGTGGTTCGGCGACGTGGCGGCGGCCAAGAAGCTGACGCGGCTCTGCAACGACTACGCAGCCAAGCTGGTCTCCGACCATCCCAAGCGCTTCGGCATGTTCGTCAACCTGCCGATGCCGGATATCGACGCCAGCCTCAAGGAGATCGAATACGGTCTCGATGTGCTGAAGGCCGATGGCGTCGTGTTCTTCACCAGCTATGGTGATA
>DASXCX010000172.1:0-7611 GCA_036490955.1 Allostellaceae bacterium | reverse complement strand
TGGATGATCGCTTCGCCTTCCTTGAGGCCGAGCTTCTGCAGCATCCCGTCCATGCGCTCGGAGCCGAAGATGCGCATCAGGTCGTCTTCGAGCGAGACGAAGAATTTCGACGCGCCCGGATCGCCCTGGCGGCCCGAGCGGCCGCGCAGCTGATTGTCGATGCGGCGGCTTTCGTGCCGCTCGCTGCCGATGACGTAGAGCCCGCCGGCTTTCACCGCCTCGTCATGGGCTGCAACGATCTCGGCGCGAATGGCCTGCTCTTTCGCCGCGCGCTCCGCCGGATCGGCGATGATCGCCGCTTCCTGCTTGAGGCGCATATCGAGATTGCCGCCTAGCTGAATATCGGTGCCGCGGCCCGCCATGTTGGTGGCGATGGTTACGGCGCCCGGGCGGCCGGCTTGCGCGATGATATAGGCCTCTTGCTCGTGGTAGCGCGCGTTCAAGACTTGGTGCGGGACCTTTTTCTTCTTGAAGAGTTCCGCCAGGACTTCGGATTTCTCGATCGAGACCGTGCCGACCAGCACCGGCTGCTTGCGCTCGCGGCATTCGAGAACTTGGGCCAAGATCGCTTCGTTCTTCTCGCGCGCGGTGCGATAGACCTCGTCGTCGGAATCCTTGCGGATCACCGGCACGTTGGTCGGGATGTCGATGACGTCGAGCTTGTAGGTCTCGTTGAGTTCGGTCGCCTCGGTCATCGCCGTGCCGGTCATGCCCGCGAGTTTCGGATAGAGGCGGAAGTAATTCTGGAAGGTGATCGAGGCGAGCGTCTGGTTCTCGTTCTGGATCGTGACGCGTTCCTTGGCCTCGAGCGCTTGGTGCAGGCCTTCGGAATAGCGCCGGCCTTCCATCATGCGGCCGGTGAATTCGTCGATGATGACGACCTTGTCGTCGCGCACGATGTAATCGGTGTCGCGCGCGAAAAGCTTATGCGCGCGGAGCGCCTGGTTAGCGTGGTGTACCAGCGCGATATTGTGGATGTCGTAGAGCGTGCCCTCGGTGAGTAGGCCGTCCTCGCGCAGCAGGCTCTCGATCTTTTCGACGCCGGACTCGGTCAGCGTTACCGTCCGCTGCTTCTCGTCCTTCTCGAAATCCTCGGCGACCAGATTCGGCATCAACCGGTCGACCTGACGATACATGTCGGATGAATCTTCCGACGGGCCGGAGATGATCAGCGGCGTGCGCGCCTCGTCGATCAAGATCGAATCGACCTCATCGACGATCGCGTAATTGAACGGCCGCTGCGCCATCTCCTCCAGCCGGAACTTCATGTTGTCGCGGAGATAGTCGAAGCCGAACTCGTTATTCGTGCCGTAGGTGACGTCCGCGGCGTATTGGTCGTGGCGCTGCACGTCGTCGAGCCCGTGGACGATGCAGCCGACGGTGAGGCCGAGGAATCGATAGATTTGCCCCATCCATTCGCTGTCGCGCGCGGCGAGGTAGTCGTTCACGGTGACGACGTGGACACCTTTGCCGGAAAGCGCGTTGAGATAGACCGGCAGGGTCGCGACCAGCGTCTTGCCTTCGCCCGTCTTCATCTCGGCGATCATGCCGCGATGGAGGATGATGCCGCCGATCATCTGGACGTCGTAATGGCGCTGTCCAAGAGTGCGCTTGGCCGCCTCGCGGACCGTGGCGAAGGCTTCAACGAGGAGGTCGTCGATTTCCTCGCCCTGCGCCAAGCGGTCCTTGAACAGCTGGGTACGAGCCCGCAGGCCCGCGTCGTCGAGCGCGGCCAGTTCGGGTTCGAGCGCGTTGATGTCGTCGACCAGCGGGCCCAGACTCTTGACGTAGCGATCGTTTGCCGAACCAAACAGTCGCCGGGCGAGGGCGCCAATCATCAAAGCCTCGGGCAGGGTAAGGGCGGGATCCAAGAAGAAATAGGAATAACCCCCTAAAGTGTCAATTCGTCACAATAATTTAAGGACAAACAGGCGGTTCCGCGCTTGTTCGCGGTGGGCCTTTATGCTTTAAGGCGCGCCAGACCCGGCCCCCGTCGAGCGGGCTTTCGTGCCGGGTCTTAAGCGAAAGGATGATCGCCATGGCGCGTCGTGTTCTGGTCGCCGCTTCTCTTGCCGTGCTTGTGGCAATGCCAGCTTTTGCCCAGCCCAAGAAAGCGGCTCCTGCGAAAAGCGCGCCGAGCGCGCCGGCGGCCGCGGCCACGACGAGCGGTGACGATCCTGTGATTGCGCGGATCAACGGCCAAGTGCTGCATCGCTCCGATCTCGATATCCAGCTCCGCAGCGCACCGCCCCAAATCCAGCAGCAGCCGTTCGATAAGGTCTATCCGGCGCTCCTCAACAACATGGTGAATGCGGAGCTCCTGGACCAAGCAGCGCGCAAGGCGAAGATCGATCAGAATCCGCAGGTAAAGCAGGAGCTCGCCGCGGCGCAGACTCAGATCCTCGTCAACGCCTACGTCGCTTCGATCGCCCGCAGCCAGATCACCGAGGCGAAGCTGCGTCAGTCCTATGACCAGTACGCCAAGGATGCGCCGAAGACCGAGGAGGTCCATGCGCGCCACATTCTGGTTGCGAGCGAGCAAGACGCGAAGGACATCATCGAGCAGTTGAAGAAAGGCGCGGATTTCGCGACGCTTGCCAAGGACAAGACAACCGACCCGTCCGGCAAGTCGAATGGCGGTGATCTCGGCTATTTCACCAAGCAGGACATGGTCCCGGAATTTGCCGACGCGGCTTTCGCCATGAAGCCCGGCGATTTCTCGCAGACCCCGGTCCATACGCAATTTGGTTGGCACGTCATAAAGGTCGAGGACAGGCGGCCCGGCAAAGCCGGCACCTATGAACAGGTCGCGCCCGAGATCGCCCAGCAAATGACGCAGCAAATTGTCGCTGCCAGGCTGCAAGACCTCCGCGGCCAAGCCAAGATCGATGTCTTCGGTCCCGACGGCAAGGCGCTTGCCTCGAACGCGCCGGCCCCGCAAGCGGCGCCGCAGCAACAGCAAGAGAAGGCACAGCAGGCGCAGCCCGTCGCGCCAACCCTCGCGCTTCCGGGCGGCGGTGCCGGCAATGGACCACCACCCCCGACGCTCTCGCCCGCCACCGCGCCGGATCAACTCGGAAAATAATCAGCAGACAGCCTGCGGGGGCGCTGCCATGGCCGATAATGTCTCGCCGCTCGCGCCCGAGCGGTTCCCCGATCTGCCGGCGATCGACGGCGTGCGCCTCGCCAGCGCGCATTGCGGCATCCGCTACCAAGGCCGCACCGACCTGATGGTCGCGTTGCTCGATCCCGGCACGACCGTCGCGGGCGTCTTTACACGTTCGCTGATGCCGGGCGCGCCGGTTGATTGGTGCCGCCGCGCGCTGTCGCGCGGCAAGGCACGCGCGATCGTCGTCAATTCCGGCAATGCCAATGTCTTTACCGGCCAAGAGGGCAAGGCGGCGGTCGAGGCCACCGTCAAAGCCGCGGCACGGGAACTCGGCTGCGACCAGCGCGAGATTTTCGTCGCCTCGACCGGCGTCATCGGTGAAAAGCTGCCGGCGGAAAAGATCGTCGCGGCGTTGCCTGGGGCCTTTGCCGCGGTCTCGCCGGATGCCTGGGGCGATGCCGCACGGGCGATCATGACGACGGACACCTTCCCGAAAGGCGCGACGCAGCGTGCGACAATCGATGGCGTGCCGGTCACGATCAACGGTTTCGCCAAAGGCTCGGGCATGATCGCGCCCGACATGGGCACGATGCTCGCTTATATCTTCACCGATGCGGCGCTGCCGGCGTCGGTACTGCAAGCGCTGCTCGTCGCCGGCAATGAGAAGAGCTTCAATTCGATCACCGTCGACGGCGATACTTCGACCAGCGATTCGCTGCAGCTTTGCGCGACCGGCAAGGCCAAACACAAGCGCGTGACGCGCGCCGCCGATCCGCGGCTCAAGGATTTTCGCCGCGCGCTCGACGCGGTGGCGATTGATCTCGCCCAGCAGATCGTCAAGGACGGTGAAGGCGCGCAAAAGTTCGTTACCGTGCGCGTCACCGGCGCCGCCTCGGCGCGCGCGGCGCGCAAGATCGGCCTTGCCATCGGCAATTCGCCGCTGGTCAAGACCGCGCTCGCGGCGGGCGACGCGAATTGGGGCCGCATCGTGATGGCGGTCGGCAAGGCGGGCGAGAAGGCCGATCGCGACAAGCTGGCGATCTCGGCCGGCGGCGTCCGTATCGCCGAGAAAGGCGGTGCCGTGCAGGGCTATGACGAAGCGCCGGTTGCCAAGCACATGGCCGGCCGCGACATCCTGCTCGAGGTCGACCTTGGCATCGGCAAGGGTCGCGCCGAGATCTGGACCTGCGATCTGACGCATCGCTATATCGACATCAATGGCAGCTACCGGAGCTGATCCGCTTCCCATCGTGCCGATCGTCAGCGCCGCGCTGATCGACGGGCGCGGCCGGGTGCTGCTGCAACAGCGGCCCAAGGGCAAGGCGATGGCGGGGCTCTGGGAATTCCCCGGCGGCAAGATCGCGGCCGGCGAGACTCCCGAAGCAGCGCTCTGCCGCGAGCTCGAGGAAGAGCTCGGTGTTCTGGTCGCGGAAAGCGATCTCCATGCGTTCGGATTTGCCTCGCATCGCTACGAGACCTTCCACATCCTGCTGCTGCTCTATCTCTGCCGGCGCTGGCGAGGCACACCGACCGCACGCGAGACGCAAGTGCTCGCCTGGACGCCGCCTGCGGCGATGGCCGATTATCCGATGCCGGCGGCGGATGCGCCGTTGGTCACGCTCTTGCAGCAGCGGCTCTAGACGATTGTCTCGACGCTGCCGTCGAGCGCCATCAGCAGCGTTTCGACTTGGAGCCGGGGATAGGTTCCGCGTATCTCGCGCGCGACGCGATGGAGTTCGCGCGCATGCTGGCTCTTCTCTTCGTCGCCCGACAAATCCGTGCCGAAGATGACGCGATAGCTGCCACATTCGCGGTGATCGAGGATGATGACCCGGCTGATGCCGTGCAGCTTGATCGCCAGATCGAGATGATCGCGAAAGCTCTGTCCCCAATGCGGGTAAAGCGTATTCGTCGCTCCGAGCGACGCGCCGGCGAGGATGATGTGATCGTAATTCGCGGCGAGGCCGCGCCCTTCCATGTAGCGCGCGATCTTGCCGGGGAGGCGATAATCGATGCAGCTCAAGAGCAGCGCCTCTGCCCGACCGGTGTCGGCGGGAACGATCACTTGCTTCGGCTCGGCCATCTTTTTGACCTCTCAGGGCGTCGCTTTGTCGCCCGCCGGCCGTTCTTCGGTGCCGAGCGCCTCGGCGAGCCGAGCGTTGGCGCTGCCCGGGCGCAGGGCGCGCGGCTGAGTCTCATGCGGCGCCCAGGCGGTCAGCGTCGCGATCTCGAACTCGGCCGGGATACGCCCCTCCTTATCACCGAAACGCGCGCGATAGATTTCGGCTGCACGCAGCAGGGTCGCGCGGCGTGTGAAATGGCGGTGCCGTAGCGCGGTGGCGTTGGTCTCGCCCATGGCTCTCAGATCGCGCATCAGTTTCCAAAGATCGGGATAATCGACGGTGACGCGGTCGCTATCGACGACCGGGAGGGCGAAACCGGCCCGCTGCAGCAGGCCGGCGAGATCGCGCGGATCGGCAAAAGGGGAGATGCGGGGGCTCGCGCCGTTTTCGATCTCGCTCTCGGCTTCGAGCCACGCGACGCGCAGCGCCTCCAGCGTCTCGCCGGCGAAGAGATTGACCAGCAGTAGCCCGTCGGGCTTGAGGATGCGGCGGAGCTGCAGCAGCGTACCGGGCAGATCGTTGATCCAATGAAACGCGAGACTGCTGGTGACGAGATCGAAGCTTGCAGGTGCGAAAGGCAGGGCTTCGGGGTCGACGCGCAGCGCTCCCGTTATTGCGCCGGCGACCACGGTCTCGATGCCCATGGCGCGCAACCGCTCCGCGATCCGGGAATCGCGCGAATCGAGGTCGAGGGCGCGGGTGAAAACCCGCTTGATATCGGCGAGGCGATCGAGCAGGCGCTCGGCGCCGTCGTGGAAGAGAAAATCCGAATCGGCATCCCGGCGAGCAGCGCGGGCGCGGTGGCGGCGCAGCGCGTAGCGGTCAAAGATCGCGATCGAGTTCGGCGCGCTAGCGCTTGATTTAGGGACGGGGCCGGCCATGGAAGCCTATATGGCACGCGGGTCTTGCTCCGTCACCCGCCGCGGGGCGACAATCCAGCGATGCTCACTCTTGCCCCGGCCGCCGGGCTGCGCCGTGCGCGCGACCGCCTGCTCGATTTGCTGCTGCCGCCGCGCTGCCTTTCCTGCAGTGTGCCGGTCGCCGCGACCGGCACACTCTGCACGTCCTGCTGGCGCGCAATTACTTTCCTCGGCGCGCCCTGCTGTGCCCAGTGCGGCTACCCCTTCGATTTCGACGTCGGACCCGGCGGACTCTGCGGCGCCTGCATGGCCGATGCGCCGCGCTTCGATCGTGCGCGGGCGACGATGCGCTACGATGATGCCAGCCGCCCGCTGATCCTCGCGCTAAAGCATGGCGACCGGCTCCATCTTGCGCCGCCGCTGGCGCAATGGTTGCAGCGCGCGGGTCGCGACATCCTCGCCGATGCCGATGTGCAAGTGCCAGTGCCGCTGCATTGGACGCGGCTTTTCGCCCGGCGTTACAACCAGGCTGCGGTGCTGGCGCATGCGATCGCCAAGGCCGGCGGGCCGCTCGTCGTGGCCGATTGTTTGACTCGCCGCCGTCGCACCCCATCTCAAGGCAACAAGAATGCCTCGGCACGTCGGCGCAACGTGGCGGGCGCTTTTGCCATAAAACATCCGGAAAAAATCCGCGGGAAGCGCGTTGTCGTGATCGATGACGTGCTGACGACCGGCGCGACGGTCGAGGAGTGCGCCCGCGTGCTGAAACGCGCCGGCGCGGCGCGCGTCGATGTGTTGACACTGGCGCGCGTCGTGCGCGCGCAACGCTAGAAGGAAGAGACGCGCGCGGTTTGCGCGCAGAGGTAGAAGGAGAACATGGCGAAAGTCGAGATATATACGACGATGTGGTGCGGCTACTGCGCGCGGGCGCGCAGCCTGTTGCAGCGCAAAGGGGTCGATTTCGAGGATATCGACGTCGAAGTCGACACATCGAAACGGACCGAAATGATCGAGCGCGCCGGCGGGCGCACGACCGTTCCGCAGATCTTCATCGATGGTATGCATGTCGGCGGCTCCGATGAGCTCGCCGCGCTCGATCGCGCCGGCAAGCTCGATCCGCTGCTCGGCCTCGGCCCGTGACGATTTTCAAGGCTGCCTGCATCCAGCTCAATGGCAGCCGCGAGGTCGAGCCGAATATCCGCGCCGCCAGCGAGTTCGTGCGCCGTGCGCGCGACGCCGGCGCCGATCTCATCATGACGCCCGAAGTCAGCGACATGATCGAGCCGAAACGCGCTTTGCGCGACGAGAAGGCGCGGGTTGAAACAGCGCATCCGATGCTCGCGGCCTTCCGGGAGCTGGCACGCGAGACCGGGGTGCATCTGCTGCTCGGCTCGATCGTCGTGCGGACGGAAAATGATAGCCGCCTCGCCAATCGCTCTTTCCTGATCGCTCCGGACGGCGAGGTCCTTGCGCGCTACGACAAGATCCATATGTTCGACGTCGATCTGCCGGGCGGCGA
>DASXCX010000171.1:0-2965 GCA_036490955.1 Allostellaceae bacterium | reverse complement strand
TTCAGGTCGGTACGGCAAAGCATCGCCGCGGTCACGATTATCTCCATTCTCATCAATGTCGGGATGTGGCTCGAGCGCATCCTCATCGTCTGGTCGACGCTGTCGCGCGACTACCTGCCGAGCGCCTGGCGACTTTTTCTGCCAACGTTCTGGGACTGGGCGATGCTGTTCGGATCCATCGGTGCGTTCATGTTCCTGTTCATGATTTTCACGCGGGTGTTGCCGGCGCTGCCGGCTCACGAACTGCGTAAGCTCTGGGTCGAGGAGAACGAGGGATGACCGATCTCATCCTCGCCGAATTCAAGACGGCGCATGAGATCACCGGCGCGGCGCAGCGCGCGGCTGATGCGGGTAGACCGGCGATCGACGCGCTGTTGCCCCAGCCGATCGAAGGTATCGCCGATTATCTTGCGCCGCCGCTTGCCAAAGCGCCGATCGGCTCGGTCATGTTCGTTGCCGGCGTGTGCGGCGCGGTCATCGGGTACGGAATGGAGTGGTTCAGTGCGGTCATTGCCTATCCGATCCTGTCAGGCGGGCGGCCGCTCAATAGTTGGCCCGTGTTCCTGCCCGTGCCTTACGAGATCACGATCTTGCTTGCCGGGATCTGCGGCTTACTGGGCTGGATGTACATGTGCGGCCTACCCAAGTTGCATCATCCGCTCTTCGATATGCCGGCGATCGAGCGTGCCACACGGGATCGCTATTTCCTGCTCTTCCGCCGTGTCGACACGACGCCGGCATGGATCTCCGCGCATTTGAAACCCGCCGCGCTTCACGAGGTCGCGGGATGAGATGGTTAGCGATCATCCTTCTCGTCATGGCCCTCGTCGGCTGCGACGAAAGCATGGATTCGCAAAATCGTCTGAACACCTACGGCTCGTCAGACGGCATCGACGCGTGGCCGGCAGCGGGCGAGGCGTTGCCTCGCGTTGCCGGCACCGTGGCGCAAGGCGATCTCGACCGCGAGGCCGCAATCGCTGAGCCGCCGACCGTTTCGCCGGCATTGTTGCAGCGCGGCCGCGAACGCTATGGGATTTATTGCGCCGCGTGTCACGGATTAACGGGCGATGGCGACGGGATGGTCGTCCAACGCGGTTTTCCGGCGCCACAGCCGTTCACCGATCCCCGCCAAATGCAAAGCTCGAGCCGCCATCTGGTCGATGTCATCGGCAATGGCTACGGCATCATGTATTCCTTCGGCGACCGCGTCGAACCCGAGGATCGCTGGGCCATCGTCGCTTATATTCGCGCCCTTCAATTGGCTGGCGAGAAGGTGGCGAAGCAGCAATGAAAATCGCGCTGCCGACTTTCCGGTCTTACGCGATTCCCGCCGCGATCCTGGCGGTCGGTTTCGCGGTCCTTCCAGTGTCGGGCGAAAGCATCGCACGCGGCTGGCTCTATGGCTTCGTTCTCGTGTCGATGGCGCCGATCGGCTGCCTGACATTGCTGCTCGTTCATGGCATCACCGGTGGGCGATGGGGCAAAGCCTTCGCGCCTTGCCTGGTGCCGACGGCGCGCACGATGCCGATGCTGTTTCTAGCGTTGCTGCCAATTCTGCTATTTCGGCATCTCATTTATCCATGGCCCGATCCGGGTGTCCCGGCATTGGTGTTGCACTATTACCTCTTTCCGGCGTTCTTCGATGCGCGATCGCTTCTAGCGATCGCGGTCTGGAGCTTCATGGTCTGGCAGCGGGCTTGGGAAACGCCGCTCGCCGCCGGCCTCGGTCTGACCGCGCATCTGATGCTGATGACCTTCATCCCGGCGGATTGGGTCCTGACGCTCGAGCCGGGTACGACCTCGGCGGCGTTCGGCATGAGCTTCGGGATCGAGCAGATCTTCGCGGCGCTGGCACTTGCGGCCGTGCTGACGCCGCAAGGTGACGATCCGCGCGCGAATCGCGATCTCGCGGGCATGTTGCTGAGTGCGTTGCTCGGCACGGTTTATTTCGTTTACATCCAATTCGTCGTCACCTGGTATGGCGACATTCCCGAAAAGGTCCGCTGGTACGCGATTCGTTCCGCCAGCGCCGGGTGGGTGACGGTCGCGGTGATCGCTTTTCTCCTCGCTGCGGCGATCCCGTTTCTTCTCGTCCTGAGCCGTCTGGTACGGCAAAGTCCGGCCGCGCTGCGCGTCGTGGGAGTATCCGTCCTGACCGGCATCGCGCTTCATATTGCGTGGTTGACGGTACCCGTCTTGGGAATCGCCATGCTCCTTCCCGCGGTGCTCGCGGCGTTGGCGATAGCGCTGGTGATTGCGTACGCGAGTCGGCAACTGGTCGAGGGTGATTGCCATGGCAACGCGTGAACGCGACCTCGGGCGCGGCGAGCCGCCGGCCGTCAACGCGCGTTCGGTCGTCGCGACCATGGCGGCGGCGCTCATGTTGCTGGTGTTGTCTGCTGTCGGCCTGGCGCTCTTTTTCTCCGATCGAATCGGTATGACCTTCGTCGACCGGCAACCTTTTCCCGCGCCGGGTGTGTCCGCGAGCGAGCGGACGACGCGCGCGCTGCTCGAGCGGAAAGAGGCCGCGGCGCTAGCCGGCGCCGATGGGCGCATGCCGATCGACACCGCCATGCAAAAGATCGTGGCACGCGGCGCACATGCCTTCGACCCGGTTGCAAGCGCGCCATGAAAGTGCTGGCCGTGCTTGCGGCGCTCATGTTATTGCCTGTTGGGGTCGCCCGCGCCGGGCTTTCGCCGGCCGATCTCGGCGCCGTTGAAGCGGCGCCGCCGCCGGATGCCCGTCTCGATCTCTCCCTGTCGGCGCCCGACGCCGCCGGCGCCCGGCGGCGTTTCAGCGATGTTCTCGCAGGCAAGCCCGCCTTCCTCGTCTTTGCCGATTACACTTGCACCACGCTATGCGGACCGATCTTGTCGCTGCTCGCCAACGCCATCGAGCGCGCGCAACTATCGGACGCGGCTTTCCGCATCCTCGTCGTGAGCATCGACCCGAAAGATTCGGCGC
>DASXCX010000170.1:0-6628 GCA_036490955.1 Allostellaceae bacterium | reverse complement strand
GGCCTGAGATGCGCCCGGCTTCTTCGCGTGTCGCTATGGCAGGTGCCGCGCGCCATGCGGCAAGGCACGGCGGCGACGGTCATGATTATTTCGCTTCGATGACCGATCTGATGCTCGGTCTCGTTTTCATCTTCATTATCGTGCTGATGGTGGTGGCGCTCAACATGCGCCAAGCCACGCCAACGGCAGTAGTGCCGGTCGTAACGGCGCCGGCGCCGCTCCCTGCCACAGCAGAGGCCAATCTGGCGCGGCGCGATCTGCTGCGCGATATCGCGAAGATTCTCGACGGCGCTTTGCCGGTGACGATCGATGAAGAGAACGGCACGCTGCAGCTCGGCGGCGATGTTCTGTTTCCGGCCGGTTCGGCCGATGCCTATCCCGAGGCCTTGCCGAAGTTGCGGCTGCTCGCCGAGGCGCTTGCCAAGGTGCTGCCCTGCTATGCGGCCGCGAGCGACCCCGCGGCGACAATGTCGTGCAGCGACAGTCATAAAGGCCGCCTCGACTCGGTCTATATCGAAGGCCACACCGATACGACGCCGATCCATACCGTGCGTTTTCAAAGCAATTGGGACTTGTCCGCCGCCCGCGCTTCCGCGACTTTTGCGCAGCTCGTCGCCGCCTTCCCGGCGCTCGCCGTGTTGAAAAACGATCACTCCGAGGCGCTGATCGGCGTCAGCGGCTACGGCGACTTGCGGCCCGTCGATACCAGCGGCACGGCCGCGGGCATGCAGCGCAACCGTCGCATCGAGTTGCGCTTCATCATGGCGACACCGGATGCAACGGATGTTGCGGGGCTGGTCGAGCGCGTAAACCAGTCAAGGTCGCGCTGATGTTGCGCGATACTCTTGCCAAACCCGACCAGACGCGGGTTACCCCGCAGGACACGCCGACGCTGGGCAAGGCGCCGGCGACAGCGCGCGTTCTGGTCGAGCGCTATGGCGACGGCCAGGGTCCGCGCAAATCGGGGGAGGCGCTCCTGGCGCTGCTCCGGCGCTTGCGGCTGGCGGATCACGATTGGGAGCGTGTCGACCCCGCCGACCGGTTTGACGTCGCCTGGGTGCTGTGGCAGAGCGCGGACCCGCCGGCGGAGCACAAAACCTTCCTGCAGAGCTTTCTCGCCTGGCTCGACGCGTCGGAGCAGCGCTATCAGGCGGCGCGGCTGGCCATTGTCTGGAGCGCGGCGTTCGATCCCAGTCTCGAGAGCATGCGGACCGCCGGTGAATGGCTCGCGGCCCATACGGCCTGGCTGCCCGAGCCCTGGCCGCGTCTGGCGCAGGAATTCGATATCTTTTCGCTCGAAGCCGCGCCGCGTTCTCTGGCAAAGGCTTTTTTGGACGGCGACGAGACCGAGGCGCAGTTTTTCGCGGGGCTGCATTTGCCGGCGCTTGCCGTCAAAGGCGGCCTCGCGTTCGAAACTCTAGCGGCCGCGGCAGTGACCGTCGCACGCTGTGCGGTGCGGGCACCGCATCTCGTCGCGCGAGTCTGCGATCTTGCAGTCCACGATGGCGCGTTCCGGCCCGATACCGTCGCGCCACGCCGCGCGACCACGCTGAGGGGCGAGCTCGCCGAGGCTCTCCTAATGCCGTGGCAAACGGAAGTGCCGCCGAGGGCTGTGAAGACCGAGATCGTCGGCTTTTTCCTGCGTCACTACGGCGATGCACGCCTGGCAACGCCCCGCTGGCTGCCTGTGCCCAAGGCGGCGCTCGCCGTGATGCGCCGCTGGCTGACGGAAGAAACCATCGGACACTATTTCCGCCTCGCCGGCGATGCCAAAACCGCCGATCGCGAGCGATTGGCGGAGCGTGAGAGATTCTGGACGGGGCGTCTCGCGCGCATCGACGATGCATGGCTGTTGGCGGGGCCGCAGGCCCGCGTCGTCTTCGGCGGTCGGTTGGCGCATGGCCGGCTCGGCGGCTGCCGCCCCGATCAGGCGGCGCTGCTGTTGCGCATCGGCGGCCTGACAATCCTCGAAGCAAGCCATGCGGCGGCGGAGACCGTGTGGTTTGCCGGCAACGGCTTCGCGCCGGCGCTATTCCGGCCGGCTACCGACATCTATTGGCTCGGCTTGCTCAATCGCTGTGCCGATTATTCCTCTGCCTTCAATCACAAGAACAATGACAGTTGGCAAACACGGCTCGGCACGTTTCTCGAGCAGCGCAGCGCGCATTAGCGAGGAGCGTGGCCCCGCCGTTCCCGTTCGACCGAAAGCCTAGCGTATCGGCTCATCGATGATCGCCTCTGCTGTCGCGGCGACCGCCAGCTTGTCCTCCTCGGTCAATCGCGTGCGCTTCCAACTGCCGGTGAGGAACCAGCATATCGAGACGATCGCGACCACGATGTTGGTTGCCGGGAACGACCACCAAAGCCCATCGGCTTGCAAATTCGTGTGCTTCGCCAAGACATAAGCCAGCGGGAACTGCACCATCCACTGCGAGACCATCGCGATCACCATGGCGATCAGCATATTGCCGGAGGCGCGGAACGCCGACACGACACACAACTGGATACCGATGCCGCCCCAGGCGAAGGCCATGATGCGGATGAAATGCGCGCCTTCGGCAATGACGTCGGCGTCGTTCGGGATGAAGAACGAGACGATCTGCGGCGCCCAGAGAAACGCGATAAGGCCCGCGACAGTGAGTATGCCGAAGCCAAGGGTAGTGCCGAGAAAGGTTATCCGTGCCGCGCGATCGAGATTGCCGGCGCCGATGTTCTGCCCAACCAAGGTCGAGACCGCCATCGACATGCCCATCGCGGGGATCGTCACCACCTGCAAGATCGTCGAACCGACACCGTAAGAGGCAATGGTCAAGGTGCCAAAGCTGGCGACAAGGAAGGACATCACCATCAGGCCGAGGGCGCGGGTCGAGAATTCGATCGAGCCAGGAAATCCCAATAGGAATGCGCGTTTGATATAGGGTGGATCGGGCATCAGCGCGTGCCACGAGACCTGAATGCCGTGGCGTCCGCGCAGAAAGATCGCCATGCCGAGCACCATGGCGAGGGCTTGTGTCGCCAGCGTGGCGAGCGCCGCACCCATGACACCCGAGGCGGGAACCGGCCCCCAGCCGAAGATGAAAAGCGGATCGAAAACGAAATTGAGGATCACCGTGCCGAGAACGATGACCAGTGGAATGCGCGTCTGACCGACACCGCGCATCAAGGCCTGAAACATGCCATAGGCGAAAACGAAGATTATGCCAACGAACGAGACGCGCATGAAGCCAAGCGCGCCGTCATAGACATCGGGCGCGACGTTGAGCAGCGCCAGCAGATATGGCGCAATGATATAGCCCAAGGCGCCGAGCACGATTGAGGTGAGCAAGACCATAATCATGGTCTGGCCGGCGACGTGATTGACCATGTCCTGTCGTCCGGCGCCGGCATATTGAGCCGTCAATGTGGCGCCCGCCATGGCGAGCCCCGAACCCATCGCGATGACCAGGAAAGTGACCGGAAAGCTGACCGAGACCGCGGCGACGGCCGCTGCTCCCAATCGTCCGACCCAGAAAGAATCGGTGAGCTGGTATCCGGTCTGGAGGATGTTGGCGAGGATGATCGGGATCGCCAAGGTCACCAAAGCGCGCGTGATCGGCCCTTGGAGGAAAAGCGTGCGGCGTCTATCCGACGATGCGCGGTTCGTGGACTGAACGGTCATTCCGGCGGTCCATTACCTGTCGAAGCGGTTTTCGTCCATTGGCCGCGGCCGACCGATCATCGGAATGCATCCGGCTGAAGGGTCTGCCGCACGTGAACGCGGCGGACCTTTTTATCGCTTCCCTCGACCCGGCGGGCAGGACATACTGCGTTTGCTCAGAAAAACGTGAGCCGTTCTGCTACGCGCGCCCGATCGCGAACATCAATTTCGGAGCCCGATCTTGAAAACGTCACTCGTTATTTTTCCGGTAAAAGTCGTTTCGACTTTCGCCCTCTTGCTTGCTGCGGTGCTCGCCGGATCGTTCGCTGGACCCGGCTCCAGTCGCGCGGCCGACCAGCCTCCGTCGGCTATGGCCGCGGCAGCGTCGTCTGCCGATGATTTCGCCGTCGTCGATTGCCGCTTGCCCGGCCGCGTGCGCAAGCTCGGGACCTCGATGGTCTATCAGATGCCGAGCAATGTGATTCGCACGTCGGCTCATGATTGCTCGATCCGCGGCGGCGAATACACGCTGCTCGATCCGAGCAGCTATGCGCAGGCCATCAAGCTTTGGATCGGCAATGCCGAAGCCGGCGACACTCAGGCGCAAACCAACGTCGCGATGCTCTACGAGAAGGTTCAGCCGCCCGATTATGCGTCGGCGGCGAGCTGGTACACGAAAGCGGCGAATGCCGGATATGCGCCGGCCGAAACCGCCCTCGCACGGCTGTACGAGGCGGGACTCGGCGTGCAGCAAGACAAGGTGAAGGCGATCAATCTTTATCGGCAGGCCGCCGGCATCAATGAACGTTTGGTCGAGGACGTCGACACGCCGGGGGGGGATGACACGCGTGGCGCGGGCGGCGCCGAAGTGCAGAAACTGCGGCAACAGCTTCAGGATAAGCAGAACGAGCTCGACAAGCTTCACCGCTCGCTCCAGCAGCTGGAAAGCCGGCCCGGCAGTACGTCGGCGCAGCCAAATCAAAAGGAGGTGCAATCGCTACACCAGCGCATCGCCTCGCTCGAGCAGCAGATGCAACAGGGGCCGCAAGCCGTGCCCAGTGGCCTCGCCAATCTGCCGCCGCCGAGCATCGAGATCGTCTATCCGCTGGCGACGCGAGGTGCCGGTGGCGTGCAGTTGCAGATGCGGGGATCGGAGAAAGGCACCGGCGACGTCGTCGGACGCATTCGCTCCGAGATCGGCGTGCGGCGCTTGACCGTCGGCAAGCAAGTCGTTCCCGTGGATGATCAACTGCTTTTCGCCATTCCGCGGGATTTGCTCTCGCAGGGCGCGTCGACCAAGCTTGAAGTGACGGATCTGCTTGGCCGCACCAGTTCGATCGACGTTGCCGTGATTGCGTCGCCCAAGACTTCGGCGGCGAGCACGGGGAACTCCGGTTCTCTCACGACGAAGAATTATTACGCTCTGGTCATCGGCGACGACAATTTCCGTTATTGGCCGCACATCGACAACGCGGTGGGCGACGCGCAAGCGATCGAGACCGAGTTGCGCGCGCATTACGGCTTCAAGACGACGCTGCTCGTCAATGCCACGCGCGAGCAGATTCTCGGTGCGTTCAACGATCTTCGCCAGAAGATGACGCCGGACGACAATCTCCTGATCTACTATGCCGGCCATGGTCAACTCGTGCCGCAGATCGACCGCGGCTACTGGATTCCGGTCGACGCCCAGACGTCTGCCGATACCGAATGGATCCTCAATGAGCAGATCACGGACTATCTGCAGATCATTCCCGCGCGCCACATCATCGTTATTGCCGATTCCTGCTATGCCGGCGTCTTGACGCGGAGCTCGGTCGAGGTACCGAAATCCGGACTCGATGCCGGGACGCGGCTTTCGGTCCTGCAACAGCTCAGCCCCAAGCGCGTCCGCACCGTGATGACGTCGGGCGGAGTTCAGCCGGTGCTCGATTCCGGAGTTGACGGCCACTCCATCTTCGCCGCGGCGCTCCTCAGGGTCCTTCGCGACAACGACGATATCTTGGAAGGGAACCGGCTATTTGACGCAGTGAGTCCGATCGTGACGGCACAGTCAGCGAAGCTCGGCTACAAGCAGACGCCGACCTATCGTGCGATCGTCTTCGCGGGTCACGAGGGCGGGGATTTTCTTTTCGTTCCCAGCAAAGGCTGAGAGCCCGGGGTTCAGAAGCGGACGGAAGCGCCTGCGGTGATGGAGTGGCTGGTCTGGTTTGTATATCCGACGAGGGCGTCGTAATCGACGAAGAAGGACAGCGCGGTGACGGTGAGGAAGCTGACGCCGCCGCCGAGGGTGAAATAGTTGTGCGAGACGGGGTAGCCGGCGACCTGGAAGCCCGAGGCGGCGCCGTTGGCGAAGCCGACGCCGGCGCCTGAGGCGCCCATGAACTCGTGGAGATATTCGACACGCAAATGCGGCGAGACGATGCCGTAATCGGTGCTGATGGCCTGGTCGCCGCGGGCGCCGAGGACGGCGTGGGCGGAGTCCACGGTCTGGCCGCTGGCGGTGATGGCGAAGAGGCTGGAGCCGGTCTCGGTGAAGGAGCTGATCGTGCCATGCGCGCCGTCGGCGCGGAAGTAAGGCCCGAAGGTGTAAGGCCCGGCCTCGAACTCGTAACCGCCGGTGAGACTGCCGGCGAAGACGTCGCCGTCGGGATTGCCGCGCAGGAAGGCGGTGCCGCCGACGTCGCGCAGCGTGTTGAAGCTGATGTGGTGGTAGCTGACCTGTGCATCGATGTAGACGGGATCGATCGGCCGGGTGGTGCCGTAGGCGGTGATGTTGAAGGCGTCCGAGGTCGATTTGCTGCCGCCGCCGATGTCGGTGGTGTTGGCGGTGTAGCCGGCGCCCAGGCCGACGATGGTGCCGGCGTTGAGGCGGTAATCGATGCCGCCGCTGAGGCTGGTGGTGCGCGGGCTGGCGTCGGGGACGCCGTTCCGGCCGGTGATCTGGCGCAACGACAGATTGCCGTTGAGGAAGATGCCGATGCGGTCGGGCAG
>DASXCX010000169.1:0-4099 GCA_036490955.1 Allostellaceae bacterium | reverse complement strand
GTTTTGGTGTCCTTCAGCTTTTCGAGCAGGAATTCCATGCCGTCGATCGGGCCCATGGGGTTCAGGATGCGGCGCATGACCCACATCTTGGTGAGCGTCGGCTTATCGACCAGCAGGTCTTCCTTGCGGGTGCCGGACTTGGTGATGTCGATGGCGGGGAAAGTGCGGCGGTCGGAAAGCTTGCGGTCGAGAATGATTTCCGAATTGCCGGTGCCCTTGAACTCTTCGAAAATCACTTCGTCCATGCGCGAACCGGTATCGATCAGCGCCGTCGCGATGATGGTGAGCGAGCCGCCTTCCTCGATATTGCGCGCGGCGCCGAAGAAGCGCTTCGGACGCTGCAGCGCGTTGGCGTCGACGCCGCCGGTCAGCACCTTGCCGGAGGACGGAACAACGGTGTTATACGCGCGCGCCAAGCGCGTTATGGAGTCGAGGAGGATCACGACATCGCGCTTATGCTCGACGAGGCGCTTGGCCTTCTCGATCACCATCTCGGCAACTTGCACATGGCGGATCGCCGGCTCGTCGAAGGTCGAGCTGACGACCTCGCCCTTCACGGTGCGCGCCATGTCGGTGACTTCTTCCGGCCGCTCGTCGATCAGCAGGACCAGCAGATAGACCTCGGGATGGTTGGCCGAGATCGCATGCGCGATGTTCTGCATCATCACGGTCTTGCCGGTACGCGGCGGCGAGACGATCAGCGCGCGCTGCCCTTTGCCGAGCGGCGTGACGAGATCGATGACGCGGGTGGTGAGGTCTTTCTTCGTCGGATCACCGAGCTCGAGGCTGAGTTTTTCCTCGGGATAAAGCGGCGTGAGATTGTCGAAATTGATGCGGTGGCGCAGCTTGTCGGGATCATCGAAATTGATCTTGTTGACCTTCAGCAGCGCGAAGTACCGCTCGCCGTCCTTGGGCGAGCGGATCTCGCCCTCGACGGTATCGCCGGTGCGAAGGCCGAAGCGGCGGACCTGGCTCGGGCTCACATAGATGTCGTCGGGACCGGGGAGGTAATTCGCTTCAGGGCTGCGCAGGAACCCGAAGCCATCCTGCAGCACTTCCAGAACACCGTCGCCGTAGATCGCCTGATCCTTGCTGGCGAGCGTTTTTAGGATCGCGAACATCATGTCCTGCTTCCGGAGCGAGGACGCGTTCTCGATCTCGAGCTCCTCCGCGAACGCCAAGAGTTCGGGCGGGGTTTTGCGTTTCAGTTCTTGTAAGTTCATGAAAATAAGGCCTTGGGGGGAATCAACCGTGGCGGGAGGGAAAGCGCTCGACCTGAAAAGGTCTTAGCAGGCGGGCCGAGACACAAGCCTCGGAGGGCGAATGGCCAATCTGATGACCGAAAGTACGGCTTTTATGCAAGGTCAGAGGAGATTGGAGGCGCCCCGACGGGCACTCTCATCCTTACCGAAAGGGCATGCCTAAGTCAAACACCAAAGAGCGATCCGCAATTCGGCGGCGGCGAATACTATTCGTTGGCGAACACGTAACGCAACCCGCGCCCCAACAGAAAGATGGCAATTCCGGCCAGAATGACAAGACCGATGACGAAATTGCTGCTGCGCCAATAGCCGAAAATTACGCCGATGAATTCGCCGAGCCACATCACGCCGACGAACGCGATCGCGATCCAATGCAGGAAGCGGCCGAGGCGGATTGCAATGCCGAGTTCGATCTCTTCCAAGGTACGGCGGCGTTGCGGCCATAGCCATTTCATCGCGGGCTCTCTCGCTTAAAACGGTTTCACCACCACGAGAATCACGATCGCGATGAGGATCAGCGTCGGGACCTCGTTCATCATGCGATAGAAGCGCGTCGTATGCCGATTGCGGTCGGCGGCAAAAGCGCGCTGCCAGCGCATGCAAGCATAATGCATCGCGGTGAGGGCGGCGACCAGCACGAGCTTCCAGTGGATCCAGCCCGCGCGCCAATCGACGATGCCTGGCGTCAACGCCAGCAGAATTCCGAATGTATAACTCATCACCAGCGCCGGATGCATGATGCCGCGCAGCAGGCGTCGCTCCATCACCTTGAAGGTCGCGCTGGTCTCGGAGCCCGGCGTTGCGCCCGCGTGATAGACGAAGAGCCGCGGCAGATAAAGCAGTCCCGCCATCCAGGCGACGACGCTGATGATGTGCAGCGCCTTGATCCAAGGATAGAGCGGGATCAGCGCGCTCATGCCGCGCCACAGGCGCAAAACTTGAAACCCGACGCGCAGCGGCGTTGGCCGCCATCGGGTCTGACCGCGGCGCGGCTCGCCTGCGCTTCACGGACCAGATTTGCCAAGCCCGCGATATAGCTTGGCATCGTCGATACCGTTGGCACGCGGACATAGTGCGGTACGCCGCTCTGCGTCGCGAGATGACGGTATTCGATGTCGAGTTCGACCAGCGTCTCGGAATGCTCCGAGACAAACGCGATCGGCGCGACGATAAGACCCCGTTTCTCGGCGCCGGCGCGGCGAATCTCGGCATCGGTTGCCGGGCCCAGCCACTCGAGCGGTCCGACCCGACTTTGATAGCAGATTGTGATATCGAGCGCCGGCTGCGCGATTGACCGACCTAGCGCCGCCGCCGTCATTTCGACCTGCGACTGATAGGGATCGCCGCGTGCCACGGTCCGCTTCGGCAAGCCATGTGCCGACAATAATAGCCGCGGCGTGCCTTTTTCCTGTGGCCACGTGCCAATCGCCTGGCGGATATTTTCGCTAAGCGCCGCAATGAAGCCCGGCTCGTCGGGCGCACAGCAGATCGCGTAGGAGGGCGCGGCGATTCCGGCACGTTTCGCGGCCCGATGCCAATCGGCGAGAGATGACGCTGTCGTCGTGCTCGAGAATTGCGGATAGAGCGGCAGCAGCACGATCTCCTCAGCGCCCCATTGCTGGATCGCGCGTGCCGCGCGATCGGCGAAGGGGTGCCAATAGCGCATGGCGATAAAGCAGCGCGTCTCGCCGCCAAGCGCCGCTTCGAGCGCACGCGCTTGCGCCTCGGTATTCGGCATGAGCGGCGAGCTGTTGCCGATCTTCGCATAGATCTGCTGCGCGATCGGCGCCCGGCGCGACGATATCTGCTTGGCGATCAGCCACCGCAACGGATTGGGCAAAGCAATGATCGCCGGGTCCGAGAAGAGATTGTAGAGGAACGGCTGGACTGCTTCGGCTGAATCCGGCCCGCCGAGATTCATCAGCACAACGGCGAGCTTAGCCATGCGTGCGAATCAGCTCGCCGAGCTGGGCAACATGATCGGGCGGCGTTTCCGGCACGACGCCATGACCGAGATTGAAGATGAACGGCCCGCCGCTCATCCGCTCGAGGATGCGATGAACCGCATCTTCAAAAGCCTTGCCGCCTGTGACCAGAAGCTTCGGATCGAGATTGCCCTGCACGGCGCCGAGTGATTGAAAGGCGCGCGCCTCATCGAGCGAAGTATTGGCATCAATGCTCAGCGCGCTTACCCCGGTTTCGGCAAAATATCGGCGATAGCGTTGGCCGATGCCGCGTGGAAAGCCGATCACCGGTACGTTCGGATGATCGCGGCGCAGCCGGTCGACGATCTGGCGCGTAGGTTTGATCACAAGCCGCTCAAATTCGCTCTCCGGCACGATCCCGGCCCAGGTATCGAATATCTGCACCGCCTCGACGCCAGCCTCGATCTCAGCCGAGAGGTGACGCGCCGTCGCTTCGACCAATTTTGCGACAACCGCATCGAACCGGCCATCGCGCTGTATCGCCCAGGCAAGAATCTTCGAAAAATCGCGGCTCGACCCACCCTCGATCATATAGGTCGCAACCGTCCATGGCGCGCCGGCAAAACCGAGCAGCGTCGTTTCTGGCGGCAGTTGCGTAACGACTGCCCTTATCGCCGCATAAACGGGTGCCAGGGTCTGATCTAATCGATCGAAGTTCAGTTCTTCGACATCGCTATCATTACGCAGTGCGCCCAACTTCGGCCCACCGGTTGGCTCGAACCAGAGCTTCTGGCCGAGCGCTTGCGGTACGAGCAAGATATCGGAAAAGAGGATCGCTCCATCCATACCGAAGCGCTTGATCGGCTGTAACGTCGCTTCGGCGGCAAGAGCTGGCGTATAACAGAGGTCGAG
>DASXCX010000168.1:0-17595 GCA_036490955.1 Allostellaceae bacterium | reverse complement strand
CCGCCGAGATCGCCACTGCGGTCGATACCGCTGGTGACGAAGAAACCCATATCGTTCTGTTGCGCCGGTTGCGGCTGTTGCTGCTGCGCCTGGCCGGAAACCGCGAGCAGGAATGTCGCGGCCACACCGAGATAAAGTTTTTTCATGGACGTCCTCCGCGCTCTGTTTGTTGCAGCGATGGTGTCATCCCGCACCAAACGATGCAATCTGCGAAGGCCGATCCCACAGAATCGTGATCCACACGCCGTCGATCACGCGTATCGCTATTTTGAATTGTAATCGCGCGGTGAAGCTATTTGCCTTCCTTCACCTCGGCAAGATAGGTGTGGAACGCGGTCAGCACCTTGTCGCCGCCGGGTGTATTCTTCACCCAATCGGCGCTGACCGGCGCGGTCATCTTCTCCCATGTCGCCAAAGCATCGGCGGTCGGATAGACGACCTGCTGCTTGGGATCGTTCTCGGCAGCCTTGCGCGCCTCATCGGCGACCTCGTCCCAGGCGAGGCCGAGCGTATGACTCGCCGCTTCGCCGGAATTCTCGCCGAGGATCTTCTTCGCCGCCGCCGGCAGCGCGTCGTAACGCTTCTTCGCCATGAACACCATGCCGGTCGAAGCGCCCAAGCGCATCTCGTAGTGATAGCTGGTCACCTCGGCGAGCTTGTACGGCTGGAACGCGGTCCAAGCGACGACCGCGCCATCGACCGTGGCGTGCTGCAGCCCCGGATAGAGATCGGGCAGCGGCAGCGAGCTCGGCGAGCCGCCGAGCACCGCGATCGACTGCGCCGAGACTTTCGCCACCACCATGAGCCGCAGACCCTGCAGCGTGTCGAGCGGCGCTTTCGGCGGCTTCGCCAAATGGACATCGGCCTGCGGATAGACCGTCATCATCAGCGGCACGACGTCCTTGAAATCGGGATCGAGCTGGCCGTTCCGGTAGAGCCGCCAGAACGCGACCGAGGCATCGGCCGATTTCTCAGCTTGGAAAGGCAGCATCGAGAACTCGGCATGCGGGAAGGTGCCGGTGAGATTGCCGAGGCTGCCCCAAGCGATCTGCGCCACGTCGTTCTGGACGCGATCGTAGAAATTCGTCGGGTTGACGATGCTCATGCCGTCGCGGACATCGAGATGCAGGACGCCTTTGCCGATTTCGTTGATGTGCTCGGCCCAGGGGTGGAACATCCGCACCGCGACATGCGTGCCGGTCGGCCCGTCGGTGGCGAAGATCAGAGTCGTCTCTTCGGCCTGCGCGGCACCGATTCCGGCCAGCCATGCCGCAAAAACTCCTGCTCGCCAGCCGCGCATCGTGCCGCCCCGTCCGGTTCTCTGTCCCGTTTCTAACTTGCCGGGCGGCTTCCTGAATTGCAAACTACGGCTGGCGTTTCAGCGCCAGATTGCCAAAGGACTAAAACATGTTGAGCGAGAGCGAAAATCGGCTGATGACCCAAGTCGGTCCGGGCACGCCGGGCGGCGAGATGCTGCGCCGCTATTGGTGGCCGATCGAGTTCAGCGATCACGTCAAAGATCGGCCGATGAAGGTTCGGCTGCTCGGTCAGGATTTCGTTCTCTTCCGCAATGGACTGGGCAAAGTCGGCACGCTCGATCTTCATTGTCCGCATCGCCTCACCTCGCTGGAATTCGGGCGCGTCGAGGAGCAAGGCCTGCGCTGCTGCTATCACGGCTGGCTGTTCGCGCCGGACGGCAAATGCCTCGAGACGCCGGCCGAGCGGCCGGAAAGCAATTTCAAGGACCGCGTCCGCGCCAATGCTTACGACGTCGAAGAGCTCGGCGGCTTCGTCTTCGTCTATATCGGACCTACGCCGGCGCCGGTCCTGCCGAAATACGACGTGCTGGTGCGCCAGGACGGCAAGCGCGTCATCGGCTGCGACGAGGATTATTGCAATTGGCTGCAGAAGGCGGAGAACGGCGCCGACCTGCCGCATCTGCCATTCCTCCATGCCAGCGTCTATCCGAAAATGGCGATGCGTACGCCGCTCGGTTACGACTACGAGGATACGAAATACGGCTTCAAATGCATCCTGAAGATGCCGGAACTGCCGCCCCGCATCATCCATTTCATCGTGCCGGCGCATTCGCGCATCTCGACCACGCCGCGCACCGGCATGCTGCCGAGCCACGATATGCGGCTGCGCGTGCCGATCGACGACACGCTGACCTACAGTTTCTGGACGCGGTTCCATCCGCTCGCCGATAGCAAGTCGTCGCTGGAGAACCGCGGCTTCACCGGCAAGCAGCCGGACGTTTATCCGCGCGAGGATGATGGATATTGGAATATCCCGTCGAATGAGCAGGACCGGGTCGCCCAAGAGACGCAAGGACTGGTCACCGACCGGACGATCGAGCATCTCGCCGAATCCGATCGCGGCATCGTCATGCTGCGGCGCAAACTGCGCGACGATATCGATGCCGTCGCCGCCGGCCGCGACCCGGCCTGTGTCACCCGCGATACCGCGGACGACAAAATGATTAAATTCGAGACCACCCTCAAAGAGGCCGAATACGTTCTCGAAAAAGTCTAATACAAGCACGGCCGGATCGGCATCGCTTCCGGCCCGATCGACGTTTAAACGCGTGGAGTAGTTCGCGGTCGGAGCTAGCACATGCCTTATGCGGATGCGACGCTAAGCGACGTCTACACCCAGAGAACGGGCGAGGTGTTCATTAGCGGCATCCAGGCTCTGGTCCGGCTGCCCCTGATTCAGATCGCCCGCGACCGCAAGGCTGGGCTCAACACCGCCGGCTATATCTCCGGTTACCGCGGCTCGCCGCTCGGCGGCTACGACCTCGAGCTGTTGCGCTCGCGCGCCTATCTCGATGCCGCCGGCGTGGTCGTCCGCCCGGCAATCAACGAGGAGATGGGCGCGACCGCGATCTGGGGCACGCAGCAGCTCGAACTCTCGCCCGGCCACGAGAGGGACGGCGTCTTCGGCATCTGGTACGCCAAAGGGCCGGGCGTCGATCGCTCGGGCGACGTGCTGAAGCACGCCAACGCCGCCGGCTCATCGAAACATGGCGGCGTGCTCTGCCTCGCCGGCGACGATCACGGTGCCAAATCCTCAACCATTCCGCATCAAAGCGACCATGCTTTCATGTCGGCGATCATTCCGGTGCTTTATCCCTCGGGCGTGCGCGAATTCGTCAGCATGGGGCTGCTCGGCATCGCCATGTCGCGCTATTCCGGCTGCTGGGTGGCGATGAAAGTGATCGCCGACACGGTCGAGTCGAGCGCGACCGTCGATCTCGCAGACGAGGAGATGGCGTTCGTCACGCCGACGGATTTCCCGCTGCCGGAGGGCGGGCTTAACTTCCGCTGGCCCGACGATCGCTGGACGCAGGATTACCGGCTGCAGAATTACAAAGGCTATGCCGCCGTCGCTTTCGGCCGCGCCAACAACATCGACCGCATCATCATCGATCCGCCGCGCGCGCAATTCGGCCTCGCCGCCTCGGGCAAGGCCTATGTCGATCTGCGTGAGGCGCTGACCCTGCTCGGCATTGACGAGGCCGCAGCCGCCGCGATGGGGCTGCGCATCCTGAAGATCGGCATGCCCTGGCCGCTCGATCCGGTGCGGGTGCGCGAATTCAGCCAGGGACTGCAGGAAATCCTCGTCGTCGAAGAACGGCGGGAAATCGTCGAGCACCAGATCAAGCAGCATCTCTTCAACTGGCATTCCGATCAGCGCCCGCGCATCGTCGGCAAGTTCGACGAGAACGACAAGCCGTGCCTGCCGCTCGAGCATGAGATCTCCGCCGAGATCATCGCCGACGTGCTGGTCGCGCGGCTCGAGCGCATCGACATGCCGGCCGATCTGCGTGCCATGATCGGCAAGAAGGCCGAGGAGATTCGCGCGCGGCGCAAGCGGCTCGACGCCTATAAGCCCCCGACCACGCGCCTGCCCTATTACTGCCCGGGCTGTCCGCACAACACATCGACCCGCGTACCGGAGGGCAGCCGCGCCCTTGCCGGCATCGGCTGCCACTACATGGCGCAGTGGATGAACCGCAACACCGAGACCTTCACGCAAATGGGCGGCGAAGGCGTGCCTTGGCTCGGCATCTCGCCTTTCACGAGTGAGCCTCACGTCTTCGCCAATCTCGGCGACGGCACCTATATGCATAGCGGCATTATCGCCATCCGCCAGGCGATCGCGGCCGGCGCCAACATCACCTACAAGATCCTCTTCAACGACGCGGTGGCGATGACGGGCGGCCAGGCGGTCGATGGCCAGATGACGGTGCCGATTCTGATCCATCAGATCGCGGCCGAGGGCGTGAAGAAAATCTACCTCCTGACGCGCGAGCCGCAACGCTACGCGCAAGCGGCGCTGCCGGCAGGCGTCGTCATCGAGCATCGCGATGCGATCGATCGGGTGCAGCGCGAGGTGCGCGAGATTCCCGGCTGCACCGCCATCGTCTACGACCAGACTTGCGCCACCGAGCTGCGGCGCAAGCGTTCGCGCGGCCTCGTGCCGCAAGCGGCGGAGCGCGCCTATATCAATCCGGCGGTCTGCGAAGGCTGCGGCGATTGCTCGGAGCAGAGCAATTGCATCGCCATCGATCCGCTGGAGACCGAATTCGGCCGCAAGCGCGCGATCAATCAATCGGCGTGCAATTCCGATCTCTCCTGCCTCAAAGGCTTCTGTCCCTCGTTTGTCACCGTCGGCGGCGGCGCGGTGAAAAAGCAGCAGGGCGCGAAATTGCCCGAGGCGCCAATCCCCGCGCCCGCAGCCGCATCGCTGCCCGCAGACGCGACATACAATATCGCGATCACCGGTGTCGGCGGCGGCGGCGTGCTGACCATCGGCCACATCATCGGCATGGCAGCGCATATCGACGGCGTCGGCGCGCAGGTGCTCGACATCACCGGCCTCGCGCAAAAGGGCGGCGCGGTGGTGAGCCACGTCCGCCTGGCACGCGACGCCAAGGGCATCGCGGCGCAGCGCATCCCCGCCGGCGGCACCGATCTGCTGCTCGCGACCGATCTCGTCGTCGCGGCGTCGCCCGAGGCGCGGCAGATGATCGCCGCGGCGCGTACCCGCGCCGTGATCGACACGCATGTGACGCCAGTCGCGAGCTTCATCCATGACCGCGATTTCGATTTCCAAGCGCCGGCGACACTCAACGTTATCGAGCGCGCGCTGCACGAGCCGCCGGCGAAGCTCGATTTCCACCACCTGGCGCTGCACGCTTTCGGCGATTCGATCGCGGCGAATATGATGCTGGTCGGTTGCGCTTATCAACGCGGCTGGTTGCCAGTGAGCGAGCGGGCACTCACCCGCGCCATCGAACTCAACGGCGTCGCCGTTGCACTCAATCTCGCGGCCTTCCAATGGGGCCGCTTCATCGCCGCATTTCCCGAGCGCATCGACGATCTGACCGCGAAAGAAGACAGGCATCTGTCGTTGGCCGCGATGAGCGTCGCCGAGATTATCGAGCATCGCGCGCGACACCTCATCGCTTATCAGAGCAAGCGCCTCGCCAAGCGCTATCGCGAGCGCGTGGCGCAAATCCGCCGCGCCGAATCGGCCATTGGCGAGGGCGACGAGTTGGCCCGGGCGGTCGCCATCAACTACGCCAAATTGCTTGCCTATAAGGATGAGTACGAGGTCGCGCGGCTGTTCGGCGACGCGTCGTTCAAAGCCGGGCTCGACGAGACTTTCGACGGCAACACCGCACTCACCTTCCATCTCGCGCCGCCGCTGTTGTCGCGCATCGATCCGAACACCGGCCGGCCGAAGAAGATAGAGTTCGGCGCATGGATCCTGTCGCTGTTCAGCCTGCTCGCCTCGCTTAAAAGGCTGCGCGGCACGCCGCTCGACATTTTCGGCTACGGCGCCGAGCGCCGCCGCGAGCGTGGGTTGATCCAGACCTACGAGAACGGCCTCGATCTCATCATCGCCAAGCTCAGCGCCGACAATTACCCTTGCGCCATTGCGCTCGCATCGCTGCCGGATAGGGTGCGCGGCTTCGGTCCGGTGAAGATGAAAGCGATCGAGCGCTTCGAGCGCGAATGGCAGAAGCTCCAGCCGCAATTGCTCAATCCCGCGCCGGAAACCCAGCCGGCGGAGGCCGCCGAGTGAGTGCCGTGCCCGGCCTCGACTACGATCTCGGCAACGAGATCGCCATGCTGCGCGAAACGGTGCACGATTTCGCCGAAAAGGAGATCGCGCCGCGTGCCGCTGAGATCGACAAGAGCGACGAATTCCCGCGCGATCTCTGGCCGAAGATGGGTGCGCTCGGCCTGCTCGGCATCACCGTCGAGGAGGAATTCGGCGGCGCCGGCATGGGCTATCTCGCGCATGTCGTCGCGATGGAAGAGATCAGCCGCGCCTCGGCTTCGGTTGGCCTGTCATACGGCGCGCACAGCAATCTTTGCGTCAATCAAATCCGCCGCAATGGCAGCGAGGCACAGAAGCGTAACTACCTGCCAAGCCTGATCGACGGCAGCCATGTCGGCGCCCTTGCGATGAGCGAGACCGGCGCCGGCTCCGACGTCGTCTCGATGACGACGCGCGCCGAGAAGAAAGGCGACTGCTTCGTCCTCAACGGCAGCAAGATGTGGATCACCAACGGCGCCTGTGCCGATGTCCTGGTGGTCTATGCCAAGACCGAGCCCAAAGGCGGCTCGCGCGGCATCAGCGCTTTCCTAATCGAGAAAGAGATGAAGGGATTCGCGCCGGCGCAAAAGCTCGACAAGCTGGGCATGCGCGGCTCGCCGACTTCGGAGCTCGTCTTCACCGATTGCGAAGTACCGGCGGAAAATCTGCTCGGGCCTCTCAACAGCGGCGTGAAAGTGCTGATGAGCGGCCTCGATTTCGAACGCGCCGTTCTCTCGGCGGGGCCGATCGGCATCATGCAATCCTGCCTCGATCTCGTGCTACCCTATATCCACGAGCGCAAGCAATTCGGCCAGGCGATCGGCGAATTCCAGCTCATGCAGGGCAAGATCGCCGATATGTACACGACGCTCGGCGCGTGCCGCGCTTATGTCTATGCCGTCGCACGTGCCTGCGATCGCAGCGCGGTCACGCGACGCGACGCCGCCGGCGCGATCCTCTATGCCGCGGAGAAGGCGACGCAGATGGCGCTGCAGGCGATCCAGGCGCTCGGCGGCACGGGCTACGTCAACGAATCCCCGGCAGGGCGGCTGCTGCGTGATGCCAAGCTTTACGAGATCGGCGCCGGCACGTCGGAAATCCGCCGCATGCTGATCGGCCGCGAGCTCTTCGACGAGACGAAATAGCGAATGAGCGCGCCGATCAAGACGAACATTGACCGCAACGCGGAGAGCTTCCGCGCGAATACGCAAGCGATGCGCGGTCTGGTCGACGATCTCAACGCCAAGCTCGCTGCCATCGCGCAAGGCGGCGGCGAAGCCGCGCGCCAACGCCACACATCGCGCGGCAAGCTGCTCGTGCGCGACCGTATCCAGGCGCTGATCGATCCCGCCGCGCCTTTTCTCGAGCTCTCGGCGCTCGCGGCGCACAGTATGTATGGCGAGGACGTGCCGGCGGGCGGCATTGTCACCGGCATCGCGCCGATCATGGGCCGCGAATGCGTCATCGTCGCCAATGACGCGACGGTGAAAGGCGGTACTTATTATCCGATCACGGTGAAGAAGCATCTGCGCGCGCAGGAGATCGCGCGGCAGAACCACCTGCCCTGCGTCTATCTCGTCGATTCCGGCGGTGCGCATCTGCCGAGCCAGGACGAGGTCTTTCCCGACCGCGAACATTTCGGCCGCATCTTCTACAACCAGGCTAATCTCTCCGCCGCTGGCATTCCGCAGATCGCCGCGGTGATGGGATCTTGCACGGCAGGCGGCGCTTACGTCCCCGCGATGGCGGATGAGAGCATCATCGTGCAAGGCGAGGGCACGATCTTTTTGGGCGGCCCGCCGCTTGTGAAAGCCGCGACCGGCGAGGTGGTGAGCGCCGAAGAGCTGGGCGGCGCCGATCTGCATGCGCGCATCTCGGGTGTCGTCGATCATCTCGCGCGCAACGATGGCGAAGCCCTCGGCATCGCACGCCGCATTATCGGCAATCTCAATCGCGTGAAGCGGCCTCATCTCGACATTGCCGAGCCGCAAGAGCCAGCTTACGACGGACAAGAGCTTTACGGCGTCGTTCCGAGCGATACGCGCAAGAGCTATGACGTTCGCGAGGTGATCGCACGGCTGGTCGATGGCAGCGTGCTCGATGAATTCAAGCCGCTCTATGGCGCGACGCTGGTCTGCGGTTTCGCACGGCTGTGGGGCTATCCGATCGGCATCGTCGCCAATAACGGCGTGCTGTTCTCGGAAAGCGCGCTGAAAGGCGCGCATTTCATCGAACTCTGCGCTCAGCGCGGCATTCCCCTCGTCTTCCTGCAGAACATCACCGGGTTCATGGTTGGCCGGAAATACGAAAGCGGCGGTATCGCCAAGGATGGCGCCAAGATGGTGACTGCCGTCGCCTGCGCCGCCGTGCCGAAATTCACCGTGATCATCGGCGGCAGTTTCGGCGCCGGCAACTATGCGATGGCGGGCCGCGCCTATGATCCACGCTTCCTCTTCGCCTGGCCGAATGCGCGCATCTCGGTCATGGGCGGCGAGCAAGCCGCAAACGTGTTGGCGACCGTGCGGCGCGACGGCATCGAGGCGCGCGGCGACAAATGGAGCGAGGCGGAGGAAGAGGCCTTCAAGGCGCCGATCCGCGCGCAATACGAAAGCCAAGGCCACCCCTATCACGCGAGCGCGCGGCTTTGGGACGACGGCATCATCGATCCCGCCGCCACGCGCCGCGTGCTGGCACTCGCGATCTCGGCCAGCCTCAACGCGCCGATCGAGAAAACGAACTTCGGCGTGTTCCGGATGTGACGAAGCCGTTCGACAAAATCCTTATCGCCAATCGCGGCGAGATCGCTTGCCGCGTGATGCGCACGGCCAGGCGCCTCGGCATTCGCACGGTTGCGGTTTATTCCGAGGCCGATGCGAAAGCGTTGCATGTCGCGACGGCCGATGAGGCGATCCTCATTGGCCCGCCGCCGGCGCGCGAAAGCTATCTCGATAGCGCGCGCATCATCGACGCGGCGAAGCGCAGTGGCGCTGAGGCCATCCATCCCGGTTACGGCTTCCTCTCGGAGAATGCGGATTTCGCCGCGGCATGCGAGACCGCCGGCATCGTCTTCATCGGTCCGCCCGCTGCCGCGATCCGCACCATGGGCTCGAAAGCCGAAGCGAAAGCGCTGATGGCAAAAGCCGGCGTGCCGCTGGTGCCCGGTTATCACGGCGAGGAGCAGAGCGACGCGCGGCTGACCGAAGAGGCGCGCGCCGTCGGTTATCCGGTGCTGGTCAAAGCCTCGGCCGGCGGCGGCGGCAAGGGCATGCGCATCGTGCACGACGAGCACTCGCTGGCCGAAGCGCTCGCCGGCGCGCGGCGCGAAGCGAAAGCGTCTTTCGGCGAAGACCGATTGCTGATCGAGAAATATCTTGTCGATCCGCGGCACATCGAGATGCAAGTCTTTGCCGATAGCCACGGCAACGTGATTCATCTCTTCGAGCGCGATTGCTCGATCCAGCGCCGGCATCAGAAGCTGATCGAGGAGGCCCCCGCGCCCGGTCTCGACGCCGCGCAGCGCGCCGAGTTGCAGAAGGCCGCTGTGGCTGCCGCACGTGCCGTCGACTATCGCGGCGCCGGCACGATCGAATTCATATCGGCCGGAGGCAAATTCTACTTCATCGAGATGAACACGCGGCTTCAGGTCGAGCATGTCGTGACCGAGATGATCACTGGTCTCGATCTTGTCGAATGGCAGATCCGGGTCGCCGCCGGCGAGACTATGCCGCTGACGCAAAACACGATCAGGCCACAGGGCCACGCGATCGAGCTGCGGCTTTATGCCGAAGACCCGGCGCGCGATTACATGCCGAGCGCCGGGCCCCTCGCCTTGCTGCGATTTCCGTCGCCGAGCGACACGCTGCGGGTCGAGACCGGCTATGCTCAAGGCGATCGCATTAGCACCTATTACGACGCGCTGATCGCCAAGCTGATCGCCTGGGGCGAAAGCCGCGACGTCGCGCTTGAGCGGTTGCGCGCCGCACTCGCGCAAACCCGCGTCGCCGGCATCACCACCAATCGCGAGCTGCTGGGTCGCATTCTTGCCCATCACGATTTCGCGGCGCGCGCCGGTGATACCGGCTTCACCGCGCGACATCACGACGCGCTGCTGCCACACGAAAAGCCGGCGGCGGCGCTGGCCGCCGCCGCCCTGAACATCCTCCACGAGCAACCGCAGCGCTCGCTCGATCCGCATTCGCCCTGGGCACAGCGCGATTCTTGGCGGCTCGGCGGTGTGGCAGAGCAAAGCTTCCGCTTTCGCGCCGGCGACGAGATTTATGACGTGCGCGTCGCGCCGGGCGCCGTGACGGTCGACGGCACACGGGTCACGCCGGCTGCCGATGCCTCCGTGCTGCGCCTCGGCAGCGAGTTCTGGGTGGTGTTGCCCGACGGGACGGCACGCCTCACCTATCTCGATCCGCTGGCGTCGAGCGAGGCGAGCGGCGTGGCGGCCGGCAAGATCGTCGCGCCCATGCCCGGAAAAGTCAGCGCTGTGCTGATCGAACCCGGCGCAACCGTGCAGCGCGGTCAGACATTGATGGTCATAGAAGCGATGAAGATGGAGCACGCCATCGCCGCGCCGTCGGACGGCGTCGTCGAATCGGTCGGCTTCGCGGCCGGCGCGCTGGTCGAGGAAGGCGTCGAGCTCCTCAAGCTGAAAGGCACGAAATGATCCGCAAGCTCAAATCCGGCGAGTACCGACTTTATTCGCGCAAGACGAACCCAAAGACCGGAAAGCGCCGCAACCTCGGGACCTTCGGCAGCCGCGCGGCCGCCGAAAAGCATGAGCGCGCGGTGCAATATTTCAAGCGGCACTGACATCCACGCGAAATTGACGGGCCTGGAGGCCCATGCTACGCGACCCGCACCAACAGGTCGGGCGCATGGGCTTTCGCGTTACCCTCAAGCCGAGCGGGCATTCTTTCGAGGCGCCGGAGGGCATCAACGTCCTCCGCTCCGCGCTCGAGGCCGGATACAATCTGCCTTACAGCTGCCGTGCCGGCGGCTGCTCGACCTGCAAGGCACGCATTCTCGACGGCAAGGTCGACCACGCGCTCTCGACCGACACCTACCTGCCGCCATCGCTGCGCGAGCAAGGCTATGCGCTGCTCTGCCAGGCGAAGCCGCTCAGCGATCTCGTTGTCGCGATCGAGGAGTTGACGCTCCACCTTGCCAAACCGAACATCGTACCGTGCCGCGTGAAGCAGATCCGCAAGCTCGCGCCCGACGTGGTCACGCTGCATCTGCGCACGCCGTACAATGACAACATGCTGTTCGCGCCGGGCCAATATGTCGATTTCCTCTTGGATGACGACAAGCGCCGCTCCTATTCCATTGCCAATGCGCCGCTCCTCGAAGGCGGGATGATGGATATCGAGATCCATATCCGCCATTCGCCGGGTGGGTTGTTCACGGATCGCGTCTTCGGCAGGCTCAAGGTCAACGAGTTGCTGCGCTTCGAAGGACCGCTCGGCACTTTCTACCTGCGCGAGGAGAGCGACAAGCCCATTATCTTCCTCGCCAGCGGCACCGGCTTCGGCCCGATCAAGGCCATCATCGAATACGCGCTGAAGCGTAACGTCAACGAACGCCGGCCGATGTCGCTCTATTGGGGCTGCCGCGCGCGGCAAGACCTCTACATGCTCGATCTGCCCGAGCAATGGGCGCGCGAGGCGGCGAATTTCCGCTTCGTGCCGGTGCTGTCGGAAGCCCTGCCCGGGGACAATTGGACCGGCCGCACCGGTTTCGTGCATCGCGCGGTGATGGAAGATCAGCCTGATCTCTCGGGCTATCAGGTCTATGCTTGCGGAGCGCCCGTCATGGTCGATGCGGCCCGGCATGATTTCACCGGCGCTTGCGGCCTGCCACCGGCCGAGTTCTTTGCCGACGCGTTCCTGACCGAGGCGGAACTCGGCGCGCGCGCGTGATATAATCACATCGATCGAGGGAGGTGCCGATGGACGACGTCACGACGATCGAGAATCCGGTTTTCAAGCCGAGCAACCAGGAATCCGTGGTGAAGCCGGCGATGCTCTCGCATGGCACGCTGCAATGCTACAACCTCACCGAGACGCGGAAATTCTACGAGGAATTCCTCGGGCTCGAATGCGTGCGCCAGGGCAAGCCCGCGATCTTCATACGCTGCGGCACGAAATTCCACATCGTCGCGGTGCAGGCCGGCAATTCGCTGAAGCCGGCCCATCTCCACAATCACTGGGGCCTCGAAGTCGGCAGCCGCTCCGAAGTCGATCGCGTCCACAAGGCCGCGCAGGAGCTCAATAAATACAAGATCGCGACCATCCTCGATCCCGCTTTCGGACACGGCGTCTATTCATTCTATATGGAAGACCTCGACCACAATTGGTGGGAGGTTCTTTTCTATGACGGCTTCCAGCATGACGATGCCTTCGATTTCGGCGATCGCTTCGCGATGGACGCCAACCCCGTCGCCGAGGATCTGAGCGAAGAGCGCACGCGCCGTTAACCGCCGGGTTTCGCCAAGCCGCTCTGATCGACGCCGAGATGTGCTTTCTGGCCGAGACGACATATTTTCACCGGCCGCTGTCATCGCCGTTCCGCCCCGCGACGCAGATCAGTCCTCGAGACCAAGCAACCCGTCGAGCGATAGCGGCCCGCCGCCGTTGATCAGGAAGAAGAGCGCGATCACCGCCCAGACCAGCGGATATTCGGCGCCGTGGACGGTCCAGAAATAGCCGTCGCGCTTGCCATGCGCCGCCGCCGATAGCGCGAGGAAGACAAAGATCGGCAGCGCGGCCAAGCGCGTGAAGAGACCGAGCGCGAGCAAGGGCCCGGCGATCAGCTCGGTTGCGGCGACGACGAGGGCCCAGAATTTCCCGGGCCGGTAACCCCAATTCTCCAGCGACGCCGCCAGCTCGCCGAGATTCGCCGGCACTCTACTCTCGGGAAAAAAGCCGAACAATTTTTGCAGCGCGTGCGGCAGCAGCACGAGACCAGCGGTGGCGCGCAGCAGAAGCCAGGCCCAGGGGCTCAGCGTGTCGTAAAGCGTGTGCACGAAAGTCTTGCCATTTGCGAACCCCCTACGCCGCCCCGACGATAAAATCCGGCACGCGTGCCGGATGCAAGCGCGCTCGACTCGGTTGGGCACATTGCTAAAATCCCACCGCCGCTTTTGCGGCGCCATAGGAGGAAAGGCGTGGCGCGTCATATTCCGGGACCGCTCTATTTCGACCAGCACGGCACCCAGGGCCTGCCGATGATCTTCCTCCATTCGACACCCGACGATCACCGCCTGTGGATGTATCAGACGGCACGCTTTTCCTCGTGGTTTCGCACGATCGCCGTCGACCTCGCCGGTTACGGCCGCTCCGGCCCGGCGCAGAAAGGCTTGTCGGTTTCCGATCAGGCCGATGCCGCCTGGGAGGTCGTCGACCAGATCTCCAGCGGCAAGGTCATCATCCACGGCAATTCCATGGGCAGCATGGTCGCGATGCAGATGGCGCACAAACAGCCGTCGCGCGTGCCGGCGCTGATCCTCTCCGGCACCGGCTATTTGCCGACACGCGATGCGATGAAGGTTTGGGCCCAGCGGTACGCCGAGGAAGGGCTGGAGCTGCGCTACAAGCAGTGCCTCGATCATTTCTCTCCGCCGGCGCAGCAATTGCCGCATGTGCGATATTACGCACGCATGGTGTGCGAACTGAACAATCCCTCGACACTTGGCAGCATCATCGGCATGAACGAGGCGCTGGCGCGCGATCCCGAGCCGGATTCGTTCTTCCTCGAGCTGAAGATGCCGACGATCATCATCAGCGGCACCGCCGACCGCAATCACGCGGCGGCGCGCGCGCTGCACCAGCACATCCCCGGTTCGATCTTCAAAGAAGTTCCGGATGCCGGGCATGCCGTGATGCAAGAAGCGCCCTGGCTCTATGACGATTACTGCATCGAATTCCTGGCGAAACTCGGCCTCTGGCCGGGCGAGCCGCCGCAACCGGTGAGATAAAAAATGACGACGCGCGACGAAAACGACCTGCTGACGCATACCGGCCGCGGCACGCCGATGGGCGATCTGATGCGCCGCTTCTGGCTGCCGGCGCTGCTATCGCGCGAGCTTGAAGCCGATGGCGCGCCGCTGCGCGTGCGTTTGCTCAGCGAGAATCTCGTCGCCTTTCGCAACACCGAGGGCAAGGTCGGGCTGCTGCGCGAGCATTGCGCGCATCGGGGCGCGTCGCTCTATTTCGCGAAGAACGAGGAGTGCGGCCTGCGCTGCCTCTATCACGGCTGGAAATACGACGTCGACGGCAATTGCCTCGATCAGCCGAACGAGCCGCCGCAGAACCAGTTCAAGGACAAGGTGAAGCAGCCGGCTTATCCCTGCATCGAACGCAACGGCGTCGTCATGACCTATATGGGCCCGCCGGAAAAAAGGCCGCCGCTACCTGAATTCGAATGGCTCACCGTGCCCGAAAGCCATGTCTACATCTCCAAGCGCTACCAGGATTGCCACTGGCTGCAAGGCATGGAGGGCGACATCGACTCATCGCATCTCGCCTTCCTGCACGGTATGGAAGCGATGAAGAAGGCAACCGAGCACGATATGGCCGCCTCTTCGAGCATCGTCGCCGAGGCGACCTATCCGAAGCTGGAGATCGTGCATAAGGGCAACTCGATCGTGCAGGGCGCGCGGCGCGACGCCGATCCGCAGC
Source organism: Allostellaceae bacterium (assembly GCA_036490955.1). GTDB lineage: Bacteria > Pseudomonadota > Alphaproteobacteria > ATCC43930 > CGMCC-115725 > CAIKMD01. The sequence goes on along the minus strand of DASXCX010000168.1, from coordinate 2,794 downwards.
ATCATTACTGGCGCATCGGTGCCTGGCTGATGCCGTGCTTCACCGTGCTGCCCGCCTTCCCGCAAGATGCCGCGCTCGGCGGCCATGCCTGGGTGCCGGTGGACGACACCAAGGTCTGGGCTTTCGGTATTTCCTGGCATCCCAAGCGCCCGCTCACGAGCCAAGAGCGCGAATGGTTCCATGACGGCACGCCGACCGGCATCCATTCGACGATGGTCCCGGGCAGTTTCGTCGCCGCGCGCAACAAATCGAACGGCTATGCCGATCCGGCACGCGCCGACGCGGCGCAGCCGTGGCAGCGCATCACGGTGTTCCAGGATCAGGACACCGCGATCACCGAGAGCATGGGCTGGAATTTCGACCGCAGCGACGAGTTCCTCGGCAACACCGACATCGTCATCGCCCATGCGCGACGGCGGCTGATGGAGGTGGCGCGCGGGCTGCAACAGGGCAAGGATCCGGGGGTCGATCCCAAGGACTATCGGCTGCGCGGTGTCTCGGTGCTGTTGCCGCGCGACGTGCCGTCCTGGTCGACGGCTGTCGCCGAGCAGATGGACACGCGGCCGGAGACCTTCCTGCCGGGTCTATAGATCACTGACGGGTCGTTGCGAGCGGCCATCCGAAGCGAAGCAATCCAGAGGGCGCGCACCTTGCTGCATCGCTTCGCTCGCAATGACGCCTTACTTGGTGTGCGGAGGAAAATATGTTGCGGGGGATCGCCGCTCTATCGGCCGTCGCGCTCTTTGCCGCAGCGGCTTTCGCCGACCCGGCGAAGCTGCGCGTCATCGGTTATGTGCGGGCATCGGCGGCCCGGCTGAAATAGTCGGCTCCGCGTGATCGAAACCATCCTGACCGCGATCGCGCCGGTTCTGCTGACGGCGCTGATCGGCTATTTCTGGACACGCTCCGGCCGCACCATCGAGGCGCAGGGGCTGACGCAGATCGTTACCGAGATCGGCACGCCTTGTCTCGTCTTTTCGACCTTCGCCAAGATGAGCGTGCCCGCGGGCGCTTTCGCCGCGACCGCGGCGGCGTCGCTCACTATCCTCCTCCTCTTCCTAATCGTGGCGAGTTTGGTCCTGAAGCTCTGTGGCCTCAGCCTCAGGACCTATCTGCCGTCGATGGCCTTCCCCAACACCGGCAACCTCGGCATACCCCTGACGCTCTATGCGTTCGGGCCGGAAGGCCTCGCCTATGCGATCGTCTTCCTCTGCTTCACCTCGGTGATGAATTTCACGATCGGCCAGGCGATCGCCGCCGGCACGATAAGCTGGCGCGCCATCGTCAAGATGCCGATCATCTATGCCGTCGCGCTCGGCCTCGGCGTCACCGAAGCCGGTATCGCCCTGCCCCAATTCCTCGGCAACACGATCAGCCTGCTTGGCAGCATCACCGTGCCGCTAATGCTGCTGATGCTCGGCGTGTCGCTCGGATCGCTGCGCGTGTCGGCTTTCCCGCGCGCGTTGATGCTGTCGCTGCTGCGGATCGGCATGGGCGCCGGCCTCGGCTTCGCGGTGACGGCGCTCTTTGGCCTCCACGGCGCGGCGCGCGCCGCCATCATCATGCAAAGCTCGATGCCGGCGGCGGTGTTCAACTATCTCTTCGCGTTGCGCTGGCACAACCAGCCCGAGGAAGTCGCCGGCATCGTCGTGGTCTCGACGCTCGTCACGATCGCGACGGCGCCGACCCTGCTCTATGTCTTGCTTTAATTCGCGCGCACGCCGAAGCGCACGGAGATAATTCGCACCAGCGCGGCGGCGGTCAGGCTGATCAGCACGATGATCACACCGATTACCGCGGCCGGACCGAGCCGCCCATCGGCGAGGAAATCGAGTTGCAGGACCGCGAGCGGCCGTGTCTCGCCGGTCGAGAGCAAAATGACGAGACCGATCTGGCGGATCGTCGCGGCGAAGACCAGCACCGCGACCACGGACACCGCGGGCGCGGTGAGCGGCAGGATCACACGGCAAAAAGCCGAGAGCCAGGATGCGCCCGCGAGCCGCGCCGCTTCCTCGATCTCGGCGCCGAGTTGCAGCATATGCACCTTGATCACCTGCACGCCGAGCGTCATCGCCGAGAGGAAGCTGACGAGGATCATGACCCAGAGCGTGCCATAGATCGGCGCGAAGATCGGCACCTGGATCACCATGAAGAGATAGCCGAAGCCAAGCACGATGCCCGGGATCGAGATTGGCAGCCAGGAGAGAATGTCGATCGTCGCCTGCCAGCGCGTCTTCAGACGTACCGCGCAATAGGCGACGACCACATAGACGCTGGCCGCGGCCAGCGCGGTGCCGGCGCCGAGCATCAGCATGTTCCAGAAGGCCTGGGTGAAAGTCACGTCGGCGAAAGCGTCGCGCCAATGATCGAGCGTCCACATCTCGGCGAGGCCGAAGAATCCGAAGAGCTTCATGATGCTGCCGATGAGCAGCAGGCTCAGCGGCAGGATGCTCATCACCAGGACGATAGCCGCAACGATGAAGAAAGCCGGCCAGCGCCAGGCATCGAGATGGACGATGCGCGACTGGTATTTGCCCGAAACCACCGCGTAGCTGCGCCGCGTCGCGGCCCAGCGCTGCAACACGATCAGCGGCAGCATCGCCAGCAGCACCGACGTCGCGAGCACGCCGCCTTCGGCATAGGCCGGCGGATCGTGCGAGATGAGTTGATAGATCTGCGTCGAATAAACGTAGAAATTGAACGGCACGCCGAGGAAAAGCTCGATCTCGAAAGCGCCGAGGCCGTAGATCAGCGACATCAGCAGCACGACGATGATCGCCGGCGTCAGCAGCGG
>DASXCX010000167.1:0-41335 GCA_036490955.1 Allostellaceae bacterium | reverse complement strand
CGAGTTTCCGGCCGATCAGAAATTCGATTTCCTGCCGGCGCCGGCGGGCGCGCCCGCCGTCTCGGCGCTGCTCTCGGTGCAGGAGGGCTGCGACAAGTTCTGCACCTTCTGCGTCGTGCCCTATACGCGCGGCGCCGAGTTCTCGCGCCCCGCCGCCGCGGTGATCGCCGAAGCCGAGCACCTCGTCGCCTCGGGCGCACGCGAGATCACGCTCCTCGGCCAGAACGTCAACGCCTATCACGGCGATGGCCTCGAAGGCGGTGCCTGGGGCCTCGGCCGGCTCATCCAGGCGCTCGCCGCGCTGCCGGGGCTCGAGCGGCTGCGCTACACGACCTCGCATCCGCGCGATATGAACGAAGAGCTGATCGAAGCGCATCGCGATGTCGAAAAGCTGATGCCCTTCCTGCACCTGCCGGTCCAGTCGGGCTCAGATACGATACTCGCGGCGATGAACCGCGGCCACACGATCGACGGGTATCGTCGCATCATCGATCGCCTGCGCGCGGCGCGGCCCGACATCGCGGTTTCTTCCGATTTCATCATCGGCTTCCCCGGCGAGAGCGACGAAGATTTCACGGCGACGCTCGCCCTCGTGCGCGAAATCGGTTTTGCCCAGGCTTTTTCTTTCAAATACAGCAAGCGGCCGGGCACGCCCGGCGCTGCGCTGCGCGGCCAGATCCCCGAAAGCGTCAAGTCCGAGCGCCTGCAGATTCTGCAAGAGCACATCGAGGAGCGGCAGCAGCACTTCAATGAGTCATGTGCCGGCCGCGTGCTGCCCGTGTTGTTCGAGAAGCCCGGCCGGCATGTGGGGCAGCTCGTCGGCCGCTCCCCTTATCTGCAATGGGTCCATGCCCAGGCACCGGCGCGCTGTTTGGGCGCGGTGCTGCCGGTGCGGATCACCGGCGGTGGGCCGAATAGTCTGGCGGGCGAGACCGAAACCTTGGCGGAGGTGGTGGCGTGATGGAGCAGAGCGGTGATCGTCTGCAGATGCAGTTCGACGATAATTCGCTCCTGCCGCAGCTCTATGGCGAGCGCGATCGCCATCTCGATCGCATCGAGCGTGAGCTCGGCGTCTCGCTCGTCTCGCGTGGGAATCGCCTCGCCATCGCCGGCCCGCAAGAAAGTGCCGACGTTGCACGCAGCGCCATCGCCAGCCTGTACCAGCGCTTGAAACGCGGTCTCGACGTCGACAACGCCGCGGTCGATGCGGCGTTGAAGCGGGCCAGCCTCCAGGCGCATGAGCAATGGGGCGAGGCGGAGGAAATCCGCACCCGCAAGCGCCGCATCAGCCCGCGGACTGCCAATCAGGCGGCCTATCTGCGGGCGCTGCGCGTGAATGAGCTGGTCTTCGGCCTAGGTCCTGCCGGCACGGGCAAGACCTATCTCGCCGTCGCTATGGCGGTCGATATGCTGATGGGCGGAGCGGTCGAGCGCATCGTCTTGTCGCGCCCGGCGGTCGAAGCCGGCGAGCGGCTTGGCTTCCTGCCCGGCGATCTGCGCGAGAAGGTCGATCCCTATCTGCGCCCGCTTTATGATGCGCTGCACGACATGCTGCCGGGCGATCAGGTGATGAAGCGACTTTCGTCCGGCGAGATCGAGATCGCGCCGCTGGCTTTCATGCGCGGCCGTACCCTTGCCAATGCGTTCGTGATTCTCGATGAGGCGCAGAACACCACGCCGGTGCAGATGAAGATGTTCCTGACGCGCCTCGGCGAGCATTCGCGGATGGCGGTGACCGGCGATCTTTCGCAGATCGACCTGCCGCCGCGCACGCGTTCGGGTCTCGCCGATGCGCTCGAGACCCTGCAAGGCGAAGAAGGCATCGCCATGGTGAATTTCACCGATGTCGATGTCGTGCGTCATCCATTGGTGTCGCGGATCGTGCGCGCCTATGATCGTCACGATCGCAAGCGGCACAAGAAGCACGATGAGTCGGACGACTGACGCATCGGGGATCGCCATCGATCTCTCGATTGCTTGCGCGGCGTGGAAACGTGCGCTGCCGTCAGCGGCAAGCATTGCGCGCGCGGCGGCGCTGGCGGCGCTGGGGCAATCCGGCAAGAAAATCGGTGCAGCCGAGCTCTCGCTCGTGCTCGCCGACGATGCAACGGTGCGGGATTTGAACGCGCGCTGGCGCGCCAAGGACATGCCGACCAACGTGCTCGCGTTCGCCAGTGACGAGCCGCCGGGGAAGGGCAAGCCCGTATTGCTCGGCGATGTCGTGCTGGCTTACCAGACGGTCGCGCGCGAGGCGAAGGAACAGGAGAAGCCCCTTGCCGATCATTTGCGGCATCTCGTCATCCACGGCGTGCTGCATCTTCTTGGCTACGATCACGTGAAAGCCGTCCCCGCCAAGCGCATGGAAGCGCTTGAGACGCGCATCCTCGCTTCGCTCGGGGTCGCCGATCCCTATGATCTACGCGAAGAGTTGAGTCGTGGCTGAGACTGATCACACGCCGGAACAGGACGAGGGCCCGCTATCCGGCCTGCGTCAATGGCTGCGGCAATTGCGCGGTGAGCCGGAGCAGGCGCAGGGCCTGCGCGCGGCCCTGGTCGAGATGCTCGGCGAGCCGGATGAAGAGCAGCCGATCGACCCGCACGAGCGGTCGCTGCTGGTCAACATTCTCAAGCTGCACAGCCTCGTTGCCTCCGACATCATGGTGCCGCGTGTCGACATCATGGCGCTCGACATCGAGACGCCGTTCGCCGAAGCCGCGAAGCAGATGATCGAGGTCGGCCATTCGCGCGTGCCGGTGTTCCGCGGCACGCTCGACGACATCGTCGGCATGATCCACATCAAGGATCTGTTGCCGCTCGCCGTCGACGCCCGTGAGGCGCCGCTCGCCGAGATCGCGCGCAAGCCCCTCTTCGTCGCGCCGACCATGGCGCTGCTCGATCTGCTGCTGCAGATGCGCTTATCGCGCGTGCACCTTGCCATCGTCGTCGACGAGTTCGGCGGCACCGACGGTCTCGTCACGATCGAGGATGTGATCGAGGAGATCGTCGGCGAGATCGAGGACGAACATGACGATGCCGACCGGCCGAAGCTGGTGGCGCGTCCGGATGGCACATTTCTCGCGCCCGGCCGCACGCCGATCGAGACGCTCGCGGGCTACATCGACGGCGCGCTGCTGCCCGAAGGCTTCGAGGAAGGCGTCACGACCCTCGGCGGCCTCGTCGTGGCGCTCGCAGGGCGCGTGCCGGCGCGCGGCGAGATCGTGAAGCATCCGCTCGGCTTCGAGTTCGAAGTGCTCGATGCCGACCCGCGGCGGGTGAAGCGGTTGCGTGTGCGCGGCCTTGCCCGGAAATCGAGCGAATCGCCACCCGCCGAACATGGATAAGACAACGGTGGTGGAATTGCGCGGCAGCGCCGGGCCCGCCGCGCCGCTGCAACGCTCGGCTCTGTGGTTCGCGAGCCTGACGCGCTGGCATCGTCATCTAGCGGCGCTGCTCTTGGGCGCGCTCGCGGCGGGGTCCCTGCCGCCGGTCGATATGACGCCGGTGTTGCTCATCAGCTTTCCCGGACTCGTCTGGCTCGCCGATGGCAATACGGGCTATCGCTCGGCATTTGCCCTGGGCTGGACGTTCGGCTTCGGCTTTTTCATCGCCGGATTGTATTGGATCGCCGCGGCGCTCTTCGTCGATATCGCGCAATTCTGGTGGCTCGTGCCCCTCGCGGTCGCCGGCGTCCCCGCCGGCCTCGCGATTTTCACCGGCACGGCACTTTTGCTAAGTCACACGCTTTGCCGCGTGTTGCGTCTGGACGGTACCGGACGCGTGCTCGCACTCGTCTTCTGCTGGTGCGGCGCCGAGTGGCTGCGCGGCCATATCCTCACCGGCTTTCCCTGGAATCTCATCGGCTATGCCTGGTCGGGCGCATTCCCCGGCGGGATCGCGCTGCTGCAACTCGCGTCACTCGTCGGGGTTTACGGCCTCAGCCTGCTGACGGTACTCGTCGCCTGTCTGCCGGCGCGGCTCGGCGATTTTTCGGGCCGGCGGTCGCTAGCGCTGCTCGCTGCAGTATTGCTCATCGCGCTCCCGGCGGGCTGGGGCGCCTATCGCCTGGCGAACGGGCACCCGGGCGATGTGCCGGGCGTCGACCTGCGCCTCGTGCAGCCGTCGATTCCGCAGACCATGAAACAGGATCCGTCGGCACTCCTCAGCAATTTCCATCGCCTCTTCGCGCTCAGCACCTCGCCTGCCGCGACGCCGCCGACCGCGATCATCTGGCCGGAAGACGCCGCACCGCCCTTTCTCGATCGGGACGGCGGCGCGCGCCAGGCGCTGGCGCAAGCTGCGCCGCAAAGCGGCTATGTCATTACCGGCACGACGAGAACCGATCCCGCGCCGGCCGCGCCGACGCACATCTGGAACAGCTTGGTTGCGGTCGATCGCGACGGCAATATCCGGGCGAGCTACGACAAATTCCACCTCGTGCCGTTCGGCGAATACGTGCCGCTGCGCGGCATCTTGCCGATGCAGAAGATCACGCCCGGCGCGATCGATTTTTCCGCGGGGTCGGGACCGCGCACCGTCACCTTGCCGGGTCTGCCGCCTTTCTCGCCGCTGATCTGTTACGAAGCGATTTTCCCGAATGCCGTGGTCGATCCGGCGCATCGGCCCGATTGGCTGCTCAACGTCACCGACGACGCCTGGTACGGTTTCACGTCGGGTCCATTCCAGCATCTAGCGATCGCGCGTTTGCGTGCGATCGAGGAAGGGCTGCCGCTTGCGCGCGACGGCGACAACGGCATCTCCGCGATGTTCGATCCGTACGGCCGCGTTACCGCGCGGCTTGCGCTCGATGATGTCGGCGTGCTCGATGTGAAATTGCCGAAGCCATTGCCGGCGACGCTCTATAGTCGCGTAGGCGATATACCGTTCTTCGGTGCGATGCTATTAATCGTGGCGGCGATCCTATGGCCACGCCTAAGCGCTCGCGCTCTCGTACGGAAAGCTTAGTGTTTCGGCAAACGCTGCGCGAATGCCCCTGAAGAATAATTTTTCGGCGCGATTTCTACTAGCATGCCGTGCAAGCGCGTGTTAGTGCATAGCGTATTCGACGTAATAGTGATGGTGGAGTCGGCACACATTCTCGTGCCGAGGCAAAGGTGGAATGACTAGTACAGGGCGTAGACAGAAAAGCGACAAGCCCAATCCTGTTGACGTTCATGTCGGCTCGCGCGTTCGCCTTCGGCGTACGTTGCTCGGCATGAGTCAGGAAAAATTGGGCGATGCACTCGGTTTAACCTTCCAGCAAGTCCAAAAATACGAGCGTGGCGCCAATCGCGTGGGCGCTAGTCGGCTTTACGATCTCTCGCGCGTGCTCGATGTGCCCGTGTCGTATTTTTTTGAGGAATTTGCCGATGCCACGCCATCGCCGACAGGGGTGAGCGAGGCCGCCGGCGATCCTTACCAAGTGAATCCGATGATGAAGCGCGAGACGCTCGAATTGGTGCGCGCCTATCTCCGGATCGCCGATCCACAGATCAAGCGCCGCGTCTTCGAGCTGACAAAGGCGTTGGCGTCGGCCTATCCCGGCGGCGCCGAAGCGAGCGAACCAAACTCCTGACGCTTGACGGCGGTGGCTTGGCGCCGTCTTGTTCCGAACGATGACGAGGTCCGCAACGAGCGCTGGTGCGAACGCGCCGCAGCGGCGGCTTTACGGCCGCCGGCGCGGCCGGCCGCTGCGTGCCGGCCAGCGCGCGCTATTGGATACGCTGCTGCCGCAATTGCGCTTCGCCTTGCCGGAAAACGGCGCGCTCGATCCGCGCCGCTTATTCGCCGACACCATCCGCGAAATCTGGCTCGAGATCGGCTTTGGCGCCGGCGAGCATCTCGCCTATCAGGCCACGACGCATCCCGATTGCGGTCTCATCGGCAGCGAAGTCTTTGAGCCCGGCATCGCGCATCTCCTGACCGAGGTGAGGGATCGCCCGCTCGCCAACGTGCGGCTCTTCATCGACGATGCGCGGCTGGTGCTCGCCGCCCTCGCGCCGCAAAGCCTCGGCCGCGTTTTCATTCTTCATCCCGATCCCTGGCCGAAGGAGCGTCACAAAAAGCGCCGCATCGTCGCGCACGACACGCTTGATCATCTCGCGGCGGCGCTGCGCGACGGTGCAGAGCTGCGCATCGCTACCGACGATCTCGATTACGGCGAATGGATCGCCGAGCATCTGGCGGCGCGTTCCGATTTTGTGGCGATGCCGACTGTTCCGCGCCCGGCCGACTGGCCGCCGACCCGCTATGAGTTGAAGGCGCAGGCGCAAGGCCGCGCGGCGCGGCTCTTTTGCTGCCGCCGGCGCGCGCGATCGACCGGCGCGTGACCTTGCAAAGCGATGTTAACGCGCTATATTCCCACGCAAATAAGAGTCCATAGACCTAGTTCGCTAGGTAGTCTGATCGGTGGGCCGCGAGGCCCACTTTTTGTTATTGGCTGTTGTGGTTGGTGACCTTTGTCTGTGGAGCGTGAGCTGTCCGTGGAGCATGAGCTCGTGTTCGACGCCGGTAAAATCGAGAGCGTGATCGGCCCGTCGCTGGCAGCGATGGGCTACGGCATCGTGCGCGTCGCCTTCACCGGCGGCCGACGCCCCACGCTGCAGATCATGGCCGAGCGCAACGACGATGCCGCAATGACGGTCGACGATTGTGCGACCATCAGCCATACTGTTTCGGCGTTGCTCGACGTCGCCGATCCGATCGCCTCTTCTTATATGCTTGAGATCAGCTCGCCGGGTATCGATCGCCCGCTGACGCGCCGGGCCGATTACGAGCGCTTCGCCGGCTTCGAGGCGAAGATCGAGATGCAGCGTCCCGTCGAGGGCCGCCGTCGCTTCCGCGGCAAGCTGATGGGGCTCGAGGGCGACGACGCCAAGCTTCTGGTCGGCCCCGCTATGCTGCACCTGCCGCTCGACGCGATCGCGCGGGCAAAGCTCGTGCTCACCGACGAACTCATCGCGGCAACGCAGCCGCGAAACCCCAGCTAACACAACATCCACGAAGAAGGTCGCCATGGCCATTGCCGCTTCCTATCCGAGACCCGAGCTGCTCCAGGTTGCCGACACTGTCGCGCGCGACAAAGGCATCGATCGCGACGAAGTGCTCCAAGCCATGGAGCAGGCGATCCAGAAAGCCGGTCGCTCGAAATACGGGCTCGAATACGACATTCGCGCCGAGATCGACCGCAAGAGCGGCGAGATCAAGCTGATGCGCTTTCGCGAAGTCGCCGATCCGGTCGAGAACGAAGCGACGCAGATCAAGCTCGAAGAGGCCAAGCATCTCAATCCCGAGGCGGAGGTCGGCGATTTTCTCACCGATCCGCTGCCGCCGATCGATTTCGGCCGCATCGCGGCGCAGACCGCTAAGCAAGTGATTGTCCAGCGCGTGCGCGATGCCGAGCGCCAGCGCCAATATAACGAGTTCAAAGACCGCGTCGGCGAGATCGTCAACGGCCTCGTCAAGCGCGTCGAGTTCGGCAATGTCGTCGTCGATCTCGGCCGCGCCGAAGCGATTCTTCGACGCGACGAGCTGCAGCCGCGCGAGAGCTTCCGCCAGGGCGAGCGCGTGCGCGCCTACATCTACGATGTGCGCCAAGAAGTGCGCGGACCGCAGATTTTCCTCTCGCGCACCCATCCGCAATTCATGGCGAAGCTGTTCGCTCAGGAAGTGCCCGAAATCTACGACGGCATCATCGAGATCAAGGCGGTGGCGCGCGATCCCGGCAGCCGCGCCAAGATCGCGGTCATCTCGAACGACAGCGGCATCGATCCGGTCGGCGCCTGCGTCGGCATGCGCGGCAGCCGCGTGCAGGCGGTCGTCGCCGAGCTGCAAGGCGAGAAGATCGATATCATTCCCTGGTCGCAGGATCCGGCGACCTTTGTCGTCAACGCGCTCGCGCCCGCCGAAGTCGCCAAGGTGGTGATGGATGAAGAGCAGCGCCGCATTGAAGTCGTGGTCCCGGATGACCAGCTATCGCTGGCGATCGGTCGCCGCGGCCAGAATGTACGTCTCGCCTCGCAGCTCACCGGCTGGGATATCGACATCCTGACCGAGGCCGAAGAGAGCGAGCGCCGGCAGGAAGAGGCCCGCACCCGTTCGAAGATGTTCATCGAGGCGCTCGATGTCGACGACGTCATCGCCCACCTGCTGGTCACCGAAGGCTTCACGTCGCTCGAGGAGGTTGCTTTCGTGCCGGTCGAGGAATTGGCGAGCGTCGAAGGCTTCGACGAGACGGTCGCCGGCGAGCTGCAGCAACGTGCCCGCGTCTTTCTCGAAGAGCAGAACGAGCGCTACGAGGCGCGGCGCCAGGAGCTCGGCGTAACCGACGAAGTCGCGGCGATCGAGGGCATGATCCCGGCGCTGCTGGTGGCGGTGGGTGAGAAGGGCGTGAAGACGCTCGACGATCTCGCCGATCTTGCCGCCGACGAGCTGATCGAGATGGCGGGCACGAGTGCGAAGCTCGAGGAGGATCAGGCCAACGCGATCATCATGGCGGCACGCCAGCATTGGTTCGACAACGAGCCGGCCGCGGCCGAAAAGCCGGCGGCGGGGGAGTGATGCCGCTTGGCCGTTCCCGCTTTGGCCGATGAGGAGAGCGCGGAGGCGCTGACGGGCACGTCCCGCCGCTGTCTTCTGACCGGCGCGGTGCGGCCGAAAACCGAGCTTTTGCGCTTCGTCGTCGATCCGCAGGGCCACATCGTTCCCGACATCGCGGGCAAACTGCCGGGGCGGGGTTTGTGGCTCACCGCGCAGCGAGCTATAGTGGCGGAGGCGTCGAGCAAGCGGGTTTTTGCCCGCGCTGCGAAGGCGCCGGTGGTCGTTTCGGAGGGGCTTGAGGACCGCGTCGCAGCGTTGCTCGCGCAGCGCTGCATCGACATTCTCGGGCTCGCCCGCCGTTCGGGTCTTGCCGTCGCTGGGTTTGTCCGGGTGAAGGAAGCTTTGACCGCGGGCAAGGCCGCGCTGCTCGTCGAAGCAACCGACGCGGCGGCCGATGGACAAGAAAAGCTCGCCGCGCTCGCGCGGTCTCTGCCCCGTGTCGCCTGTCTCGACGCGCGGGAACTGGGTGGGGCCTTCGGGCGCGAGCAAGTGATGCATGTCGCTCTCGGCAAAGGGCGGCTGGCGGATTTATTCATTGCCGAGGCGCGGCGGCTGCAGGGCTTCCGCGCTGGCGTAAAGGTGGAAGTGAGTGACCGATAGTACGGACCAGGATAAGCGGCCGCTAAGTCTCGGTCGCACGGGCGGGAAACTCGAGCTGCGCAAGCCGATCGAGACCGGGCAGGTGCGTCAGAGCTTTCCGCACGGCCGGACCAAGACCGTCCAGGTCGAGGTGCGCAAGAAGCGCGTTGTCGGACCCGGGGAAAAACCGGCCGAGATGCCGGCCGCCGCTGCTGCCGCGGCGCCTGCCACCGCCAAGCCGACGACCGTCGCGCCCGCGCGCCGTCCCGTCGTATTGCCGCAAGGCCTCACCGAGGAAGAGCGGGCGCATCGCGTTCGCGCGCTGAAAGGCGCGATTGCGGACGCGGAAACGCGACGCCAGGCGGACGCTGATCGCGAACGCGAGGAAGCCGCGCGCCGCGCCGCCGAGGAAGCGCATCGCCTCGACGAAGAGAGCAAGCGTAAAGCGGTCGAGGAAGACAGCAAGCGCAAGACCGAAGAGGTCGACAAACGCAAGCAGGACGACGACCGCCGCAAACAGGAGAAGGCTGTCGAGGATTCGCGTCGCGAAGTCGCGGATCGCGCCGGCAAGGCCGCTGCGGCCAAGGTCGCGGCGCTGACCGCCGCCGGCAAGATCAAGGTCGTCGAGGAAGAGCCCGAGGAAGAATCGACCGCGCGCCGCGGCGCTCGTCCCGGCGCGCCGCCGCGCCGTCCCGCCGCCGCGCCGCGTCGCGACGACCACCGCCGTAACGCCAAACTCACCGTCGTTCGCGCGCTCAACACCGACGACGAAGAGCGGCAACGCAGCCTGGCTTCGGTCAAGCGCCATCGCGAGCGCGAGAAGCTGCGCGCGCTGCAGATGCTGCAGGAGCAAACGAAGATCGTGCGCGACGTCGTCGTGCCGGAAACCATCACCGTGCAAGAGCTTGCCAACCGCATGGCCGAGCGCAGCGTCGACGTTATCAAGACGTTGATGAAGATGGGCGTCATGGCGACCATCAATCAGAGCATCGATGCCGACACTGCCGAGCTGGTGGTGACCGAGTTCGGTCATCGCATGAAACGCGTCTCCGAAGCCGACGTCGAAAGCGGCTTGAAGGGCGAGGACGACGCGCCCGAAACACTGGAGCCGCGGCCGCCGGTCGTCACCGTGATGGGCCACGTCGATCACGGCAAGACCTCGTTGCTCGACGCGCTGCGTCAGACCGACGTGGTCGCCGGCGAAGCAGGCGGCATCACCCAGCATATCGGCGCCTATCAGGTCACGCTGCAGACCGGCCAGAAGATCACCTTCATCGACACGCCAGGCCATCAGGCCTTTACGGCGATGCGCGCCCGCGGCGCCCATGTCACCGATATCGTCGTGCTGGTGGTTGCCGCCGATGACGGCATCAAGGAGCAGACCATCGAAGCGTTGCGCCACGCCAAAGCGGCCGGCGCGCCGATGATCATTGCGATCAACAAGATGGACAAGCAGGGCGCCAATCCCGACAAGGTGCGCCAGGAACTGCTGCAACACGAAATCGTGGTCGAAAAACTCGGCGGCGACGTGCTCGACATCGAAGTCTCGGCCACCAAGAAGACCAATCTCGACAAGCTCGAAGAAGCCATCCTGCTGCAGGCCGAAATCCTCGACCTTAAAGCCAATCCGAACCGTCCCGCCGAAGGCAGCGTGATCGAAGCGCAGCTCGAGCGCGGCCGCGGTCCGGTCGCGACCGTGTTGATCAAGCGCGGCACGCTCAAGGTCGGCGACATCTTCGTCGCTGGTAGCGAATGGGGCCGGGTGCGCGCGCTGATCGACGATCGCGGGATGAACATCACCGAAGCCTTGCCGGCGATGCCGGTCGAGGTGTTGGGTCTCTCCGGCGCGCCGATGGCGGGCGACGACTTCACGGTCGCTGCCGATGAGAGCCAGGCGCGCGACATCGCCGCCTATCGCCAGCGTCTGCGCCGCGAGCAGCAGGCCACCGCCGGTGCGCGCGGGACGCTCGAACAGATGTTCGCTCAGGCCGCGGCGGGCGCCGCGAAAGAGCTTGCGGTTGTCGTCAAATCCGACGTGCAAGGCTCGCTTGAGGCGATCACCGGGTCGCTCGAGAAGCTCGGCACCGACGAAGTCTCGGTGCGTGTGCTGCATGCGGCGGTCGGCGGCATCAACGAGAGCGACATCATCCTCGCCAAGGCGTCGCAAGCGGTCATCGTGGGCTTCAATGTCCGCGCCAATCCGCAGGCGCGCGATATGGCGCGTCGTGACGGCGTCGAGATCCGCTACTACTCGATCATCTACGAGGTGATCGACGAGATCAAAGCGGCGCTCAGCGGCCTCTTGTCGCCGACCAGGCGCGAGAAGTTTCTCGGCAACGCCGAAATCCGCGAGGTGTTCAACATCTCGAAGGTCGGCAAAGTCGCCGGTTGCATGGTCACCGAGGGCACCGTCAAGCGCGGCGGCAAGGTGCGATTGTTGCGTGATAACGTCGTGATTCACGAAGGCACGCTGAAGACCTTGAAGCGCTTCAAGGACGAAGTGCGTGAAGTCCGCGAGGGCTTCGAATGCGGCATGGCGTTCGAGAATTACGACAATATCGAAAAGGGCGACGTCATCGAGTGCTTCGAGGTCGAAGAGGTCGCGCGCGCGCTATGAGCGCGTAGCCTCCCCTCGTTGCGTGCGAGGCATCCGTGACACCCAGACCGAGTGCGGCGAAATCGCGATCGAACGCGGCGCCATCGCAGCGTCAGCTCCGCGTCGGCGAAGAGATGCGCCATGCCTTGGCGCGCATCTTCGAACGCGGCGAGCTGCATGATCCGGCCTTGCATGAGGCGCCGCTGACCGTCACCGAGGTGCGCGTCGCGCCTGATCTCAAACGCGCGACCGCTTACGTGATGCCGCTCGCCGGGCGCAACGCCGCCGAGATCATGGCGGGGCTGAAGCGCGGCGCCGGCCATTTGCGCCGTCTCGTCGCGCAAGAGGTGAAACTGCGAATCGCGCCGCAAATCGTCTTCGCCTTCGATCAAAGCTTCGACGAGGCCAGCCGCATCGACGCGCTGCTGCGGCGTGACGACGTGGCGCGAGATTTGGAGCCGGACGAGAAACCGGCCGGCGAGAGCGAAGACGATGGCGCGTAAGCGGCGCGGCCAGCCGATCCATGGCTGGCTCATTCTCGATAAGCCGCTCGGCATGAGCTCGAGCCGTGCGGTCGCGATCGTGCGCCGTCTCCTCGATGCGGCCAAGGCCGGCCATGGCGGCACGCTCGATCCGCTCGCCACCGGCGTGCTGCCGATCGCGCTGGGCGAGGCGACGAAGACCGTGGCTTACGCGATGGGAAGCCGCAAAACCTATCGTTTCGGCCTGCGCTGGGGCGAGGCGCGCAGCACCGATGATGGCGAGGGCGCGGTGATCGCGAGCAGCGCGGCGCGGCCTAGTCGCGAACAGATCCTCGCTGCCTTGCCGGCTTTCGAGGGCACGATCCTGCAGCGGCCGCCCGATTTCTCGGCCATCAAGGTCGAGGGCGAGCGCGCCTATGACCTCGCGCGCGGCGGCACCGCCCCCGATCTGGCGCTCCGGCCGGTTGACGTCGCGCGGCTGACGCTTCTGTCGATGCCCGATCGGGACCATGCGGAATTCGCGGCCGAGGTCGGAAAAGGCACTTATATACGGGCACTTGGCCGTGATTTGGGCCTCGCGCTGGGGTGCTACGCACATGTCAGCGCGTTGCGCCGCGTGGCGGTCGGGCGCTTCACCCTGGACGCGGCGATTTCCCTGGATAAACTGGAAGCGCTGGGGCATAGTCCGCCCGCTTCCGGGCATTTGCTTCCGATCGAGACCGCGCTGGACGACATCCCGGCGTTGGCCTTGAGCGGCGAAGAGGCGGAGGCCTTGCGTTGCGGCCGTGTCGTGACGCCATTGCGCCCATCGGATCGGGCGCGCATCGATCTTCTCGGAGATGGCGCAACGATCCGCGCAACCAGCGACGGAAGGCTGGTGGCGTTGGCCGCAATCGACAAAGGCTTAATACGCCCCGTGCGTGTGATGAATTTTTGAGACAAGGAGAGACCGATGTCGATTACGCTCGCGCGCAAGCAAGAGCTGGTTCAGGAATATCAGCGCAAGCAGGACGACACCGGTTCGCCGGAAGTGCAAGTTGCGCTGCTGTCGGAACGGATCGTCAATCTGACCGAGCATCTGAGCCATCATCAAAAAGATTTCCACTCACGACGCGGCCTGCTCGTGATGGTCGGCCAGCGCCGCAGCTTGCTCGATTATCTGAAGCGCACGGATGTCGCGCGCTACAACAAGCTGATCGAGCGTCTGGGGCTCCGCCGCTGAGCCGGCAGCTACATTCTAACGTTTCAACGGGCGCCAGCGCCGCGACGACCGAAAGGGTCGCTCGCGCCGCGCCCCCATGCCTTTCACCAGAGAGCAAAGAGAGAAGAGAGAGAACCCGATCATGTTCGAGGTATATCGCAAAGAGTTGATGTGGGGCGGCCGACGCCTCGTCCTCGAGACCGGCAAAGTCGCGCGGCAGGCCAATGGCGCTGTGATGGCGACCTACGGTGAGACCACGGTGCTCTGCACCGCTGTCGCCAACAAGCAGCAGAAACCGGGGCAGGATTTTTTCCCGCTCACCGTCAACTACCAGGAAAAGACGTTCGCCGCGGGTAAGATCCCGGGCGGCTTCTTCAAGCGCGAAGGGCGCCCGTCCGAAAAAGAGGTGCTGACCTCGCGCCTCATCGATCGCCCGATCCGCCCGCTTTTCGCGTCGGGCTTCCTCAACGAGACGCAAGTCGTCTGCACCGTGCTGAGCCACGATCTCGAGAACGATCCCGACATCGTCGCGCTCGTCGGTGCCTCGGCGGCGCTGACCATCTCGGGCATCCCCTTCCTCGGCCCGATCGCCGGCGCGCGCGTCGGCTACATCGACGGCCAATACGTCATCAACCCGAAGCTCGATGAGTTGCCGAATTCTCAACTCGAGCTCGTCGTTGCCGGCACCACCGAAGGCGTGCTGATGGTCGAATCCGAAGCCAAAGAGCTGTCGGAAGACGTGATGCTCGGCGCGGTGATGTTCGGACACAAATCCTTCCAGCCGGTGATCCAAGCGATCATCGAGCTCGCCGAAGTCGCGGCGAAAGAGCCGTGGGCCATGCCCGAGAAGCCGGCGAATGCAGCCGCCATCGAGCAGAAGCTAAGCGCGGCCGTGAGCGCCGAGATCGCCGCCGCCTACGGCGAGCAGCAGAAGCAGGCGCGCCAGCAGCGACTCGAAGCCGCCAAGGCGAAGATCCCCGAACTTTTCCCCGACGACGCCGAGAAGACGCTCGCGGGCAAATGCTTCAAGGGACTCGAGAAGGACATCGTTCGCGGCGCCATCATCGACGGCAAGCCGCGTATCGACGGCCGCGACACCAAGACCGTGCGCCCGATCTCGGTCGAGGTCGGCGTGCTGCCGCGCGCTCACGGCTCGGCGCTCTTCACCCGCGGCGAGACGCAGTCGCTCGGCGTGACGACGCTCGGCACCGGCCAGGACGAGCAGATCATCGATGCGCTCGAAGGCGAATTCCGCTCGAATTTCCTGCTTCATTACAATTTCCCGCCCTATTCGACCGGCGAAGCCGGCCGCATGGGCACGCCCGGCCGTCGCGAAATCGGTCATGGCAAGCTCGCCTGGCGGGCGGTCCATCCGCTCCTGCCGGAGAAGGAAAAGTTCCCCTACACGATCCGCGTCGTGTCCGAGATCACGGAATCGAATGGCTCGTCCTCGATGGCGACGGTGTGCTCGTCTTCGCTGTCGCTGATGGATGCCGGTGTGCCGCTGTTGCGGCCGGTCGCGGGCATCGCCATGGGTCTCATCAAGGAAGGCGATAAATTCGCCGTCCTCTCCGACATCCTCGGCGACGAGGATCACCTGGGCGACATGGACTTCAAGGTCGCCGGCACGGAAAAAGGCATCACCGCGCTGCAGATGGACATCAAGATCACCTCGATCACCGAGGAGATCATGAAAGTTGCGCTTCATCAGGCGCAGGGCGGCCGTATCCACATCCTCGGCGAGATGTCGAAGGCCTTGGAAGCCGCGCGCGAAGCGGTCTCGAACAACGCGCCGCGCATCACCACGCTCACGATCCCGAAGGATAAGATCCGCGAAGTCATCGGCTCGGGCGGCAAGGTTATCCGCGAGATCTGCGAGGTCACCGGCGCCAAGGTCGATATCGAGGACGATGGCACGATCAAGGTCGCGGCGGTCGACGGCGCTGCGGCGCAAGCGGCGATCGACTGGATCCGCGGCATCGTCGCCGAGCCCGAGGTGAACGTGATCTACAATGGCAAGGTGGTGAAGACCGTCGAATTCGGCGCCTTCGTCAACTTCCTCGGCGCGAAAGACGGCCTCGTCCATATCAGCGAATTGGCGCCGCATCGTGTCGCCAAGACCACCGATATCGTGAAGGTCGGCGACCAGGTGAAGGTCAAGGTTCTCGGCTTCGACGATCGCGGCAAGGTCAAGCTGTCGATGAAGCAGGTTGACCAGACGACCGGCGAGGACATCAGCACCAAGGCCGCCGAAGAAAAGCGCCAACGCGATGACGCCAAGGCGACGCAAGCCCAGCCGGCTCAGTAACGGCTGGCTGAAGGGCAGAGCCGAGGATTGGCAGGGCGGTCGATCCTTGGACTTGCTATGGTCATCGGCGGAGGAAAGGTCTCGTGAAGGCGCTTAAACCGTTGCTCATCTCCGGGCGCGAAGTGCTGCCGCTGATCGAAGGCGGCAAGGGCATTTCCGTATCCAACGGCGAAAGCTCCGGCGCCTGGGCGGCGAGCGGCGGCGTCGGCACCTTCTCCGGCGTCAATGCCGACAGCTTCGATGCGGACGGCTACAAGACCGAGCAAATCTATCGGGGACGCACGCGGCGCGAGCGGCATGAGGAGTTGATCGCCTTCTCGATCGCGGGGGGCGTCCATCAGGCACGCGTCGCCTATGAGCGCTCGAACGGCCAAGGCCGCATCCACATGAACATCCTGTGGGAGATGGCCGCCGCCGAGCGCATCCTGCACGGCGTGTTGGAAGGCGCGCGCGGTCTCATCGCCGGCGTCACTTGCGGCGCGGGCATGCCCTATAAGATCGCCGAAATCTGCCAGCGCTACGGCGTCTACTACTATCCGATCGTCTCGTCGGGGCGCGCCTTCCGCGCGCTGTGGAAACGCGCCTATCATAAATTCCGCGATCTCATGGGTGCGGTCGTTTACGAGGATCCGTGGCTCGCCGGCGGTCATAACGGCATCACCAACAGCGAGAATCCCGAAGCGCCGGAACCGCCGTTCCCGCGCGTGCTCGAGCTCAGGAAGCTGATGCGCGAATTCGGCCTCGACGATACGCCGATCGTGATGGCGGGCGGCGTCTGGTGTCTCAAGGAATGGGAAGATTGGATCGACAATCCCGATCTCGGGCCGATCGCTTTCCAGTTCGGCACGCGGCCGCTGCTCACCAAGGAAAGCCCGATCTCCGACGCTTGGAAGCGCAAGCTGCTGACTCTCAAAGAGGGCGACGTCTATCTCAATCGCTTCAGCCCGACCGGTTTCTATTCCTCAGCGGTGCGCAACAATTTCATCAACGAGCTGCGCGATCGCAACGACCGCCAGATCGCCTATTCGATCGAGGCGGTAGGCGATCATCTCGCGGCGCTCGAAGTCGGCGCCCGGCACCGCGTCGTTTACGTCACGCCGCATGATCGCGAGCGCGCGCTGACCTGGATCGGGCTGGGCTTCACCGAGGCGCTGCGCACCCCCGATTCGACGCTGGTCTTCGTCGCGCCGAAAAAGGCGCTCGAAATCCGCAACGATCAGATCAATTGCATGGGTTGCCTCTCGGCTTGCCAATTCTCGAACTGGGCGCAGAACGAGCAGGGCACCACCGGCAAGAAGGCGGATCCGCGCAGCTTCTGCATCCAGAAAACCTTGCAGGCGATCAGCCACTCCGACGATTGCGAATTCGAGCTGATGTTCTCGGGCCACAACGCCTATCGCTTCGGCAGCGACCCGTTCTACGCCAACGGCTTCGTCCCGAGCGTGCGCGAGCTGGTCGAGCGGCTGAAGACCGGAGACTGATCATTTATTTCGCTTCGCACGACAGCGCGCGCCTGTAAGATTCGGCGCGTGCCTGTGCTACGCAGTTGCATCTCCGAACGGTATCGATAAGGGGAGTCTCGTGGCGAAGCTCAAACTCATCCTCGGCTGCTGGCACTACGACCGCACCCGCGCGCTTGCCGATGGCAGTGTCCAGCCCGACGGCATCGAGCTCGAATATCGCAGCGCGCCGCAGGTCGGCGCGATCATGGAACGGACGATGAAGGGCGAATTCGATGTCTCCGAGCTCGGCATCACCTATTACCTGCGCAGCCTCGAGCAGCCCGATCCGCCGTTCGTCGCGATCCCGGTCTTTCCCAATCGCCTGTTTCGCCATGGCGCGATCTTCATCAACAAGGAGAGCGGCATCCAAGAGCCGCGCGATCTCATCGGCCGGAAGGTCGGCGAGCTGCATCGCTACGGTCACGACGCCGGCATCTGGGCGAAAGGACCGCTGCACGAGGATTACGGCGTCGCCGCCGACAGCATGAGCTATTACGTCGGCGAGCTCGAGACGCCGAGCCGCTCCGCCGATTGGGCCGTGCCGGTCCATCCGCCGGGCGTCACGATCAGCGGTATCCGGGCTGGCCAGACACTCGACCAGATGCTGCTGGACGGCGAAATCGACGCGCTGTTCTCGGCCTGGCTCCCGCCCTCGATGCGCGCCGGCTCGCCGAAGATCGGCCGGCTGTTCGAGGATTTCGAGACGGTCGAGCGCGATTATTTCGCGCGCACCAAGGTTTTCCCGATCATGCACACGGTCGTGATCAAGCGCTCGGTTTATCGCGAGAATCCGTGGGTGGCGCGCGCCGTCATGGATGCATTCGAAAAGGCGAAGCAGGCGGCGCAGAATACCTATCGCGCCGGCTCGATCTTCTTCTCCCCGGCGCTGATGATCCCCTGGGCCGCCGCGCTGCAGGAGCGCAATCGCCGGCTGATGGGCGATGATTTCTGGCCTTATGGCATCGAGCGCAACCGCCAGGCGCTCGAGACATGCCTGCGCTACAATCGGCAGCAGCGGCTCTTGGCGCGCGATTGGAAGCTCGAAGAGCTCTTCGCGCCCGAAACCCTTAGCTAGGATTGCGTTTTCAGGCGCCGATGGGGCGATGCGTGTCAGGGTTCTCGCCCGGTCGCAGCGGCGGTAGCATCGCCGGCAAGACATAAGGCAGAGGGAGGTGTTATGGCAGCCGCGAGGACGAATCCGCCTTTCCGCGCCGAGCATGTCGGCAGCCTGCCCCGGCCGGAGCGGCTGCTTCAGGCGCGCGAGGCGTTCCGCGCGGGCAAGCTTGCGAAGGCGGAACTCACCCGGCTCGAAGACGAGTGCATCCGCGAGGCGGTCGCGCTGCAGGAACGAGCCGGCATCGGCGCCATCACCGACGGCGAGTTCCGCAAGACCGGCTGGCGTGAGTTCCTCTATGAAAAATGCGATGGCTTCGCCGCCAAGCCCGATGTCGCGGCCTTCGCCTTCACGACCTTCGACGGCACGAAATTCGACGGCCATGGCGAGCCGCGCTGCATCGCGCCTCTGAGCCGTCGCGCGGCGCTCTCGGCGGACGATTTCGCGTCGTTGAAGACGATGACGACGCGGCCGATCAAAGCAAATCTGCCGACGCCGTCGATCGCCCATTTCAGCGGTGATGCCGCTTTCGATCGCGCGGTCTACCCCGACCGCGAGGCCTACTTCGCGGCGCTGACCGCGATCATGCGCGAGGAGATCGCCGATCTCGCGCGCCGTGGCTGCACCTATCTGCAGATGGATGAGGTGCCGATCGCGGTGCTGTGCGATCCGAAGAACCAGCAGCGAGTGCGCGAGCGCGGCGAAAATCCCGACGACCTCATCGACTCCTATATCGACGCGATCAACCAATCGATCAAGGACCGGCCGGCGGGCATGACTGTCGCCGTCCATCTGTGCCGTGGCAACCTCGGCCATGGCATGGCGGATGGCGGCTACGAGCCCGTCGCCGACCGTATCTTCAATCTCTTGCAAGTCGATGGGTTCTTCCTCGAATACGATACGCCGCGCGCCGGCGATTTCGCGCCGCTGCGCTTTCTCCCGAAAGAAAAAATCGCGGTACTCGGTCTCGTCAGCACCAAGCAGCCGGAGGTCGAATCCGCCGACGCGTTGAAGCGACGCATCGGCGAGGCGACAAAGCACGCGCCGCTCGAGCAGCTCGCGCTGTCGCCGCAATGCGGCTTCTCGAGCGTCGCGCGCGCCGGGCGCTTTGCGCCCGATCTGGTCGAGCGCAAGCTCGCGCGCATCGTCGAGGTCGCGGCCGATATTTGGGGGGCGTGACCTCGTGCGATAATCACGCGCCGAATCGTCGAGCGCGGTTCGGCGCGCCGTCGTGCGCCGTGCTGTCCGCAACCCTTACGGCACGACGACCCTCGCCGGATCGAGCGGTTGCGAGAGCAGCTTCTGCTTCGTCATCTCGTCGATCCAGAAGGCCACCTGCTGCGTCGAAATCTTGTTGTCGTAAGGCGCTTTCGGCGAAGCGCGCAGCACCTCGATCGGCAGACGGAGATATTTGACGAGCATCGCGTCGACCTCGTCGGGATGCGCGTGGTACCAGGCGAGTCCGTCATCGAGCGCGGCGCGGAAGGCGACGACGGTCTCGGCATGCGCCGCGGCATAGTTGCCGCCGATCATCAGCACATAGGCCGAGATACCGGCGGGCAGGCCGTCGGTATAGTAGGCGACGAGCTTGCCGGCGCCGCTGCTGAGGAGGCGGGTCGTGACCGGTTCAACCGGCGTCGCCGCGTCGATCTGGCCGGAGCGGAGAAGGTCCGCCATTTGCGGCATGCCGACTTCGATGAAATGCACCTTGGCCGGATCGGCGCCGTTGTCACCGAGCCATCTCACCATCAGCACATGCAGGAAGTTGTTGATGCCGGCGACGCCGACGGTGTGGCCTTCGACATCCTTTGCCGTCGTGATGTCGAGCTCGGGCCGCCTGACCAGCGCCGCGATATGGAAGCCGGGTGCGCTGACCGTCGTGCCGGCGAGGATCTTCACATCGAGTCCCTGCTCCGCGGCGAGAACCGCGGTTGGAAACGATGCCGAGATCACCTGTACCGAACCCGCGACGAGGGCAAGCGGCGCCGCAGTCGAGACGCCAGACATCTGCTTCAAGGTCGCATCGATGCCATGTTTCTCGAAGAAGCCCTCTTCCTTGGCGATGAAGGCAGCGAGCGTCGCGTCCGAGCCGTAATAGCCGACGGTCATCGGCTCGAGGGCGTATGATGGCATCGGAGCGGCACCGATCGCGATAGCGGCGCCGAGCAGCGTCAGCAGGCGTCCCCTGTTGATGACGCGCCGTCTCTTGATTGGCGATTTCATGCGTTCGGCCTTCCCCCCTGATAGCGCCGCATCATAATCGCAGGCGCGGATGCCGCACGACCCTCCGAGATCGGGAATTCATGCGGGCATCATGATTGGCCGAGTTCGGTGAGCGCTTTGGGTAGCTTTGCGAGATCGAAGCGACCGCGCTTCAGATCATGGCCCGTGCCGTCGATCGCGATTAGCTGCGTCCGCGCGGGGATCGCTTTGATCGCGGCCTTTAATTCTGCGACTGCTCCGAACGCGTCCTTTGTTCCTGAGACGAACAATGCCGGCACGCGTAGCCGCGGGAAATGCTGCGTCCTGAGCTGCGCCGGCTTGTCGGGCGGATGGAGCGGATAGGAGAGCACCAGCAGCGCGGCCGCGACGTCGGCCGTTTCGGCGGCGAGCATGCTCGCTTGCCGTCCGCCATAGGAATGGCCGCCAAGGTAGACCTTGCCGGAGACTTGTTCGCGCAGCACCGCGACCGCATCGCTCAGGCCGGCGCGGTCCGCCGCCGCAGTGGCGGGCAGGGGCGGGCCCTTGGGACGCTTACGCCGAAAGGCGAGGTCGCAGCGCAGGACGGTGAAGCCGCACGCGCAAAACTGCCCGGCGACGGCAATCAGCAAGGGCGCGCTGCAATCGCTGCCCGCGCCGTGCGTGAGCAACAGCCCACTGCCGCTCGCTTTGCTCGGCGCGTGCAGAAAGCCGCGCACCGCCGGCGTATCGATCGCGGTGACGCGCGGCTCGCTCACGCGCCGCGCTTAAGGCCGGCCGAACAACTCGTACCAATGGGAGCGCATCGCTTCCCAGGAGCGCGCATCCGCGTCGGCATTATAGGCGAGCGCCGGCATGCGGCCGCCGGCGTCGGGATTGGTGAAGGCATGCTTCGCGCCGCCATAGGTGATGACCTGCCAATCGACATTGGCTTTGGTCATGTCGGCTTCGAAAGCCGCGACCTGCTCGGGCGGTACCAGTGGATCCTCGGCGCCGGTGCAGACGAGGATTTTCGCCGTGACGTTCTTTGCCTCGTCCGGATTCGTGGTCGAGAGAATGCCGTGGAAGCTGACGACGCCGGCAAGGGGCGTGCCCATGCGCGCCAGCTCGAGCACGCAGAGCCCGCCGAAGCAATAGCCCATCGCGCCGATGCGCTTGGCATCGACATTGGGCCGCGCGACCAGAGCGTCGTAGCCGGCACGCACGTGCCGGCGCAGCTTGTCGTTGTCCTCGCGCAGCGCACCCATAAGGTTCATTGAATCATCGGGCTTTTGTGCCGTGCGACCGCCGCCATACATGTCGACGGCCAGCGCGACATAGCCGAGTTCGGCGATCATGCGCGCGCGGCGTTTCGGGTGGTCGTTGAGGCCCGGCGCTTCATGGACGATCAGCACGCCGGGACGGCGCCCGCTGCCTTCGGGATCGGCAAGATAGCCTTGAAATGTCGTGTCGCCGGCGGAATAGCTCAGGGTCTCGATCTTCATGATGCCTCTCCTCGCAGGATTCTTGTCGCAGGATGCGGCTTATAAGCGCGCTTGGCCCCGGCCGGCAATTCCGCTAAATTTAGATTACCTCTAAACTAGACGATCACGCGGTGCCATATTGGCGTCATGAGCAATCATCGTCCGTTTGCCGGTGCTCTCGAATTGCTGCGCGCGGCCAAGCTCCGGCCGACGCGGCAGCGTTTGGCGCTGGCCAAACTTCTCTTCGAGAAGGGCGATCGCCACGTCACCGCGGAGCAGCTGCATGACGAGGCCGTGGGCGCGTCGATCCCGGTCTCGCTCGCGACGATCTACAACACGCTCCATCAATTCGTCGACGCGCGGCTGTTGCGCGAGGTCGTGGTCAATCCGGGGCGTTCGTATTTCGACACGAACATCGCCGACCACCATCATTTCTTCTTCGAAGAGACCGGCAAGCTGATGGATATCCCGAGCGACAAGATCGAGGTGAGGAATTTGCCGCAGCCGCCGCATGGCGCCATCCGCCGCGTCGACGTCGTGATCCGCGTGGCGCCGAAAGGCTGAAGCGGGGCTAAACGTTGACAGCCCAGCGCTCGAATGTTAATTTAGAAATGTTCTAAAGTAGTACGTTCCCGATTGACTGAGGAGGAGGACCATATGGCCAAGCTACAAGGCAGCAAGACGGAAGCGAATTTGAAAGAGGCTTTCGCGGGCGAGAGCCAGGCAAACCGCCGCTATCTCTATTTCGCACAAAAGGCCGATGTCGAAGGCTTCAACGACGTCGCGGTCGTATTCCGCTCAACCGCGGAAGGCGAGACCGGCCACGCGCATGGCCATCTCGAATATCGGCAGGAGGTCGGCGATCCGGCGACCGGCAAGCCGATCGGCTCGACCGACAAGAATCTCGCGGCGGCGGTTGCCGGCGAGACGCACGAATACACCGACATGTATCCCGGGATGGCGAAGACCGCCCGCCAGGAAGGCTTCGACGAGATCGCCGACTGGTTCGAGACGCTCGCCAAGGCCGAGAAGTCGCATGCCGGCCGTTTCCAGAAAGCGCTCGATACGCTCGGCAAGTAAGCCGCCATCTTTCGACGAGGGACGCCATACGCGGAAACGCCGCGTCTAGCGTCCCTCCTCATTTTTTGACCCGTTGGGAGTAGCGGAATGTCCGAGGGCGGTCTCGGCGCGCCGATGCGCCATCCCATTGCCTGGCAGGATCCCGATTTTTACGACGCCGCGAAGATCGAGGCGGAGCTTCATCGCGTCTTCGACATCTGTCACGGCTGCCGCCGTTGCTTCAATCTCTGCGACAGTTTCCCCCGGCTTTTCGACATGATCGATGAAGGGCCGACGGGGGAACTCGACGGCGTGCCGAAAGAGAAATACGCCGAAGTCGTCGAAGCCTGCACGCTCTGCGACATGTGCTTCATGACGAAATGTCCGTACGTGCCGCCACATGAATTCAACATCGATTTTCCGCACCTGATGCTGCGCCACCGCGCGGCGCAGGCGAAAGCCGGCAAGGTCGCGTTGAGCGATCGCGCGCTTTCCGAGACCGATCGCAACGGCAAGTTCGCGCGCCCGGTCGCGCCGCTGATCAATTGGGCCGGGAAGCTCGACAACAAACTAACGCGGCCGATCATGGAAGCGGTCGCGGATATCGATCGCCGCG
Source organism: Allostellaceae bacterium (assembly GCA_036490955.1). GTDB lineage: Bacteria > Pseudomonadota > Alphaproteobacteria > ATCC43930 > CGMCC-115725 > CAIKMD01. Next base: position 17,621 of record DASXCX010000167.1, on the reverse strand, counting down.
CGGCGCTGCCGAAATTTCATACGCAAACCTTCGAGGCCCGCGCGCTGCGCCGCCCAGCGAGGCCCGACGAAACCGCGCCCGCTTTCGGCCGCAAGGCCGTGCTCTACGCAACCTGTTTCGTCAATTACAACAACCCGCGCATCGGCGAGGCGACGCAAGCGGTGCTGGCGAGAAACGGCGTCGCCACCGAAGTGCTCTATCCCGAATGCTGCGGCATGCCGCAGATGGAGCAAGGCGATTTGCCCCGCGTCGCCGGTAAGGCGAAGCGCGTCGCGCTCGCGCTGAAGCCCTACATCGAGCAAGGCTACGACATCGTCGCGCTCGTGCCGTCCTGTGCCCTGATGCTGAAATTCGAATGGCCGCTACTTCTGCCGGGCGATGAAGATGTGACGCGCCTTTCCAACGCGACCTCCGATCTCACCGAATACGTCGTCGATATCGCCAAGAAAGAGGGGCTCGCGCCGGGTCTTCGCGCTGTCCCCGGCGGCGTCAGCCTGCATCTCGCTTGCCATGCGCGGGCGCAGAATATGGGCGCGAAGGCGGCGGAGATGCTGCGGCTGCTGCCCGATGCCGATATCGACGTGATCGAGCGCTGCTCCGGCCACGGCGGCAGCTGGGGCGTGAAGAAAGAGAACTTCGGCGTCGCCATGAAGGTCGGCCGTCCGGCAGCGCGGCAAGCGGCACGCGATAACAAAGCGGTGCTGTCGTCCGAATGCCCGCTTGCGGCATTACATCTGCAGCAAGGCGTCGCTGCGGCGGAGCGCGATGAAGGCGCGAAACCGCCCGAGACGCTACACCCGATCGAACTCATGGCTCGCGCCTATGGGCTACTCGAAGGAGATCAGCGATGACCGCCGCAACCGCGAACAAGCGCGCGATCAACCGCGCCGACATCCTCGACCCCGCGGCCTATGCCAAAGACCGGCGCGACTACAAGAAACGCATCACCGAAATGAAGCGCGACCGCCGCGTCGAGGTCGGTCCGTTCGTGACCTTTTATTTCGAGAGCTACGACACGATGTGGCATCAGATCCACGAGATGCTCTACATCGAGAAAGGCGGCGAGCAGCAGATCGCCGACGAGCTCGAAGCCTATAATCCGCTCATCCCACAAGGCGAGGAACTGATCGCGACAGTGATGATCGAGATCGAGGACGCAATGCGCCGCGAGCGAGTCTTGGCGACGCTCGGCGGCATTGAACATAAGATGTTCATCCAGATCGGCGGCGAGCGCGTCCCCGGGACGCCCGATCCGACGCGTGAGAACACCTCGTCGGAGGGCAAGGCGTCATCGGTGCAGTTCCTGCGCTTTCCATTCGCCGCGGCGCAAGTGAAGGCGTTCAAGGCGCCGGGCGCCCAAGTGCTGGTCGGTATCGACCATGAGAATTACGGCCATATCGCCGTGATGCCTGAGCGTGTCCGCACTGCGCTGGAAAAGGATTTCGCTTAAGCCTGTCTGATCGTCATTCCCGCGAAAGCGGGAATTTGGCGGAGTGACCTTCCACGCGTCACTTCACCACCTCGTTCGGCAGTACGCCCCAGATCTCGTTGCGGCTGAGCCAGCCTTTGACGTCGCTGGTGCCGTTCTGCACGTCGATCTGACACCAGCCGGCGGTGCATTCGAGGAGATGGGCGATGACGCCGGGATCGAGCTTCGCCACCGGCGCGGCGCTGCTATCGCCCGACGCGCGCAGGATGCGCTGCGCGCCCTGCACGACGACGCTGCGGTTGCCGTTGACCATGCGCTGATGCACCCAGCCCTCGGTGCCCTGCCAGTCGCGCACCTGCCGCCATTGGTCGAATTCGGCGACGATCTCCAACGGATAGCCCTTGCGGTGATAGACATATTCGATCGGATAGCGGCTGCCGGGGCCGGTGCGCAAATTGACCGTATCGGCCCGAAGGCTAACGAAGCGCGGCACCGGCTCGGCCGACTTCTCGGCGGCTTGCGCCATGCCGACCATTGCCCCCAGCAGTGCTACCGCGATCGCGAAAACTTTCACGGCTTCGTCCCGCAGGTCGGGCAATCGGGATCGCGCGGCAGCTTGATGCTGTGGAACCCGGTGCGCAGCGCGTCATAGACGAGCAGCGTGCCGGATAGACTCTCGCCGATGCCGAGCAATTCTTTCAGCACCTCGGTCGCCTGCAGCGTGCCCATTACCCCGGCAATGGCGCCGAGAATACCGGCGGTCTCGCAGCGCGGCACCGAATCCGGCGGCGGCGGCTCGCGGAAGAGGCAGCGATAGCACGGATGCGGTGGCCCGAGATAGGCCTTGAAGGTCGAAAGCTGGCCGTCGAAAGGCGCGAGCGCCGCGCCGATAAGCGGCTTCTTTTGCCGGTAGCACATATCGTTCAAGAGATAACGCGTGGCGAAATTATCGCTGCCATCGGCGACGAGATCATATTGCCCGACCAGCGCGGCGGCATTGCTCTCGTCGAGCCGCAGCGCATGGGTCTCGAGCTTCACTTCGGGGTTTACGTGGGTCAGGGTGCGACGCGCGCTCTCGACTTTCGGCGCGCCGATGCTCTCGGTTGCGTGGACGATCTGGCGCTGCAGGTTGGAGAGATCGACCGCGTCGTCGTCGACGATGCCCAGCGCGCCGACGCCCGCCGCGGCGAGATAAAGCAAAAGCGGCGAACCGAGGCCGCCGGCGCCGATCACCAGCACGCGCGATTGCAGCAGCTTCTGCTGGCCCTCTTCGCCGACTTCGTCCAGCACCAGATGCCGGGCGTAGCGCTCGAACTGCGCCTCGCTCAATTCCATACGCGGCGAACCTATTCCCGGATCAGAGCCCGTCGAACAAGGCGGTCGAGAGATAACGCTCGCCGGTATCGGGCAGTACCACGGCGATGAGTTTGCCGGCCATGTCGGCACGCTGGCCGAGTTCGATTCCCGCCGCAAGGGCCGCGCCCGAGGAGATGCCGACGGCCATGCCTTCGAGCCGTGCCACCTCGCGCGCCATGCGGAAGGCGCTGTCGTTCGAGATGCGCAACACTTCGTCGATCAGCTTGGCGTCGAGAATCTGCGGAATGAAGCCGGCACCGATGCCCTGGATCTTATGCGGGCCCGGCGGGCCGCCCGAGAGGACGGCGCTGTCCTCGGGCTCGACGGCGATCATCTTGAAGCCGGGCTTGCGCTGCTTCAGCACCGATCCGACACCGGTCAGCGTGCCGCCGGTGCCCACGCCGCTCACCACTACATCGATCTTGCCGTCGGTGTCGCGCCACAGTTCTTCGGCGGTGGTCTCGCGGTGGATTTGCGGATTGGCCGGGTTGTTGAATTGTTGCGGCATGAAGGCGTCGGGCAGGGTTTTCAGCAACTCCTCCGCGCGCTGGATAGCGAAGCGCATGCCCTGCGCCGCCGGGGTCAGCTCGAGTTCCGCGCCCAAGAGCTTCAACATCCGACGCCGTTCCATCGACATGCTGTCGGGCATGACGAGTATGCAGCGATAGCCTTTGGCTGCGGCGCAGAAAGCGAGCGCGATGCCGGTATTGCCCGAGGTCGGCTCGACGATCACCGTCTTGCCGGGATGCAGCTTGCCTGCTTTCTCGGCGGCGTCGATCATGGCGACGCCGATGCGATCCTTGACCGAACTCAGCGGATTGAAGAACTCGCATTTCGCAAGCAGATCCGCCTTGACCTGATGAGCCGCGGCGAGGCGCTTCAAGCGGACCAGGGGCGTCGCGCCGATCGTATCGACGATGCTGTCATAGACGCGGCCACGGGAATTAATGTCAGCCATGTTCAGTCTCCCTGCCGGCTCTCAAATCGAGAAATCGAGCCGCGCTGCATATTCGCCGGCGATCCCCGCCCGGTGCGCGCGGGTGCACAACTCCTCGATCGTGACGTTATCGAGCTGCTTCATCAACTCTTCTTGCAGCTCGGCCCAAAGCGGGCGCACAACCTGCCGGCCGAGCGGCGATCCCGTCTCGCCCTCGAGCGGGTCATCGCCGCTTTCCAGCATCCGCACCACGCGCACGATCTCGCCGACCGTAATGCGCCGCCGCTCGCGCGCCAGCCGGTAGCCGCCGCGCGGTCCGCGCACGCCTTCGAGAATGCTGGCGCGGACGAGCTGCTGCAGCACTTGCTCAAGATAGCGCCGGGGAATTCCTTGCCGGCTCGTGATATCGCCCGATTGCACCGGCATATTCCCGGCGTTGTAGGCGATGTCGAGCACCGCCTCGATCGCGAACAGCAGTTTCTTGGTCAGGCGCAGCATCGTCGGTTCAGGTCCCGGTCGAGCCGAAGCCGCCGGCGCCGCGTGCCGTCGCCGGTAGCTCGCTTACGACTTGCCATTCCGCCCGGCTGACGGGGGCGATGACGAGCTGCGCAATACGCTCGCCGCGCGCGATCGTCACCGGCGCGCCGCCGAGATTGACGAGGATGACGCGGATCTCGCCGCGATAATCGGCGTCGATCGTGCCGGGGCTGTTGAGGATCGTGACGCCATGGCGCAGCGCGAGGCCGGAGCGTGGCCGCACTTGGGCTTCCCATCCCGCCGGCAGCGCCAGCGCGATCCCGGTCGGGACATCCTTGCGCTCGCCCGGCGCCAAAGTCAGCGGCGCCTCGAGCGCGGCGGCAAGATCGACGCCGGCGGCGTCGGCCGTTGCATAGGCGGGCAACGGCAAGCCGCTGCCATGCGGAAGAACCTTGAGCTTTACCCCGACGGTGCTCATTCCGCGGCGACCTTCGCGGCAAAGAAAGCGGCGATCCGCCGCGCCAGCCGATCGCCGACATCGCGTTTCGACATCGCCGGCCAATCCTCGACGCCGTTGTCATCGACCAGATGGACGGTGTTGCTCTCGCCGCCGAAGACGCCGCTCGCCGGCGAAACATCGTTCGCCAGGATCCAATCGCATCCTTTCTTGTTGCGCTTTGTCTGCGCGTTGGCGACGACATTCTCGGTCTCGGCGGCAAAGCCGATCACCAGTTTCGGCCGGCGATTGTCCGCTTTGGAGAGCGTCGCAAGGATGTCGGGATTCTCGACCAGCTTCAGCGCCGGCGGCGGGCCGGCTTTTTTCTTGAGCTTTGCGGGCGCGGCCTCCGCACGCCAATCGGCGACCGCGGCAGCGCAGACTGCGATGTCGGCCGGGAGCGCTGCGTCGCACGCGGCAAGCATTTCCCGCGCGGTCTCGATACGCACGACTTTGACGCCCGGCGGATCGGGCTCGCCGGTCGGGCCGGAGATCAGTACGCAATCGGCACCGAGCCGCGCGAGTGCTGCGGCGATGGCGTGGCCCTGGCGACCGGAAGAACGGTTGGCGATGTAGCGCACGGGGTCGATCGGCTCCTGCGTCGGTCCGCTGGTGACGAGGGCGCGGCGGCCGCCGAGCGCTGCATCGGCAACGAAAATTTTCTCGATCGCGGCGACGATCTCCAGCGGTTCCGCCATGCGGCCCAAGCCGCTTTCGTTCTCGGCGAGCGGCCCGGCATTGGGCCCGACCTGCTTGACGCCGCGCGATGCGAGGCGCGCCAAATTCTCCTGCGTCGCCTTGTGTTCCCACATACGGAAATTCATCGCCGGCGCGACGAGGATCGGCTTGTCGGTCGCGAGAAGCGCGGTTGTGGCGAGGTCGTCGGCGATGCCTCCGGCCATTTTCGCGAGGATATCCGCCGAAGCCGGCGCAACGACGAGAAGATCGCTTTCCTGGGCTAGCCGCAGATGCCCCATCTCGCTCTCATCGGTCAGCGAGAAGAGGTCCGTATAAGCTTTCTCGCCGGACAGCGCCGCAGCCGAAAGCGGCGTGATGAATTGCTGCGCGCCGGCGGTCAGAATACAGCGCACGCGCACGCCACGTTCCTTGAGGCGCCGGATAAGATCGAGCGCCTTATATGCGGCGATGCCGCCCGAGATGATCAACAGGATGCGCCAGCCGTGCAGCATGCTCTATTTCACGCGCTATTGACGTAATTTTCTTCTATAAGCGCGGCGGCAGGGCGGTGCAACCCCGTTGCAAACGCTTAAAGCCGCCAGCCGGAATGGATGGCGGCGATGCCGCCTGACAGATTGCGCCAGCTCACCTGCTCGAAGCCGGCGCCGGTCATCATCGCTGCGAGCTCGGTCTGCGGCGGAAAGCGGCGAATGCTTTCGACGAGATATTGATAGGCATCGCGATCGTGCGCGACGACGGCGCCAAGCCGTGGCAGCACCGCAAAGGAGTAGAGATCGTAGAGCCGGCGGAGTAGCGGCGCCTCGACGCGGCTGAATTCGAGACAGAAGAAGCGGCCGCCGGGCTTCAGCACGCGACGCGCCTCCTCGAGCGCCTTTTGCTTGTGTGTCACGTTGCGCAGGCCGAAAGCGATGGTGCAGCAATCGACACCGGCATCGCCCACGGGCAGTTCTTCAGCATTGCCGACGAGCCAGGTAATGCCGCCCAAGATTCCGTCATCGAGCGCGCGGTCGCGGCCCGCCGTCACCATCGACGCGTTGATGTCGCAGACGAAGGCCCGGCCGCTTTTGCCGGCGCGGCCGAGAAAACCGCGTGCGATATCGCCCGTGCCGCCGGCGATATCGAGCAGGATCTCGCCCGGACGCGGCTTTAGCCGGCCGATGAGCTCGGCCTTCCAGCGGCGATGGATGCCACCGCTCATCAAATCGTTCATCAGATCGTAGCGGCGTGCGACGTGGTCGAAGACCTCGCGCACCAGCAGCATCTTCTCGTTTTCATCGACTTCACGGAAGCCGAAATCGGTTTGGCGCGCTCGCGATGCGCGGCTATGCTGGCGCGGCATTTCAAGAACTTAGCGCAAGCCCGACTTTTTCGCCAAACGCCCGATCCCAATTTCTTGTCCGACCTGCGACAATGCCAGAACTCCCCGAGGTCGAAACCGTGGTGCGTGGCCTCGAACGCGCGCTGACCGGCAAGCGCCTCGAAACACTCCATCTCGCGCGGCCTGATCTGCGCAGCGCCATTCCGCCAGGTCTTGCGGCGCAAATCGCCGGCAAGCGGATCGAGCGCTTTTCCCGTCGCGCCAAATACATCCTCATGCATTTCGAGGGCGGCGGCGTGGTGATCGCGCATCTCGGCATGTCGGGGCGGCTGATCATCGTGCCGCCGGGCAATCCGACGGCGCGTGAGAAGCATGATCACGCCGTCTTTCAGTTCGAGGACGGCACCGAGCTGCGTTTCAATGATGCGCGGCGCTTCGGCTTGCTCGACTATGCCGATGAGACACATCTCGCCGAACACCCGCGCTTTCGCTTTCTCGGGCCGGAGCCGCTGAGCAACGAATTCAACGGCCCGTCGCTGGCGGAATCGCTGCACGGCAAGAAAACACCGATCAAATCGGCGCTGCTCGACCAGCGGGTCGTCGCCGGCATCGGCAATATCTATGCCTGCGAGGCGCTGTACGGCGCGGGCATCTCGCCGCGCCGGCTGGCGAAAGCCGTGCAGGGTGAGCGTGCCGAGCGGCTCGCGACCGCGATTCATGACGTGCTGACGCGCGCTATTGCGGCCGGCGGCTCGTCGCTGCGCGACTACGTCCAAACCTCGGGCGAGCTCGGCTACTTCCAGCATCACTGGGCGGTGTATGGCAAGGAGGGCGAGCGTTGCCCGGGCTGCGACTGCAAGAGCAGTATCCGCCGCCTCGTGCAGAGCGGGCGCTCGACTTTTTACTGTGCCAAGCGGCAAAAGTGAGTAGGCTGCGCCTCATGCGCGCGTCGCTGCTGCTCCTTGTTCTGCCGCTGTCCCTGCTTGCCGTTGCACCGTTGCGGGCCGAGGAATTCGTCGCCGGCACCGAGGATTTGCCGCTGATGCCAGGCCTGAAGCCGGTGCCCAGTTCCGGTGTGGTTTTCGACAAACCGGAGGGCCGGATCGTCGAGGCGCGGGCCGAAGGCACGACGACGCGCGCGAAAGTCGAGGCTTTCTATGCCGCGAGCCTGCCGCCGCTCGGCTGGAAATCGGCTGGGCGGGATGTCTGGCAGAGGGATGCCGAGCGGCTGCGCCTCGATTTCGCCGGCTCGGGCGGCCGGCTCGCGGTCGGTTTCACCCTGTCGCCCAAATAAGCCTCCCCTGACGTCCACGTCACTCGTAACGGAGCCTAGCCGATGACCTATCAGAATATCCTCGCCGAAACCCGTGGCGCGGTGGGCCTCATCACGCTCAACCGGCCGCAAGCGCTCAATGCACTTTGCGATGCGCTGATCCGCGAGCTCGGCACGGCGCTCGATGGTTTCGAGAAGGATGCCGCTCTCGGCGCGGTCGTCTTGACCGGCAGCGACAAAGCCTTCGCCGCTGGTGCTGATATCAAGGAGATGGCCGGCAAGACTTTCGTCGAATGTTACATCGAAGATTTCATCACCAACGGCTGGGAGCGCATCACCACTTGTCGCAAGCCGATCATCGCTGCCGTCGCGGGCTTCGCCCTCGGCGGCGGCTGCGAGGTCGCAATGATGTGCGACACGATCCTCGCCGCCGAAAGCGCCAAATTCGGCCAGCCCGAGATCACGCTGGCCATCATTCCAGGCTCGGGCGGTACGCAGCGCCTCACCCGTGCTGTCGGAAAAGCGAAAGCGATGGAAATGGTTCTTTCCGGGCGCATGATCGACGCCGTCGAGGCCGAGCGCTGCGGTCTCGTCAGCCGTATTGTTGCCAACGATAAGCTGCTCGAAGAAGCGCTGAAACTCGCCGACAAGATCGCGGCACAATCGCGGCCGGCGGTTCTGGCCGCAAAAGAGGCGGTAAACCGGGCATTTGAGAGCTCTCTCGCCGAAGGAATCCGCTTCGAGCGCCGCCTTTTTCACGCGCTTTTCTCGACGGAAGATCAAAAGGAAGGCATGGCCGCCTTCGTCGAGAAGCGTAAGCCGCAATTCAAGCACCGCTGACTTGACGCTCGGAGGCGCGGTCGGTATAAGCCCGCCTTCCCATTTTACTAACGGATCGGCGATGGCCAATCATCCTTCGGCTGAGAAACGCAATCGGCAAACGCAGCGCCGCACGGAAGTGAACGGTGCACGCAAGAGCCGCATTCGAAGCTTCGTCAAAAAAGTCGAGACTGCGATCGCGTCCGGCGACAAGAACGCGGCAAAGCAAGCCTTCGCGGATGCCGCGCCGGAAATGCAGCGCGGCGCAAGCAAAGGCGTGGTGCATCAACGCACTGTCGCGCGCAAACTCTCTCGACTCTCGGCACGCATCAAAGCGCTCTGACACTGTCAAGCGTTGCGCCGAAGTCGCAGTCCAAAATTTTTGCGTCAGATTCTTTTCAGAGTTGTTGCCTTCCTCGAATTCGCTTAGGTAATGTTGTCGACGATCGTTGTGCGACGTGAAGAGCAGAAAAATCCGGCGCGCGCGATACGAATTGAGAGGCGGGTTTTCAAACCAAAGAGTTATAGGTCGCCAGAGACGGATTGCTTGAGGGTATTCCGGTAACTGACGATCTGGGTGAGCGATACGGTAGGAGACGGAAGGGGCTCCGTTTCCGCCGAGCGAGAACTACGTGCCCGTTTCCAGCGTGCTCTTGAGTGTGTTTCGTTGGGGGAGTAACGGAATGGCGGACTCATTGGGGCAAGGGGGCGAGGTCCAGTCCCAATGGGTGCGGGTACGGGCGCGGTTGCGCGCCGAATACGGGGACGCGGCCTATCGCAGCTGGCTGCGCAATATGAGTCTGCAGGGAATCGAAGAGGGACGCGCCAAGATCGCGGTGCCGACGCGTTTTTTGCGCGATTGGGTGGCGGCTCATTATGCCGATCGCATCCGCGCCTTGTGGAATGGCGAGAATAGCGGCGTCATCGCGGTCGATATCCTCGTCTCGGGCGGGGCGCCGCAAGTCGCGACGACGCCTGCATCGGAGCCTGTTCCTGAGGTTGTCGCCGAGACCGCGGACGAGAAAGACGTCAGCGCGCCGCTTGATCCGCGCTTCACTTTCGAGAATTTCGTTGTCGGCAAGCCGAACGAACTGGCGCACGCCGCGGCGCGGCGCGTCGCCGAGGCGCAAAGCGCGGCGCAACGTTCGGTGCCGTTCAATCCGCTCTTTCTCTATGGCGGGGTCGGGCTCGGCAAGACCCACCTCATGCATGCGATCGCTTGGCACATCCGCACGCATGCACCGAAACGAAAGGTCATCTATCTTTCGGCCGAAAAATTCATGTACCAGTTCATCCGGGCGCTGCGCTTCAAGGACACGATGGCATTCAAAGAGCAGTTCCGCTCGGTCGATGTGTTGATGATCGACGATGTCCAGTTCATCTCGGGCAAGGACACTACCCAGGAAGAATTCTTCCACACCTTCAACGCGCTGGTCGATCAGAACCGCCAGATCGTAATCTCGGCCGATAAATCGCCGACCGACCTCGAAGGGATGGAAGAGCGCATGCGCTCGCGCCTCGGTTGGGGCCTCGTTGCCGATATCCACCCGACGACCTATGAGCTGCGCCTCGGCATTCTCCAGGCCGCCGCCGAGCGCCGGAAATTGCAGGTGCCGCTGAAGGTGCTGGAGTTCCTAGCGCATCGCATCACCTCCAACGTCCGTGAACTCGAAGGCGCGCTCACCCGGATTTACGCTCACACCCAGCTTGTCGGGCGCGAGGTCACGCTCGAGACTGCGCAAGAAGTCCTGCACGATCTGCTGCGCGCCAACGACCGCCGGGTCACGATCGACGAAATTCAGAAGCGCGTCGCCGAGCATTACAACATTCGTCTTGCCGATATGCATTCGGCGCGCCGCGCCCGCGCCGTCGCGCGGCCGCGTCAGGTGGCGATGTATCTCTGCAAGCAACTGACGCCGCGCTCGCTGCCTGAAATCGGGCGGAAATTCGGCGGCCGCGATCACACCACCGTGATGCATGCGGTGCGCAAGATCGAGGAATTACGGACCTCGGATCGCACCATGGCCGAGGATATCGAGCTGCTCAAGCGGATGATCGAAAACTAGCGGTAGCGGCCGCTGGATTTGGTCTCCGGTCCGCCTTAGCGGATCGCGCAAAAAAGCCCATAAAATAGGCATTTTCGGGGTCTCCCTCTCGCGACCGGGCGCGCCGTGCGGCGGCCTGGCGGCGGTGGTGTCGGGGGCCTGTTCATGCTATTGTTTTCCATCGTTCCGCGGCGCTTTTCAGGGGGTCGTCCGGGGCGGTGTTCCGGATTTTCCGCGGGAAGACCCGGGTCGAAATTACCGCCTCCAGCGAGCGTCAACCGCGAACCATGAAACTGACAATCGAACGCGCCGCGCTGCTTCGCGCTCTGGGCCACGTGCAAAGCGTCGTCGAACGGCGCAACACCATTCCGATCCTCTCGAACGTCCTGCTGAAGGCTGAGGGCGCCTCGCTCGCGCTTTCCGCGACCGACATGGATATCGAGATGGTCTCGTCGCTGGCCGCACAGGCCGGCAAGGCGGGCGCGACGACCGTGCCGGCGCACACGCTCTACGACATCGTGCGCAAGCTGCCTGATGGGGCGCAGATCGAGCTTGAGACCACCGGCGAAAAGGGACTCATGACCCTGCGCTCCGGGCGCTCGACCTTCACCCTCTCCTGCCTGCCGCCCGAGGACTATCCGCTGATGGCGGGCGGCGAGCTGGCGCATAATTTCCTGCTCTCGGCCGGCGATCTGAAGCGGCTGATCGACCGCACGCGCTTCGCGATCTCGACCGAGGAAACGCGCTACTACCTCAACGGCATCTATCTCCACGCCGCGAAGACCGACAAGGTCAATATGCTGCGTGCGGTCGCGACCGACGGTCATCGCCTGGCGCGGATGGAAATCCCGCTGCCCGAAGGTGCGTCCGGCATGCCGGGGGTGATCGTGCCGCGGAAAACCGTGACCGAGCTGCGGAAGTTGCTCGATGAAATGGATCAGGATGTCTCGGTCGCGCTTTCCGACACGAAGATTCGGTTCACCTTTGCCGAGACGGTGCTGACCTCGAAGCTGATCGACGGGACCTTCCCCGATTACGACCGCGTCATCCCTTCGGGCAACGATCGCATCCTCGAGGTCGATTGCAAGCAATTCGCCGAGGCGGTCGATCGCGTCTCGACGATCTCGACCGAGAAGAGCCGCGCGGTGAAGCTCGCGATCGAGCGCGGCAGCCTGATCCTCTCGGCGACCAGCCCCGAAAATGGCACGGCGACGGAAGAAATCGAGGTGCGCTACACCGCCCAGCCGCTCGAGATCGGCTTCAATTCGCGCTACCTGCTCGATATCACCGAACAGATCGAGGGCGAGGGTGCGCGTTTTGCTCTCGCCGATGCCGCGTCTCCGACCGTCGTGCGCGACAGCGCCGATGGCAGCGCGCTCTATGTCCTCATGCCGATGCGAGTCTGAGGCCGCTTGGCATTGGCAGTGAGGGTGATCGCAACCGGGGCTGTGCCGATCGAGGAATCCCCCGCGCCGGTGGTGCCTGCGGTGGCGCGCGTCGCGTTACAGAATTTCCGTTCCTATGCTGCGCTGCAGCTCGACATCGCGGCGGAGCCGGTGGTGCTCGCTGGGCCGAATGGAGCCGGCAAGACCAATCTCCTCGAAGCGCTCTCCTTCCTCGCCCCCGGCCGCGGCCTGCGTCGCGCCAAGCTCGGCGAGATCGATCGTCGCGGCGGCAGCGGCGCCTGGACGCTCGCCGTCCAGCTTGCGACTGCCGACGGACCGATGCAGATCGGCACCGGCCGCGACGCCGCGAGCATCAGCGGCGAGCGCCGCATCGTGCGGATCGATGGGGCGCCGGCGAAAACCCAGGCCGAGCTCGCCAGGCTTGCAAGCTTCGTCTGGCTGACGCCGCAGATGGATCGGCTCTTCACCGAAGGTGCCGGCGCGCGGCGGCGGTTCCTTGATCGGCTGGTTCTCGGCTTCGATCCGGAGCACGCCAACGCGCTCTCGGCTTACGAGCGCGCCATGCGCGAGCGGCTGCATTTGCTGCGCGATGGCCCGGCCGATGTGTCTTGGCTCGCCGCGCTCGAAGAGACCATGGCGGCACAGGGTGTCGCGATCGCGGCGGCGCGGCACGACGCGGCATTGCGGATCGACGCTGCTTGTGCGGCGAATGCAGGACCCTTTCCGCGGGCGCGGCTGGCGCTGGTGGGCGAGGTCGAAGCGGCGCTTGGCTCGATGCCGGCGCTAGCAGCCGAAGACGCGCTGCGCCAGCGCCTTGCCGAGCAGCGGCATGTTGATGCCGAGGCTGGCGTCACCACATATGGACCACACCGTTCCGATCTTCTCGTCGAGCATGCCGGCAACGGCATGCCGGCGCCGCAGTGTTCGACCGGCGAGCAAAAGGCGCTGCTGCTGGCGATCTTGCTGGCGCAGGCGCGGTTGCTCGCGGCGGCGCGCGGCGCTGCGCCGCTGATGCTGCTTGACGAGGTTGCTGCGCATCTCGACGCCGAGCGGCGCGCCGCGCTCTTCGCCGAGCTCTTGGATCTCAAAACCCAGGCCTGGCTCACCGGCACGGATGCCGCCTTGTTCGCCGCGCTTCGCGGCAGGGCGCAATTCTTCGCCGTGGTCGAGGCCCGTCTTTCACCGATGGATCATTTCAGATGAGTGAACCTGCTTCTCCCGATACGCCGCGTTCCGACGATGCTTATGATGCGCAATCAATCAAGGTGTTGCGCGGCCTCGACGCGGTACGCAAACGCCCCGGCATGTATATCGGCGATACCGATGACGGCTCGGGCCTCCACCATATGGTCTACGAGGTCATCGACAACTCGATCGACGAGGCGCTCGCCGGATATTGCGACACGATCACGGCGACGCTGAACGGCGACGGCTCGGTGACGGTCGCCGATAACGGGCGCGGCATCCCGGTCGATATCCATGCGGAAGAGGGCGTCTCTGCCGCGGAAGTCATCATGACCCAGCTCCATGCCGGCGGGAAATTCGACCAGAATTCCTACAAGGTCTCGGGCGGGCTGCATGGCGTCGGTGTCTCGGTCGTCAACGCGCTCTCCTCGACGCTCGAGCTGCGCATTTGGCGCGCCGGCAAAGAGCATTTCATGCGCTTCAAAGACGGCGATCCCGAGGCGCCGCTCGCGGTCGTCGCGGATGCCGGCTCGCGTACCGGGACGGAGGTGACTTTCTGGCCGAGCCCCAAGACCTTCACCAAGCTCGATTTCGACTACGCGACCTTGGAGCATCGCTTGCGCGAGCTCGCCTTCCTCAATTCCGGCGTCACGCTGGAGCTGATCGATGCGCGCGGTGTCGAGCCGAAATCGGTGAGGCTCCATTACGAAGGCGGGCTTATCGCCTTCGCGCAATATCTCGATCGCTCGAAACAGGCGCTGCACAGCCTGCCGATCGTGATGACGGCGGAGCGCGACGGCATTTCGGTCGAAGTCGCCATGGAATGGACCGACAGCTATCACGAGACGATGCTGTGCTTCACCAACAACATCCCGCAACGCGACGGCGGCACGCATTTGGCGGGTTTCCGCGCGGCGCTGACACGCACCATCAACAACTATGCCAATGAGAGCGGCATCGCGAAGAAGGAGAAGATTCCGCTCACCGGTGAGGATATGCGCGAGGGCTTGACCTCGATCCTGTCGGTCAAAGTTCCCGACCCGAAATTCTCGTCGCAGACCAAGGACAAGCTCGTTTCCTCCGAGGTGCGGCCGGTGGTCGAAGGCATCGTCGCGGACAAGCTGCAGCAATGGCTCGAAGAGCATCCGGCCGATGCGAAGAAGATCGTCGCCAAGGTGGTCGAGGCCGCCGCGGCGCGCGAGGCGGCGCGCAAGGCGCGCGACCTGACGCGGCGCAAGGGCGCCCTCGATATGGCGAGCCTCCCCGGCAAGCTGGCTGATTGCCAAGAGCGCGATCCGGCGCTCTGCGAGCTCTTCATCGTCGAGGGCGACAGCGCCGGCGGCTCGGCCAAGCAGGGCCGCGACCGCAAATACCAGGCGATCCTGCCGCTCAAGGGCAAGATCCTCAACGTCGAGCGCGCGCGTTTCGACAAGATGCTGAGCTCGGCCGAAATCGGCACGCTGATCGCGGCCATCGGCACGGGTATCGGCGCCGAGGAGTTCGATCCCGAGAAGGCGCGCTACCATCGCATCGTCATCATGACCGACGCCGATGTCGACGGCAGCCACATCCGCACGCTGCTCTTGACCTTCTTCTTCCGTCAGATGCCGCAGCTCATCGAGAAGGGATTTCTCTATATCGCACAGCCGCCGCTCTATCAGGTGAAACGCGGCAGCGCGAAGGCGGTCTATCTCAAGGACGAACCGGCGCTCGAGGAATATCGCATCAGCGCCGGTCTACGCGATGCGGTCTTCACCCAGCATGACGGCGCGCAGCGCGCCGGCAACGATCTGCGCGCCGTGATCGAATTCGCACGCACGACGCGCAACCTGCTGCAGCCGCTCGCGCGCAAGATCGGCAGCATCGATGTGGCCGAGCAAGCCGCGATCAATGGCCTATTGAACCTCTCGGTCCTCGATCATCCCGAGCAGATCACCGAAGCCGCGCGCTTCCTCGCACGCAAGCTCGATGCGCTGTCGCCCGCGGCCGATCGCGGTTGGCGCGGCGAGGCGGCGGGGCAAGGCTTCATCATCACCCGCACGCGTCACGGCGTCACCGAGCGCTACGAGCTCGAGGCACAGATGTTGAAGAGCGCCGAGGCGCGTCGGCTTGATGAGCGCACCGGCGATCTGCAAGAGACTTATGCCAAGCCGGGCAAGCTCGTCGCCAAGGACAAGGAATTCGTCGTCAAAGGCCCGTGCTCGCTCATCGAGACGATTCTGGATCTCGGCCCGAAGGCCGGCGATATCCAGCGCTACAAAGGTTTGGGCGAGATGAATCCCGAGCAGCTCTGGGAGACGACACTCAACCCCGACGTGCGCTCGCTCTTACAGGTGAAAGTGCCGCATGCGGCCCAGGCGGAAGAGACGTTCTCGACGCTGATGGGCGATCTGGTCGAGCCGCGCCGCGATTTCATCCAGGCCAACGCCCTCGAAGTCGCGAATCTCGACGTCTAGACTTTTGGCGGGAGAGCGCGATCGTGCTCTAGCGGCGCCCGACAGCGCGCCGGACGCGCTGGCGCTGCAGCTCCGGCAGCAGCTCGTCGAGTCGCTCGATGAGCCTTACGCCATCCGGCCATTCGACTGAAACGGCGCCGTCGGGCGCCACCGCATAGCAGCGGATGCCGGCGGCAAGCGCGGATTTCGCACCGACAGGCGAATCTTCGACCGCAATTGAAAGCTCGGGGGCGCAACCGCTGCGCGCGAGGGCGATGCGATAGGGCTCGGGCTCGGGCTTGCCGAGCACAACCTCATCGCCGCCGACCACGATATCGACGAAATTCGCGAGCTTCGTGCGTGCCAGCCAGGCGCGGCTGCGCGCGCCGGTGATCGCGGTGACCACACCGACGCTCCAGCCGTTGCGGAAAGCCGTCTCGAGCGTTGCTGCGGCGCCGGGTGCTGGTGCGATCTCGAGGAAGGCGGCGTCGATCAGCGGCAGATAGCGGCGCTGCAATTCGCCGAGCGTGTAAGGGAGCGACCAGCGACGCTTCAGTAGCGCAACCGACATCGGCACGCTCATGCCGCCGATCTCGGCAAAAACCTCATGGCTCGGCGCGGCGCCGCAGAGCGCGGCGAAGCGATCGAAAGCGCCGCGCAGGGCGGGGGCGCTGCTCGCCAGCGTGTTATCGAGATTGAAAAGAATGCCGCGCCGGACGTTGCGGCTCATCTCAGCGCATCCCCAAGGGCATCCCAAGCAATCGGCTCGCCGCGGCCAATGGCACGCCGCGCCGGCTTGCCGATGATCTCGGGCAAACAACGCGGCGGCAAACCGTGGCCAGGGCGGATGCTGCGCACGTTGTCGCGACTCAGCACCTCGCCGGCAGCGATATCGGCAACCGCATAGAGCGAGCGGCGGAAGACGATCGACGGCGCCTCACGCCGGGACGGGCCGTATTTGATACCGCCTCGCGCCAGGTAAGCCTCGCGGCAGGCCTTGACCAGCGCGCCGAGCTGATCGGGTAGGCAGGAAAAGGTCGAATCCGCGGTCGGCGGCTCGCGCGTATCGATGACATGCTTCTCGACAATCGAGGCGCCGATGCCAACGGCGATCGCCGCGGGCAAGGTTTCGATCGTATGGTCGGAATAGCCGATAGGCACATCGAAACGTTCGATCATGTCGGCGATGGTCGCGAGATTGGCCTCGGCCGGATCGGCAGGATAGGCGCTATTGCAGCGGAGCAGCGCGATCTCCTTGCCGCCGCCACGCTTGGCCGCGTCGTAAGCGATCTGGATATCGGCGAGGGTGCAGAGCCCGGTCGAGATGATCAGCGGCTTGCCGGTCGCCGCACAGGCGGCGATCAGATCCGTGTCGACGGCTTCGAAAGACGCGATCTTGTAGGCGGGCGCGCCGAGCTCTTCGAGCAGCGCCAGCGAATCTTGGCCGAAGACCGAAGCAAACGCCGGAATGCCGCGTGCCTTGGCGTAAGCGAAAAGCTCCGGGAACCAGGTGAAAGGCGTCGCCGCCTCTTCGTAGAGCGCGTGGAGGCGCCGGCCCTTCCAGGGATTGTCGCCTTGAATGAGGAAATCCGCGCGCTCGCTGTCGAGCGTCATGCTGTCGGCGGTGTAGGCCTGGAACTTCACCGCATCCGCGCCCTTGTCGGCGGCGATGTCGATAATGCGCTTGGCGCGCGCAAGGTCGCCGCCGTGATTGGCGGAGACTTCGGCGATGATATAGGGCGGCGC
>DASXCX010000166.1:0-22700 GCA_036490955.1 Allostellaceae bacterium | reverse complement strand
TCACCCTGATCTTGTCCGCCATCGCCACGACCCTTTCGGTCAGCTAATCGCGCGCCGCATCGGCGTGGATTTCGAGCAAGCGCCGCACCGTCTCGGGCGCGCGGCGGCCGAAGCCGCATTCGGTGGCGATGCCGAAGTCCGGCCGCACGCGCGAGGCCGTCGCCATGCGGCGGCGCGTGCCCTCGACACCATCCGTGAAATGCACGAGGCCGAGATAAAGCTCGGTCCGCGGCGACAAGGCGAGACGCGAAAGCGGCGCGAAATACGCGTCGTCGTCGCGACCGCGCGGCACCGGCATATGGAGGAAATCGACGCGCCGCGGCAGGGCGCGCGCGAGATCGTTGGCGAGATCGACCATCGCGCCCATATGCGGCGGCTCCAGCGAATGCTTGTGGTTCATGTCGCCATAGCAGAAATGATAGCCGAGCTCGACCGCCGCCGGCACCGCCGCGCCGAGCCGGCACAGCCGCTCGATGAGGCCTTCGCGCGTATCGTCGATCCGGCTCTGGCGCACGCCTTCGAGGATCAGCAGCTCGAACACCGTGTCCCATTGGATCGCGAGCTTCTCCGCCGGCACAACGGCGGCCAGCGCCGCGACTTCTTCCATGACGCTCTCGAAATAAGTTTTCTCCAGCGCGGCGCGCTGATCGGGCGCGATCAGCACTTGCAGAAAGGCGAGCGGGGTCGGCATGGCGACGAGAAACCGCGCCGTTGCCGGGATCGCGCCTTCGGCGACGAGGCGGGAAAAGACGGCGTAGGATTCGCGTGCGCTCTCGGCATAGCCAAGCGCGCCGAAACGGACCGTGGCCGGATCGATCCCCCGCTTGACGCGAAAGTAATGGCGCAAATCGCGCGTCGCCGTGTAATCGATCGAGCCGCCCGGCAGCTCGAATTGCGGATGGGAGCGCAAGAGATGCGTCAGCCACTGCACCCAATCGCCGCGCGCGCCGGTCTCGCCATCCGGCATGCGCTTGATGCGCGGACCGAGGATTTGCGCGGCGGCGCGGAACACCGCTTCGCTGTTGGCGAGGGGCACGCTGCCGACAAGATGGATCGCGCGCGGCATGGCGTTACGTCAGATGGCCGGCGTCGCGGTAGTAGCGCTCGGCGCCGGGATGCAGCGGGATCGGCGTGCGGCACACGGCTTTGGGATCGATCGGATACGAGACCGGGCTGCGCTCCGGCGGGATATGGCGATATTGCATCTCGAGCGTCTCGTAACGCTCGATCAGCGCCCAGGCGAGCGCGTAGGCGACGTCGTCCGGCAGATCGGTGGTCGCGATCAGCGCGAAATGCGAGAAATCGAGGAACTCCATCTCGCGATCCATGCCGCGCAGATAATCCATGCGCAGCGTCGCGCTCGGCAGCGCGTATTCGGCTTTGAGCTTGTCGCGCGCCTGCACCTCGATCGGCAGGAAGACGAGATCGCGCTTGTTGGCGAGCTCCTGCCAATAGGTGGTCATCACCGCTTCCTGAACGATGACATCGGCGGTGCCTTCGAGCATCGCGACGGTGCAGCCGCGCGGCTCGTCATGCTCGATGAAGCTGCAGCCTTGCTTCTCCAGCGCGGCGCGCGGCAGTCCATGCGCGTCGAGCAGCATGTGACCGGCGATGCCGATGAAGGAGACATTGTCGTTCGGGCCGAGCGTGATGCGCAGCTTCGGCTTCTTCTCGCGCCAATCGGCCCAGGAAGCGATGCCGAGATCCTTGCGCAGCGCGACGATCATCCGGTCGTGCTGCGGCACGTAGCCGAGCATGCGCAGATGAGGGAACGTCTCGCCGGCGCAAGCGCCCTTGCCTTCCATCGCCATGCGCATGAACGGCACCGGCACGGCAAGCGCGACGTCGATCTCGCCGCGGCCGACCGCCTGGATGTTGTCCATGCCGCCGCGGCCGTTCCAGATCGCGTAGCGCGTGTGGGGCCCGGCGAGGTTGGTGAGCTCATAGCCGAGGAAGCCGAGCGCGCGGTGAAGATTGGCGCGGCCCCAATCGCCCTGGAACTGCAGCCGCAGCGAGCGCCGGATCCGCGGCGGCGGCACGATCGAGCGCTTCTTCGCCTGGCGATTGGCGGGATCCTCGGCCTCGATCTTCTGCGTCTCGCTCATGCTTCCTCCCTCGATTGATTCAGCTTCGCTTTTCGAGCGCCTTTTTGAGGCGCTTCAGGACATCGGTCGTCGCGCGCAGTTCGCCGGCACCGACATGCGCGCCGACGGCGTTCGCCCAGCGCGCCTGGCGCCGGCCGAGCTGCAGGCGCAGCGCCGCGCCTGTTTTGGTCAGGGCAACCAGCTTGGCGCGGCGATGATTGGGATTGTCGACGAATTCGGCGATGCCGCTCTCGACCAGCCAATCGGCGATGCGCTGCACGTTCTGGCGGGTCAGCCCCATCTGGCGCGCCGCGCCGGCGACGGTCTTGGGCTCGCTGCCGATCGCGCCCAGCACCTGCCAGCGCGCCGCCGTCATGCCGAGATCGCGCGTCATGTCGTCGCCGACCGCGACCATCGTGCCGTTCACGCGAAAGAGCTCGATCACCAGCTCGGTGAAAGCCGCGCCGGCTTCGGTATGCGCGCCGGCAACGGCGGAGCGGCGCGGCAGATAGCTGCTAGCCTGGGACATCTCGCGGGCTATCGGGCCATATTGACAACATCTTGTCAATATGGCGTGATACCGACAAACCCCCATTCGGTATCGGCCAAGGGAGGCGGGCATGCGGCGCAAGAATCGGTTCGAGACTTACAAGGAAGCGGCGGCGCGCGGCAATTACGACGAATTCCCGATGCTGGAGCTCGGCATCGACCCGCAGCTCCATTTGAGCCGCAACACGGTCGCGCAGCCCTTCTTCCTCGTCTGCGAGCAGGACACGATCGTCACGCAGATGTCGGGCAGCGCGCGCATCGAATTCCGCAACTCGCCGGCGAATTATTTCAACATGACGCTCGGCGATTTCGTCTATGTGCCGGGTGGCACGCCGCATCGGCTCGTGCCGAACACGGAATCGATTCACCTCCGCTACAAGGCGGCGCGGCCCGGTCTCGAAGCCGTCGCTTGGTATAACGGCGATGACGAGATCGCGCGCATCACTTGGGATTGCGCTACGGAATTACCGCAGGCGGCTTATCTGCGCGCGTGCCACGCCTTCAACGCCGATGCGAGCCTCCGCAAGGGCCTGCCCGCGATCGATCTCGCGCCGTTCCATTGGGACGCGGTCGGCGACGAGGTGAAAGAGGCGGAAGCGTCCGAAGCCAAACACGCCCATAAAAAGGCGAACGGCGAAGAGCCGCGCGAGATCCGCGCCGCCACCAATGGCAAGATCGCCGCGCCGCTAGACGACCGCATCCCGCTCAAAGTCAACATCTTCGATTTCGCGCGCACCGCGACGACGGCGCTCAATCCGCTCTTCCCTTATTTCGCGCCGGGCTGCATCGTCCCCTGCGTCGCGGTACAGGATCCGGGCGCGCGCGGCGAGATGGGCTATTTCGTGCACCACAACACCGTGCAGGAGGTAAACCTCTGCTTCGGCTCGAGCGGCTCCTACCGCGTGCCGGGCGGCGTCTCGGTCGGGCCGACGACGCATCCGGTCGGCCAGAAACCCGACCAGCCGCCGAGCCCGGCGATGTTCAACATCGCGGTGATCACGCAGCGTCAGGCGATCGGCTTGCCGCAACGCGAGGCGATGATCTTCCATTGCGACAAGTGCGGCGCCGAGCTGCTGCGGCGCGATTACGAGGCCGATGCATTTCCCGATCGGCTCGACGGGCCGACCGACGCGCAGATTCTCGGCCTGCCGACGATCGCACAATCATCGGCCGCCGCCGAAGCCTTCAACAAAAGCGATGCCGCGCGCACCTGCAAAAGTTGCGGGCATGTCAGCAAGCCTTTCCCGGCGGCGTACTGGGGTTGGGATCACTATCGGCGCCGCACGGCAATCTCTGTCGCCTCGCGCAAGACCATGGCGGACGCCGCGGTGCAAGGCGCCGTGGCGAGCGCGGAGCCCGTGGCGAGCACGGCCCCGGCAAACGCGGGAGAAGCGGTGGATACGAGTGCGCTGCATTTCCGCCCGGTGGCGAAGATTTCCGAGTTGGCCGAAGGCGAGATGAAATCGGTCACCGTCGGCGGTAAGACGATCGCGCTCTACAATCTCGGCAACGGACGCTTCCATGCCACCGAAGCCTATTGCACGCATGGTCACGCGCTGCTGACGGAAGGCTACATCGAAGGCGCGATCGTCGAATGCCCGATGCATGGCGGCACCTTCGAGATCGCGACCGGCAAAGCTGTCGGCGCGCCTTGCACCGTGCCGCTCGCGACGTACCCCCTGCGTGTCGAGGGCGAGACGATCTCGATCGGGCTTAGAGGCGCCTAGGCGGCAAGGCCGGCGCGCGCGAAATCGAAGCGCGCCGGCACGATCTCGCCCTGGAAGATCGCGGCGATGCGCTGCTCCGATAAGGGCCGGCTGAATTGCGCGTTGCGCATGTGGATGCGCTGCTTCATCTGTAAAACGACAAGCTCGCCAAGCAAGTGCCAATCACTGGCGCTTAAGCCCTCGTTCGCGATACCCGCAATGCCCGCCAGCATGTGGTCGATTTCGTCCTCGAAGACGAGGCTGCAGGCGGTGGCGATCCGCTCATCGACGCCGCCCTTGCCGGCCAGTGCCTTGCCTTCGGCGAAAAGCGCGCAATAGCCGCCCTCGGTGAATTTGCAGGCGCGCAAGCCGACCGTGCCGTGCTCGGCTTGGTGGCGATAGCGGAGCTGCGTCAGCGCATCCTCCTCGGGCCAGCTTTGCACGCTCGCCGGATTGAGCTTCAGCGTCCCTTCGGGCCTGAGCGCGTCGTAAATATCGGCGAAAGCGCAGTAATGTGAGAATTCCGCCTTGATGCCTTCGAGCCAGTCGAGCACCTCGTAGCGATCGATCGAGATATCGATCTCGGGCGCACGCTCAAGCACGCTCTTCATCACGCCGAGGACAACGCCGCCGCGATCGAGCTTGCTGAGGCCCGAGCCCCAGAACTCCTTGAAGCATTGCCGCGACAGCCAGACGCAATCGGTCTCGCGGTTGCGGATCGGCGCCGTCCAATAACTCCGCACGACCTCTGCCTCGCCTGCCCAAAGCGGCGCCGCGAGATCGATCAACCGCGCAAGATTGGGATCGGTGCTCATCGCGCTCTCCTCACATCGCCTGCTTCACATGGCCGGTGCGAATTCGTAGCTCAAGCCTTTACGCAAGACATGGCCGAAGCCGGGCGCGTTCACATGCGCGCCCGCGACCATCAGCTTCTCATTCGCCGCCATATCCAGCACGCGTTTCCTTGCCGCGACCGCTTTATCGGCATCGAGATCATAGGCGAGCTTGGTGTCGGGA
Organism: Allostellaceae bacterium; assembly: GCA_036490955.1. Taxonomy (GTDB): domain Bacteria; phylum Pseudomonadota; class Alphaproteobacteria; order ATCC43930; family CGMCC-115725; genus CAIKMD01. The sequence continues at coordinate 17,344 of DASXCX010000166.1, read as the reverse complement.
TGCGAGATCTGGACGGCCGATAGATGAACGAGATCGCCCCAGGAGATGAAAGCCTCGTTGCCCGCAGCAATACGCCACACAGTGTGGCCGGGCGAATGGCCGGCGGCGAGCACGACGCCGCAGCCGGCGAATTCCTCGCCGTCCTTCATGCGACGGATGCGCGACATGTACGGCTTAAGGTCGATCAGCGCGCGCTGATGCATAGGCCGCGTGCGCCCATGCGCGCCGGCCTTGTCGGAGCCGAGCCAGAAATCGAATTCGGTCTCCTGCACGACGAGCTCGGCATTGGGATAATGCGGCTCGCCCGAATCGTCGACCAAGCCATTGGCATGATCGGGATGGATATGCGTCAGAAGGATATGCGTGATCGAGGCGGGATCGATCCCGCCCTGGCGCAAATTCGTCGGCAGCTTGCCGAGCGTCGGCTGCATCGTATTGCCGGCGCCGGCATCGATCATGATCGTCTTGCCGTCGCGCTGGAAGACGAAGTTGTTGACCGGGATATAGAGCGCGCCCTTATCGTCGGCACCGCTAAGCTGTGTCGCCTGGGCGCGATCCATGTTGAGCACGAGATCGAGCGACGTCTTCAGGATGCCGTCGCTGAAGGCTTTGACCTCAAGATCGCCAACCCGAAATACCGGCTCCATCGGCGCGCCCTCCTCTGCCTGATTTTGTCCCAGGTTCGAGGAAAAAGCGCGCCGTGTCTACCGGCCGGAGATAGAGGCTACCAGTGCCGACGAAAGCCGCGGCGAAAACCGAAACCGACACCGACAAAAGCCGGGCCGTAATAAGCCGGCGCGTAATAGGGATAGGCCGGATAGGGATAAGCTGGATAACCGTAAGCCGGCGGCGCGGCATAGGCGGTCTGCGGCAGCGGCATCTGCGGCACGCTTTCGCCCTTCGCCGACATGCACTGCAAATAGCCGGTGTCGTACCGGTATTGCACCGAGTTGGCCGAGTACTGGGCGGCGCCAGCGCCGTAGCCGGTCCCGAGCACCGCGCCGCTGCCGGCGCCGATCGCCGCGCCCATCGCCGGATTGCCAGCCGCGGCGCCGATCGCCGCGCCCGCCGCGGCACCGAGCACCGTGCCAAGCGCCGCGCTGCCGATGAGGCTTTGATTGGCAGCATCCTGCGGCGCGATCCCGGTCTGCTGTGCCGCATATTGGCGACACGTGGCATCATCTCCCTGGAACGCCTCAAAGCTCTTGCCTTGACCCGGCATCGCTGCGACCGACGGGCCGGGCGGCGGCGCAACCGCGCAACCGGCCAAAGCAAGCACCGCAATCACTGCAGTGCCGAGACGAACGACGCGCATCCGATTTCTCCGTCGCGCCCAATAAGCGCGAGCCAATGAATGATAGGGCGCTCGATGGCCCAGCATCCGCAACACAGAAATATCATCCGTCGCGCATGGCCCACCCGCGTCATCCGCGTTCCATTATTTTGTAAGTGGGACATACGCCAAAAAATAATGTTCCTTTTTTGTTCTATTTAAGTTATGGTCGTTTTCCCGTCGTTCGTTGAGAGACACGCCGATGATCCAGACCCAAACCGCGCCTGCCGCCGCGCCGATGTCCGACGCCAAAACGATCGATGATTTCCTCCAGACGCGATTCGACCTCGGGCTTGAGGACGTACTTTGCGATGGCTGTCTGATGGGCCGGCTCGACCAGCGGCTCGGCGCCAGCGCGCGTGTCGTCCTGCGCGAGCAGCGCGTCGAGCGCGAGGATGACGGCGGCGAATTCGGCGCTTATGCTGGCGTGCTGATCCTCGACGGGCTGTGGTACCGCTTCGCCTGTCACATCTTTGTCGATGCCGGCGGGCAATGCTTCGTCGCCGATATCGGGACTTTCGAAGCGGTCGAGTGGAAGCTGCGCATGGCGGTCTGACGGCCGCGCTTTTCGCTACCGCGTCCGACTTTCCCCCGTGACCGATCAGGCACAGATCTGCAAAGCACGTAAGTTGAAAGCCGAGAGACGCAATTGCGCCGCATTGGCTTGCCGCGGGTAAGACAGCACCGCAATATGCGCCATGCCTCTCCTTAGCCCCTATGCCTATGATCGCACCGGCGCGCTGCTGCGCAATCGCTACAATTGGATCGGGCTGCTGCGTGCCTGTTGGATCGTCACGAACCCGCTGAAATTCTTCCTCGGACTGGCGGGCCATCGTGCCCCCGAGACGCTCGCGGTGCGCACCCCAACCGGAACGATCACCCTCGCCCTGCGCAATTTCGAAAGTCTCAAAACCCTTTTCGGCGTGTTCTGCCGCGACGATTACGCCACCGCCTCCAGCCGGCCTTTCTTCTTTTTCGATATCGGCGCCAATGTCGGTTTCGCCAGCGCCTATTTCCTCAGCCGTCATCTGAAGAATCGCGTCTGCTGCTTCGAGCCGGACGAGACCAACCTGCCCTGGCTCAACCGCAACCTGGCGGCATTCCCCGGCCGTGTCGCGATCATCAACCAAGCCGTCGCGACAGAAAGCGGCGAGACCGTGCTCTATCGCGCCGAGACCGGCAAGCACAGCGCCCTTTATCCAAACGATATCGCGACGGTTCCACAGAAAGTCACCAGCAGCGGCTTCGGCGAGGTGCTCGCCGCTCCCGCGCCCGATGCATTGCCGACCGTTGTGAAACTCGATGTCGAAGGCGCCGAGGAGGAGCTGATCAAGAGCGTCAAATTCGAGAATTATCCGCGCCTCAAGCGGCTGCTCTGCGAATCGACGAGTTGCTCGCAGCTGATCACGCGGCCGCATCGCCGCGCTTTGCGCAACGGCTATATCGAGGATCTGAGCTTCGTCGGTTGAGGGGCTTTAAAACCCGCGCTACTTCTTGGTCGTGGGATAGTCCGCCTTCGCGCGCGTCAGCTTCTCGGGATGGACGATGGTCTTGTTCACCGCCGCCCGTGCCGCGCCGAGATTGGGAAATTCCGTCTCCGCGCCATCGCGCTTCAGAACGTATTGCGCCGAGACGGTCTTCGCTGCGCGCTGATCGGCCAGAGTGCGCTTGACGATTTGCCAATCGACGCGTCGCGTCCCGCCCTCGGCCGGCGCTTCGCCTTCGGCCGGCGGCGGCACGGCAACGTCCTCGAAGCCGCGATCGACGACAGACTCGAAGGAATAGAGTTTCGGCGCCGGCTTGTCGCGCCGCCCATCGCGCCCGCCGCGATCGCGGTCCCCGCCTTTGCCAAAGGGTTTGCCGCCCTTGCCGCGACGCGGTCCCCCGTCGCGATCGCGCCGCTCGCTGTCACGCGATTGGCCTTCACGTTGTGGGCCTTCGCGGCGTTCGCCGGGCTGCTCGCCATCGCGCCGGTCGCCACGCTGTCCGCCTTCTCGGCGCTCGCCGCGGCTTTGGCCTTCGCGGGGTTGATCGCGATCGCCGCCCTCGCCTCGGGGACGATCACCATCGCGGCGCGGACCACGCCGCCGTGGGCCTCGCTCGCGGCCCGGTCGCTGTTGCTGTGCGCCCTCGCCCGCGGCGACAGCCGGTGCCTGGCCGCCGGACGCAGCCGCCCCTTCGAGCCGTTCGCCGCCGCGGCGACGCCGCCGACGCCTTCGCGGACGATCGCTCGCCGGCAAAGCCGCCAAGGTGAACTCGCCGCCGGAAGCGATCGCTTCGACACGGAGCCGGCGCGGCGGCTGCCCTATAGCGGGTTTATCGGCGTTCGCGTCTTCATGAGAATCTACGTCGTTCGTTGAACCGGATGTTGCCGCTGTATCGGGAGCCGTGCCTTCCGGCTTTGGCCCGTGACGGCGGCGGCGACGCCGACGCCGACGATGCGGATCGCCCGGAAGATGCATCGTCCGCGACTCGTCGGTGGCGTCCCCCGCAGCTGTTGGTTCCAATGTCGCGTCTGCCGCTTTCGTGCCAGCGCCTTCGCTCGCCGGCGGGACAGGCTCAGGCGCGGCTGGCGGCTCGGCATGTGGCGCCGGCTCGGCTGACGGCGCGCCCGAATTTTCCTCGTCCCCTATCATTACGGTCGAACCTAGGACGAGTTGTCGCTCTTGTCACGAGTCGGGCGGAACGGATCGCAGCGCCCTGCGTTGGCCCCTTAGAAAGCGTCGATCAGTGCGGCGCTCCAGGAGGTTGAATGTCGATGAAGCGTCTTTTGGTGACGACATCTGTGCTTGCGCTTGGCTTGGCCGGAACTGCTTTCGCGCAATCGGGCGCAGGCTCGAGCGCGGGCGCCGGATCGATGGGCAGCAACAGCGGCAGTCCGTCTTATTCGAACCCCAGCCCAAGCGGTAGCTCGACCAGCACCGGAGGCTCGTCGGGATCGACCATGAATAGCCAGGATATGAACGGCGCAGGCGCGAATGGCGGGCCGATGGCCAGCGGAACGAGCAGCAGCCGCTCGAGCGGCAGCATGAACGGCGATAGCATGAGCAGCGGCGCTGCGGGTGGCTCCGCCGGCAATATCCGCCAAGCCCAAGAAGCGTTGCAGGATCAGGGTCTCTATCACGGCCAGGTCGACGGCAAATGGGGGCCGGCGACCAAACAAGCGGTGACGCAATTCCAGAAGCAGAAAGGGCTGAAGCAGACCGCGCAGCTCGACCAGCCGACAATGAACGATCTGCAAAACGGCGCGATGAGTGGCAGCGACAATTCGAGCAGCAGCCCTTCGAGCAGCGGCCCGATCGGCCGTAGTCCCAATGGCAGCCCCGGCTTCAACAGCAGCAGCGGCGGGGCTGCGAGTGGCGGCATGAGCGGCAACGGCCCCGCGAGCTCGGAGACCAATCCAGGCGGCCAGAACCGTTCGAGCAACCCGACCCATTAAGCCAGAGGCCTTTATGGAGACCGCCGGGAGCCCAAATCCGGCGGTCTCTTTTTGTCAGAGAACCAACCGCCGATAGCCGAAAATTCAAACGGCCTCGCGCGGTCGCATTTCCGTGCCGCGCCAAGTGAAGCTGCTGCCGAGCCACGCATCGATCCAGAGGAGCGGCAGCAGGATGTCGCGCAACATGCAAGCCAGCGCCATGCGGATCGACCAATGCCAGCCCGCGGCACGGGCAAGCGCCGCTTCCGCGCCGAGCCATAATGCGAGGAACGCCGCCGCAAGGCCGCCCGTTTCCGCCGCGCCGATCTGCGCATGGACCGCAAAACCCATTGCGGCAATAAACGGGAAGAACGCGCCGGGCAACAGCTCAGGCGCGAACATCAGCGGGAAGGTCATGCGCCGCAGCCGCGACCAGCGCGTTTGCCGCGACCAGACTTCGGCAGCGGTCCGCGAACCAAGCGGCTGCTCGAAAGGATTGTTGACGAGATGGACTTTGAGCCCTTGAGCATGCAGCAGCTTGGTCAACGCGGCGTCCTCGGCGATCTCGGCGCCGAGCGCGCGAATGCCGCCGCCTCGCTCGATCACGCTTTTGCGCATCAGCATGCTCTTCCCTTGCGCAAAAGCGAAGCCGAGCGAATCCGCAGCGTATTCCCAGCGCGCCTCATAAGTATTGAGGAAGGCGCATTCGAGCTCGGCCCAGAAATTTGTCGGCCGCGAGGCGATCGGCACCGAACAGACGACGCCGGTGTTATGCCGCCAACGTGCGAACAATCGCTGGATGTAGTCGCGCGGCATCAGCACGTTGCTGTCCGCCATGATGATCCATTCGTTTTGCGCGGCGTCCCAGCCCTTGACCGTGTTATTGAGCTTGGGGTTGAGGCTGACGCGATCATCCCCGACCAGCAGCCGCGCCGGAATTTCCGGGTGCGTATCGATCAGGCGATAGACGACCGCCGTTACAGGATCGTCTTCGCGCGCCACACAGAAGAGGAGTTCGTAGTTCGGATAGTCGAGCGCGAAGCTCGAGCCCAGGGTCTCGCGCGAAAAAGCCTCGATGCCGCAAACCGGTCGGATCACCGTCACGCGCGGCGCATCGGCCGGCGCCGGCAGAGCCATGCGGCGTAGCCGCACGCGGCGCGCCGCCAGCGCGATGCTGAGAAAATGCAGCGCCAGGGCGAAAAGACAGAATACGGCGAGCGCCACGGTCATCGGGACAGTTCCATTTCTGGGGTAACGATGTGGTTGTTCGCGCGGGTAACGTGAGCGAGGAATTGCGCCGTCGCGTCGGCCCAAGAGAATTTCAGCGCATGCGCGCGGCAGAATCCGGGATCGATGGTCATCGCCGCCTCGACCGCATCGACGAGATCCTGCTTCAACGCGCCCGCGCCGCTGTCGCCAATGACATCGAGGGGCCCAGTGACCGGATAGGCCGCGACCGGCAAGCCGCTTGCCAGCGCTTCGAGCAGGACGAGACCGAAAGTCTCCGACGTGCTCGGAAAGACAAACACATCCGCCGCGGCGTAGAACGCGGCCAACGTCTCATCGTCGACATAGCCGGTGTAGCGCGCATCGGGATATTGGGCCTTGAGGCGCTTGAGGCTCGGTCCAGCGCCGACGACATATTTCGTGCCGGGCAATTTCAGCTTCAGGAACGCGTCAATGTTCTTTTCCGGGGCAACGCGGCCGGCATAGAGATAAATCGGCCGCTTGTCGCTGAGGAACGCTTTGCTCCGCGGCCGGAACAATTCGCCGTCGACACCACGCGACCAGAAGGCGAGCTTCTCGAAACGCTGCCGCGTCAGCCGCTGTATCATCGTATCGGTTGGCACCATTACCGCGCTCGATGGGCGGTGGAAACGGCGGAGGAAGGCGTAACCGAGGCCGAGCGTACCGTGAATGCGCTCCTCGATATATTCCGGGAAGGCGGTGTGATAGGCCGAGGTGAAGGGAATGCCCTCGCGCAGGCAGAACCGTCGCGCCGCCGAGCCGAGCGGCCCTTCGGTGACGATATGCACGGCGTCGGCCGCAGCCGCGCTCAAGCGCCGCGCCACTTCGCGACCGGGAAAGAGTGCCAGCGGAATTTCCGGATAGCTCGGGCACGGCATGCAGCGGAAGCCGTCGGGCGAGATCACCGCGACGCGATGCCCGGCGCGCTCGAGAAGGCGGATCGTCTCTTGCAAGGTGCGCACGACACCGTTGACCTGCGGCGGCCAAGCATCGGTGACGAGGACGAGCTTCACCGCCTCGCCATCCGAGTTTTCCGGCGGTGAGCGCGAAGATGACAGATCGGTTGCAACGGCCCGATCCGTCGCTTCGCGGTTGACAAAGAAACGATCTTCAATGTCCTCTCAACGCCTAGTGTTGCACACGCGCGAAACCATCATTTCCTTGTGACATTGATAACGCGGCTCAATGACAGATTGATGGCGAAGCGCGACGGCGATTCCGAATCGGCACGGCGGCCGCTCGCCGGCACCTTGATCCGGATCGGCGCGGCGTTCGCGCTCCTGGCCCTGCTCTATTACTGGCGAGTTATCGATCTCGGCGCGCTCGCGATTCTTCTCGCGCGGCCCGATATCCTCGCGCTCGCCCTCGTCATCTCGCTCGCGAACATCCCGCTCGAAGCGCTGCGCTGGCATATCCTGCTCCGCGCGCAAGGCATCGATCTGCGGCTGTGGCGCACGATCCGCGTCTTGGCGACCAGTGCATTCTTCACGAATTTCCTGCCCGGTGCCGCCGGCGGCGATCTCATCCGCGGCGTCTACGTCTACAAGGCCGCGCCGGGCCGGCGGGCCGCCGCCATGCTGTCGATCCTGATCGATCGGCTGATCGGCCTCGTCGCCTTCGTGCTGCTGGGCCTCGCCGCCATGCTGACGCGGCCGATCGGCAGAGGGCCGCTCGAATTCTCCGTGCTCGGCCTCTCTGCGCTCTTCATCGCGCGCCTCGTGCTGCTGTTCTTCTACGGCCATGTCATGGCGCAGGCCCTGCAGCGATTGCTGCGCGGGCGCAGCGCGCGTCTCGCGCAAATCATCGACGATATTGGCGCGGCGCTCCGCCAATACGCGCGGGATGGACGCAGCACCGGCCTCGCCATACTGCTCTCGGTCGTGATCGTCGGCTGTGCGGTCGGGCCCATTATGCTGATCGCCGAAGCCTTGCCCTTCGCCGGACCAAGCGCGGCAGACTATGGGATCGCCGGGCTTTACGCGCTGATCGCCAACAGCCTGCCGGTCACACCCGGCGGCCTCGGCGTCGGCGAAGGCGCTTTCGCCTCGGCTTGCATTATGCTTGCGCCGCAAGCCGCTCACGTCGCCTACGGCACGATCTTTCTCGCTTTCCGTTGCGTGTTCATTCTCTCGACCTTGCCGGGCTTTGCGGCCTATCTGACAGAGCTTTAACCGTGCGCTAACCATGATTCGGCTAGGTTCAGCCGATGTCCGTCACCGCCCTCCGTCCCGCGGCAAGCTATGCCGACATAAGGGTCTCCGTCCCGGCCGATGCCGATTTGCCGGCGCTCATCGGCCTGATCAACGCGCTCGCGGCGGAGCGCAATCAGCTCTACCTTCAGCCCGTCGATCCAGTCAGCGGCCCGGCGCTCTTGAACGCACATCTCACCGCAATAGCAGCAAACGGCGATGAAGCATTCCTCGTCGCGCGCGAGCGCGACCAGCTCGTCGGCCTCATCACCGGCAAGCGCGGCAATCACGCAGCGCGGCGCGGTGCCGTCGAAATCGGCATCGGCGTGCGTGCCAGTCACCGCAGCCAAGGCGTCGGCTTTTCTCTGTTGATGGCGCTCGAGCGCTGGGCGCGAGAGGCCGGCTGCCATCGCCTGTCTCTACACGTGGCCACGCGCAACACGCCGGCACTCGCGCTTTATCGCAAGGCCGGATTTGCGATCGAAGGCATGCTCGAAGCGACCGCTATCGTCGACGGCCAGTACGTCGACGAATTGCAAATGGGCAAGATGTTGGGTTCCCTCGCGCTAAAAACCGCGCGCTGAAAACTCTGCCGACCCGGCAAAGGCGACGCGGCAGATTTTGCCGCGCCGAGGCCTTCTAGATCCGAAATTCGTTATTTCTCAAGGTTACCGCGCTGGCACGCGGTTTGCGATGTCGCGAACAGACCATTTCGGTCCTTCACGAGTTGTCGTCGCCATGCGCGCAGGAAGAATTCCTCGCGCTGGTCTCGACTGCTTCGCGCGGCGAACCGCCTAGTATTTGATGCCTAGCCAGGTATGCGCCGGTTCGGAGATATCAAAGATAATTCCGTGCGGATCGGCGTATTTGGTCTCGAGCGCTTGACCGGCAATCGCCTTGGCATGGAATTCGCCGCCATTCGCCTTGATGCGCTCGTCCATCGCCGCATATTCCTTCGGATCTTCGATCACGAAGCCGATATGATCGACGCCGATGACCGCGGTGCCTTGTTGCTTATCGGCATAGCGATCCGGCGAGTACGGAAGCAGCGTAACGTTCATCACGCCGTCGGAAAGGCTGATCGAGCGTGCCGTCTCGCTGTTCTTGGTGAAGCCGAAGACCCTCTCGAAAAATTCCGCTTCGCGCTTGATATCGGGCACGGTCAGCGCGATGTGCCGGAGCTTCGCTGTCGCCATCTTCTTTCCTCTGAATGACGAAGGCCGCCTCGCGGCGGCCCTACGTTTCTCATCCTACTCGGCAGCGGCTTTCGCCGCGTCGACGAATTGCGAGAGCCAGGATTTACGGCGCTTCAGCCCTTCGCGATACATGCCCTCGAATTCCGCTTCGGGGAAGGAATGCACGCTCGGACGCGCCAGCAGCGCCTTGGCCCAGGCCTGGACGCGCGGGAATTTCTCGATCGCGCAAACCTCGCGGACGCGGTCGAGATAGTAATAACGCTGCAGGAACGGCGCGTAACTCGCATCGACAAGCGAGAATTTCTCGCCATTGAAGAACGGGCCCTTGCCTTGTTTCTCGAGCGCCTTCTCGAGCCGCTCGAATGCCACCGGCACTTTCTCGATCGCCTTGTTGTAACCTTCTTCGGTCGGGGCATAGCCGGCGCCGGTCACGCTTTCGGCGAAGGTCGGGACATAATCGGTCCAGGCACGGTTGATCGCGCGCTCGATCGGATCTTCGGGATGCAGCCGCGGCTGGATCGTCTCGTCGAGATACTCGGCGATCGCATTCGATTCGAAGAGCGAGATCTTGTCGTCGACGCGCAGCACCGGCACTTTTTTATGCGGTGAAATAGCGAGAAACCAATCGGGCCGGTTGTCAGGCTCGATGTGGCGGAATTCGAAATCGATCTTCTTCTCGCGCAGCACGATCGCGGCGCGCTGCACCCAGGGGCAGGTCTTGAAGCTGACCAGCATGTATTTCGCCATGATTCCTCCGCATAACCAAGTCTTGCGATGATGGCACGGGCCGCGGGCCCGCGCAAATCGCGCTGTTTCGCTATTTGATAAGGCCTTCGGCCTTCATCGCCTCGACCACGTGTGGCCGGTGGCGCACGCGCTCCTGGAAGGCGAGAACATTGGGATAGGGTGTGAGATCGACTTTCACGATCCGCGCCCAATTGGTCACGGTGAAGAGATAGCCATCGGCGACGGTGAAATGCTCTCCCATGAGATAGGATTTGCCGGCGAGCTTCTCGTCGACGAAGGCATAGCGCACCGCCAGCGCCTCGTGCACGAGTTTCTTGTATTCATCAGGCGCCTTGGGGTTGAAGAGCGGCGAATAACTCTTGTGCAACTCCGAGGTCACGAAGTTCAGCCATTCCATCAAGTGATAGCGCGGCATCGTGCCGGCAGCCGGCGCGAGACCGGAGCCAGGATTCTGGTCGGCGATCCATTGCACGATCGCCGGGCCTTCTGTCAGCACATCGCCTTCGCTCAGCACCAGCGTCGGCACATAGCCCTTGGGATTGTCCTTGCGGATATCGCCACCCGAGGCAGTCTGCTTGGTGCGCAGATCGGTTTTCTCGAGCGCGAAGTCGAGCCCCGCCTCGCGCAACGCGATGTGCGGCGAGAGCGAGCAGGCGCCCGGTGAGTAATAGAGTTTCAAGGTCATATCATTCTCGCTTCGACTAGGGCTTCAGGGCGCGGGTCGTGTCGTCGAACAGCTCATCGACCGAAAACGGCCGCGGGATCAGCTTCTGCTTATAGGAATAATCGATGATGCGCTCGAGCGAAGTGCGGCACGCCTCGACACCGAAACGCACACCCGCCGCCATCTCGGTGCCCGGCTGCACGCCTTGCTTGGCGCTCTCGACCAGCATGCGGAAGACTTCGCGCACGACGTCAGGCCGCTCTTTCGAAAGCGATTGCCGCACGACGTACATGTGATTGATCGGCACGCCCCCATTCTTGTCGGCAAAGCGCTTGTTGGCGGCCTCGTGATCGGCGACGAGGTATTTGAGCCGCGGATCAGGGATCGTGTCGCCGACGATCGCCGCGACGGTCTCGCCCTCGATCACCATCTTCGGGATGCTCTTGTCGTCGGCGACGCGCAAGACCATCCCCGGTGGGTCATGATATTCGGCGAGATGCGGATCCTCGGTCGTGACCCAGGTGATGGCGTTGACGTCGACGCCGTAATCGTCCTGCAGGATGCCGCGCACCCAGGCGCCCGTCGTTTGCGTATAAGCGCGCACACCGACCTTCTTGCCGGCGATGTCTTTCGGCGTCATCGTTCCGCGTTCGCCGTCATAGGCAATGGTCTGAAGCTGGCCGCGCGACACCGCGACCGCCGGCATCAGGACATAGGGCTTGCCGTAGGTCTTGGCCTGCAGAAACGTGACGATGGCGAGCTCGCTGACGTCGTATTTCGCCTCGCGCACCACCGCCTTGAAATGCTGGTTCGCGATCTTCACATCGGCGAAATCGAAATTGACCAGCGGCGACGTCACCTTGCCGCTCTTCAGCGGCTGGGTGTTCGGGTAATTGCCCGTCATCAGGCTAAGCTTCACCGGCGCGTCCGCCATACCGTCCCTCCGTTTTGCCTCGAAGGAAAATACAAGCCGCGCCGAGAGAGGGGAAGCTCACGCGACCGACAGCGTGGGCAAGACGGCACGCGTGCCGGCGTGACGGCCTTCGTGATCGAGCAGCCAGCGCTTGCGTGGCAGACCGCTGCCGAAGCCGGTCAGCGATCCGTCCGCGCCGATGACGCGATGGCATGGCACGACGATGGGAATGGGGTTGGCGCCGTTGGCGAGGCCGACCGCGCGCGTGGCCGTTGGCCGGCCGAGCTTCGCCGCAAGCCCCCCATAGCTCAATGTCTCCCCCGCCGGGATGCGGCGCAACCCGGCCCAGACCATGCGTTGGAACTCGGTGCCGGGCTGTGCGATCGCAAGCGTCGCAACTGCATCGAGCTCGCCCTCGAAATAAGCTTGCAGCGCGCGACGCGCCGCCGACGATCGTGCAGCGTCTTTCAATTCGAAATTCTCGGCGCCGTAATAGCGGCGCAGCAGCTTCTCGAGCCGCGGCCGGTGGTCTTCCCATTCCATGCTGCGCAGGCGTTCTGCCTCATCGGTCACGATCAGCAGCGGGCCGATCGGCGTGGCCGTTCGGTCGAGAAAGAAAATCGGTTGCGTCATCGCGATACGCTCCTTCGTTGGAAGCGAGATATGGCCGTTGCGTCCCGCTGTTTCTCGCGGCTTTCGGACATGGAAGACGGAATATTGACGATGTCCGAAAACCGCTAGACCTTGGCCGCCCTCCGCCCCACCTTTAGGCCATGGATTTGGATCACGATGCCTGCTACCGCGCGGTTGCGCAACGCGACCCGCGTTTCGACGGCCGTTTTTTGACCGGCGTGAAGACGACCGGCGTCTACTGCCGGCCGATATGCCCGGCGCGCACGCCGCACAAAGAGAATGTGACCTTCTTCCCGACCGCCGCCGCGGCGCAGGAGGCGGGCTTCCGTCCCTGTCTGCGCTGCCGACCGGAGACGGCACCCGATCTCGGCGCGTGGCGCGGCACGTCCAACACCGTATCGCGGGCGCTGGCGCTGATCGAAGCCGGCGCGCTCGACGATACCTCGCTCGAAGCTTTCGCCGGGCGGCTCGGCATCGGCGAGCGGCACCTGCGGCGATTGTTCCAACAGCATCTCGGCGCCTCGCCCGTCGCCGTCGCACAAACGCGGCGCGTGTTGCTGGCAAAGCAGCTCATCCATGAGACGAAGCTGCCGATGGCGGAGATCGCTTTCGCCGCCGGCTTCGGCAGCATCCGCCGCTTCAACGAGACGTTCCAGGCGCTGTTCGGACGCGCGCCGCGAGAGTTGCGGCGTACCAACGCGGCAGACGTGCCGGCAGGACCGAGCGGCGAGATTGCACTGCTGCTGCGCTATCACTCACCCTACGATTGGCCGACGGTGCTCGAATTCCTGCGCCGCCGCGCGATCACCGGGATCGAGATCGTCGCCGCAGATCGCTACAGCCGCACGATCGCGCTCGATGGCGCGCAAGGCACTGTCACGGTCGAGCACGTGCCGAAAAAACACGCGCTGCAGGCGACGGTGCGCTTCCCGAAGTTGTCGGCGCTGCCGGCGATCATCGCGCGGCTGCGCCGCGTCTTCGATCTCGGCGCCGATCCGGTCGCAATCGCCGCGCATCTCGCGCAAGACCCCGTGCTGTTGCCTTTGGTCGAAGCGCGACCGGGGCTGCGCGTACCCGGCAATTGGGACGGTTTCGAATTGGCAATCCGCGCCGTGCTGGGCCAGCAGATCACCGTCGTCGCGGCCCGCGGTCTCGCGGCGAAGCTGGTCGCCAAATACGGCAAGCCATTGCGACATCCGGAGGGCGCGCTAACGCATGTCTTTCCCGACACGAAGACGCTGGCGAAGGCCGACCTCACCACCCTGGGTATGCCGCGCAGCCGTGCCGCGACCCTTTCCGCCGTCGCGAAAGGCGCGATCGCGCATCCGCAAATCTTCGAAGCCACCGGCGATCTCGACGAGGCGATCGAGCGACTATGCGCGATCCGCGGCATCGGCGAATGGACGGCGCACTACATCGCCTTGCGGCAATTGCGCGAGCCGGACGCCTTCCCGGCGAGCGATATCGGCTTGATGCGCGCCATCGCCGAGCAGGAGGGCCGCGGCTATTCCGCCGCCGAATTGCTCAGCCGCGCCGATCGGTGGCGGCCGTGGCGCGCCTATGCGGCGCAGCATCTCTGGTCGGCGGCGTAAGCGCTACGTGCCGAGCGCCGGGTAGAGCGAGAGCGCGGTTTTGGAGAAAATCCACTCCTGCTCGCCCACCGAGAGCGTCGCGAAATTCTCGCGCGCCCGTTCCAGCAGCGAGGCAAGGGTGCCCTCGGCGGCAGGGAAGTTCGAGCCCCAGAAAATGCGCTGCGCGCCGAATTCGTCGACCGCGCGCCGGAAGAAGCTCGCCGGCGTCGCCTGGCCGGTTTTTGCCGCGGCGAAAGTATGCGGGCTGGCCTTGAGATAGATATTGGGAAACCGCGCGAGCGCCCAGAGACTGCCGGCACGGGCATAGGGCGGGCCGTCGGCGAGATCGGGCCGGGCGAAGTGATCGAGCAGGATGCGCACACGCGGAAAACGCTGCGCCAGCATCTCGACCTGAGGTAGCGCCTTCGCGGTCATCTGCAAGCAAACCGGAAGATCGACCTGCTGTGCGTATTCCCAAACTTGAAAACTGCGCGAATCATCCAAGATTTCGAGTTGCTGCCCGCCCATGTTGCTACCGGTGGTGAAGATGCGCAGTCCGGTGAAGCCGGAATCGAGCCAATGCCGGAGGACGGCAGCCGCATCGGCGGCGAGCGTGTCGATCGAGCACACCCCGGTGAAACGGTCGGGATGGGCCGCGACCGCGTCGGCGACGTAGGAATTGTCATGGCCGTAGCAAGTCGAAGCCTGAACCAGCACCGTCCGCGCGATGCCCGCGGCATCCATCGCCGCAAGCATCGCTCGGCATCGACCGGCCTGGTCTGCGACCAGTCCGAGGCGCGGCCGCCGATCGGCGCGCGCGGGTAGCGCACGGATTGCGGTGCGATCACGTGGGCATGCGTATCGAGAACGGGCGCCACCATCTTTTCTCACTCCGGCTTGGGCGCCGGGTCAAAATAGACCTTGTCGACATAGCACCAGCCCCAATCCTCGCCACGCTGGAAGCTCTTCATCATCGCATGTGCGGTCTCGTGGAAGTGCTGGGTCGCGTGCTTGCCCGGCGATTGATCGCAGCAGCCGACATGGCCGCAGACGAGGCACATCCGCAGATGGACCCAGCGGCCATGCGTTTTGAGACACTCTTCGCAGCCTTGCGGCGTACGCGGTGCGACGTTGCGGATCTGGTCAAAATGGCTGCAGCGCTCGGCCAAGCTTGCCTCCTTCGAAAGAAACGCGGATTTTGGCATTCTGGGACGTGCGCGACCGCTTCACAACCGCGCTTGGAGACACCCCATGGCGATCATCGATACCCGCCGCAATCAGATGTATCCCGTGCTCGATGCGGCGCAGATCGAGACGGCACGCCGTTTCGCTAGCGGCCCGGCGCACGACTTCGCGCCCGGCGAGCCGATCTTCGCTATCGATCACGAGGCGGGGCCAAGCTGGCTCGTGCTCAAAGGCTCGATCGAGGTCACGCGGCACGACGGTCTCAACGGCAGCGTCCCTGTCATGACCGAGCTACCGGGACAATTCTCGGGCGAGATCAGCCAGCTCAGCGGCCGCGGCTCGCTCGCCGAAGGCCATGCC
Source organism: Allostellaceae bacterium (assembly GCA_036490955.1). GTDB lineage: Bacteria > Pseudomonadota > Alphaproteobacteria > ATCC43930 > CGMCC-115725 > CAIKMD01. Next base: position 1,887 of record DASXCX010000166.1, on the reverse strand, counting down.
GGCGCGGAAGGCTGTACCGCCCTGCCCTTCGATCCGGCGCATCTGCGCGCGCTGCTCATCGGCTCGGCCGAGCTCGGCGAGATTGTCATGCGCGCTTTCATCCTGCGCCGCGTCGCGTTGCTCGAGTCCGGCAGCTCGGGCGCGGTGCTGGTCGGCCGGCCAGGCATGCCGGATCTGGTACGGTTGCAGAATTTCCTGCGCCGCAACTCCTATCCCTTCACCGTGCTCGATGCGAGTGACGACAACAAGGGCCGCGCCCTCGTCGAGCGTCTTGGCGTGCGGCCGGAAGAGCTGCCGTTGCTGGTCTGCCCGAAAGGCGGTTTGCTGCGCCGGCCGAGCGACGCAGAGACCGGTGCGTTCCTCGGCATTACGCCGAAGATCGATACGTCGCGGCTCTACGACATCGCCGTCGTCGGCGCCGGACCTGCGGGATTGGCAACCGCGGTCTATGGAGCCTCGGAGGGCCTGTCGGTGATCGTGCTCGATCAGCGCGCTTTCGGTGGCCAGGCCGGCGCCTCGGCGCGGATCGAGAATTATCTCGGCTTTCCGACCGGCATCTCCGGTCTCGCTCTGACTGCGCGCGCTTTCAATCAAGCGCTGAAATTCGGCGCCGAGCTGGCGATCCCGGTCGAAGTCGCGAAGCTCGATTGCGACGCGCGGCTAAAAGACCCAAGCGCGCCGCTACTGCTTCATCTCGCTCATGGCGAGACGATCCGAGCACGGACCGTCGTCATCGCCTCCGGCGCGCGCTATCGCCCGCTCGCCGTGCCGAATCTCGCGCAATTCGAAAGCGCCGGCGTCTCCTATTGGGCATCGGCGATCGAGGCGAAGCTCTGCGAAGGCCAAGAGATCGCGCTCGTCGGCGCAGGGAACTCAGCCGGCCAAGCGACCGTCTTCCTCGCGCCGCAAGTACGGAAGCTGCATCTCATCGTGCGCGGCAAGGGGCTCGAGGCGTCAATGTCGAAATATCTCATCGACCGCATCGCGGCGCTGCCGAATGTCGTGCTGCATACGGGCTGCGAGATCGTCGCGCTCGCCGGCGATGCCACGACTGGGCTTACCGGCGCGACCTTCCGCTATCGCGCCGGCGGCGACGCGATCGAGCATGCGCTGCACCATGTCTTCCTTTTCATTGGCGCCGATCCCAATGCCGATTGGCTGCGCGGCTGTGTCGATCTCGACGGCAAAGGTTTCGTCATCACTGGCGGACCGTGCAGCGATGGCAGTGCGCGGCTGCCCCTCGAGACCAGCCTGCCCGGCATTTTCGCGATCGGCGATGTGCGCGCCGGCTCGACCAAGCGCGTCGCCGCGGCGGTCGGCGAAGGCGCCGCCGCGATTGCGCAGATCCACAGCGTTCTGGGTGGGATCGTCTCGCGCGCGTGACGCGCGAGACGATTCGAGCGTTCAGAATTCTTTGCCGATCATCTTATCGAGCGAGGCATTGCCGCCGCCGCCGAAAAGAAAGGCGAGACAACACAAGCCCAGCAGCATCTCGAACTCGAAGCCGCCGACGGAAAGACCGGGGAAACCCGGCTGGATCGCGGTCGGGGCGAACGCGATCATGCCGTTCGCCCATTTGACGACGAAAACGATCACGATGAATTCGATCACCAGCGCGGCCGAAACCAGCCGCGTGAAGAGCCCGATCGCCAGCAGCACGCCCCCGCCGCATTCGAGAAGAGCGATGACCCAGGCCCAGACGAGCGCGGGCTCGAGATGAAGCTTGCCGGCGAGGAAGCCCGCGAGGCCTGCCGCGCCACCTGCGAACACTTTCGGAAAGCCGTGCCGCACAATGATCGCGCCGACACAGAAGCGAATGAAGGGATAAGCATAGGGCGCGAGCGAAGCGTAGAGCGGGCGCAGCGCCGGGATGTAGGGTTGAGACTC
>DASXCX010000165.1:0-3005 GCA_036490955.1 Allostellaceae bacterium | reverse complement strand
GTACCCATTCGTCGGCCTTGAGCTTTACCTTCTCGCGCAGCATGTTGTGGGCGAGGGGCGCATGCCGCGCGACCACGGTTGCGGTGTGGAAGTCGAGCCCTTCCGGCAGCAGATAGGTGTTCGCTACGGGAAGCTTCACATATTGCGCGTAGCCGCCCCAGGTATCGATGCCGAGGAGGTTGAGCGGCTGGCCCGGCTTGCCGAGATGAAGCGAGACCGCGACGCGGTCGCCGAGCTTGCGCTGAGTAACGCCATCGCCGAGCAAGACGATCGTGCCGACCGGATCGACACCGAGCACATGGGGCAGCTTCACCGGCCGTGGATACTTGCCCGAGCGAACGATGCAATCGAGCGTGCGATTGACCGAGACGGCGGCGACCTGGATCAGAACCTCGCCGGGACCGGGATCGGGTGTTGGAACTTCCTCGATCCGCATCACCTCGGGACCGCCGAATTCACGGATAACGATGGCTTTCATGTTTCCCCCAGCGTCATTCCGGTGCCAGCAGCACTTTGCCGGTGCCGCCGCGGCCTTCGATGATCTGATGCGCGCGGACCGCATCCGACAACGGTAGGACCTGATCGATCAGCGCCTTCAAATGGCCGTCGGCCGCGGCTTTGAGGCTCTCAACCATGTCCTCTGTGGTCTGCTCGGTGCTGCCATAGATGGTCGTATTCTTGGCGTAGAGGTTGAAGATGTGCAGTGGCACGACGCCGCCGCCATGGCCGCCGGCGGTGACCAACCGCCCGCGCATCGCGAGCGCGGCGAAGGCCTTCGGGAAGAGTTCGGGATCGCCGATATTCTCGCACACGACTTCAGCGCCCTTGCCGCCCGTAAGTTTCTGCACCTCGGCGGTCAGATCCTGTTTGCGATAATTGATGCCGTGATCGGCGCCGAGGCCCACTGCGACCTCGACGTGGTGATCGGTGCCGGCGGCGGCGATGACGCGCGCGCCGAGATGCTTGGCGATCTGGACAATGAAGCTGGCGAGGCCGCCGGCGGCGCCCATCACCAGCACCCACTCGCCGGATTGCAATTTTACTTTGTTGCGTAACATGTTGTGCGCGAGTGGCGCATGACGCGCGACGACGCAGGCGGTGTGGAAATCGAGCTTTCCGGGCAGGAGATAGGTGTTCCGGACCGGCAGCTTCAGGTATTTTGCATAACCGCCCCAACGATCGATGCCGATGAGATTGAGCGGCTCGCCCGGCTTGCTGAGATGCAGCGTCATGGCAATGCGATCGCCGAGCTTGCGGTCGGTGACGCCCTCGCCGGTCGCTACCACCGTGCCGACCGGGTCGACACCGAGGATATGCGGCAGCTTCACTGGGCGCGGATATTTGCCGGAGCGGACGATCCAATCGAGGGTACGATTAACCGAGACAGCGGCGACCTCCATCAAGACTTCGCCGGGGCCGGGCTCGGGCGTCGGCATCTCCTCGAGCTTCATCACCTCGGGGCCGCCGAATTCGCGGATAACGATGGCCTTAATGTTTTCCTCCCGACCTTTGCCGGGAGATTAGAGAGCGCGTGCCGGCCCGACAAGGCGGGCGGAATTAGGGCGTCGCGTAATTGATGAAATGCGCCGGCATGGCATCGCTCCACTGCGAGCGGTCGCGGCCGAGGCGTTGAGCCGGTCGCTGTAAAGCGCGGTCATGGTTCGGGCCGCGCGCACGAGGCCGAAATGCGTGAGGAACTCCTCGGCGAGATCGAGATCGGGCGCGGCCAGCCGCGCATAGGCGATATCGACGACCTTGGTGATGGGCGCGGGCGTGACGGGCAAAGGGCGCTCCTCTGTCGCCGATCATAGCGAAATGCCGCCCCACTCCCCAACGGCGCGCGGTTGATTTAGAAAGTGCCTGCAGATGGGGGTAGGACTGATGGAAGAGAAGCGTACCGGACGGCGGGAAGACAAGCGGCTGATCACCGGCGGCGGCCGCTATAGCTCGGATTTCAACCTCCCCGGTCAGCTTTATGCGGCTTTTCTACGGGCCGATCGCGGCCATGCCATCATCCGCGGTATCGACACCGCCGCCGCCGCGGCGTCACCGGGTGTGGTCGCGGTCTATATCGGCCGCGATGTCGCGGAATTCGGTTTCCGCACCGTGCCGCCCATGATGCCGTTCCCCGGCCGTGGCGGGAAGAAAATCCTGGTGCCGGAGCGGCCGTTGCTCGCGCGCGATCGCGTCCGCTATGTCGGCGAGGAGGTGGCGATGGTGATCGCGCGCAGCGCCGCCGAAGCGACCGATGCCGTCGAGCTGGTCGAAGTCGATTACGAGGAGTTGCCCGTGGTGATCGGTTTCGACGCGGCGCTGGCGCCCGAGACGCCGACGCTGCACGACAATATCCCCGGTAACGTCTGTTTCGATATCGACTATGGTGATGAGGCGAAGGCCAACGAGGCTTTCGCGCGCGCTGCCCATGTCGTGAGCGCCGATGTCGACAGTCCGCGCATCGCGCCGTCGGTCATGGAAGTGCGCGCGGTGCTGGCGTCGTACGATGCCGATAAACAGACCTACGAGATCCGCTGCGGCAATCAGGGCGGTCTCGCGATGCGTGATGCGCTGGCCGTGATGCTCGGCGTGAAGCCGGCCGAAGTGCGCGTCCACATGGTCGATGTCGGCGGCGCTTTCGGTTCGCGAACACAACCCTTTCCCGAGAATGCGTTGTTGCTCCATGCCGCCAAGCAGCTTGGCAAGCCGATCAAATGGGTGTCGACCCGCTCCGAGGATTTCTTGACCGATTTCCATGGCCGCGCGATCCGCGTCGCCGGCGAACTCGCGCTCGACAAGGACGGCAAGTTCCTTGCCTTTAAGACGCAATGGCTTTGCGATTCCGGCGCCTATCTCAGTTCCGCCGGCGCGATGACCAACAGCTCGAACGGCATCTCGATGTCCTCGGGTGCCTACGAAGTCGAGGCGTTTTACGGGCGCCATCGTCAGGTAATGACCAACACGGCGCCGACCAGCGCCTTCCGCGGCGCCGGCCGGCCGGAAGCGGCCCT
>DASXCX010000164.1:0-13278 GCA_036490955.1 Allostellaceae bacterium | reverse complement strand
CCTTCGGCCTGCACCTTCTCAGGCGGCAAGAGCTTGGCGTTGTAGAAGGGCATCTTCAGGAAATTCTGCGTCGCCATGACGTACCGATGCTCGTTATCCCAGAGCACGCGATCCCAGCCGCCCCAGATCTTCGGGTCCTTCACATCGGCGAGGATCAGCGCCGGCGTAATGGGCACGGTGACACCGTCATTCTTCATCGTATAAGAAGTCACCGAACCCGACATCGCGGCGTCCCAGAGATATTTGCCCGACTGCCGCTCGAGGCGGACGCGCGCGATCCAGGTGCCTTCATCGATCGAGTTTGTGACGAGGGTGATCTTCGGGAAAGTCTTCGGCCATTCGCTGGCGAGAAAATCGCGCAATGCGTTGCCGGCCGGAATGTTGATGACGACCGAGCCTTCCTTCTCGGCCGCAGCGACGGTCTGCTTCCACTCCGGCGAAGAGTCTTGCGCGCGCAGCGCCGGCGTCGCGAGCAGTAAGCCGATCGCGATAACAGCGAACGATCTCAGCGACGAAATGCCCGGCATCCGCCGATCCTCCCCGTTCCGGCGAGGATAGATCAGCCCGGCGCGGGCCGGCCAGGGGCCGCTACTTGGCGTGAACCAAGACGCCTTCGAGCGGATCCGTCGGCGGCGGAATGTCCTTGAAGCGCGGCAGCACTTCGCGCGCGAAGAGCTTCATCGACTGCTCCGAGACACCACGCGTCTCGCCGGGCCATTCGCCGAGAAAACGTACCAGCAGATGGTTGATGCCGAGCGCGCGCAGCTCCTTCACCTTGCGCGCGACGGTGTCGGGATTGCCGGCAATGAGGTCGGTCATATCGCCGCCCGCGGCATAGGCCGCCGCATGAGTCTGACTCGGCCGGCGCGCGACAACGGGACCGAGGATCGCGCCGTAGCGGTCGTTATAGGCTTGGCGCATCGCGAGATGTTCGGCCTTCGCCTTCTCGGCACGCCTCAGCGCTTCTTCATCGGTCTCGGCGACGACGACGGCGAGCCAATCCACCGTGCACCAGCGTAAGCATTCTTCGACCACCTCGCGCGGATGTTTGGCGGCGACGAGCGCCTCGCGATAAAGCCGAAGCTGATTCTCAAGCGAGGATTCCGCCGAGAAGCTGCCGAGGAACGCCGGCAAGCCTTTCTGCGCCGCCTTCACCACCGAGCTGTCGCGGCTCGCCGTCCGCACGACGATCGGATGATGCTTGCTGCCGTACGGCGCCGGCGTAACGCGGCGCTTGATCGAGCCGCGATAGGTCGGATTCTCGAAGACATATTCGGGATCGCCGGTACGGTAATCCCACAACCGCTGCATGATCTCGACCGTGTCTTCGGCGGCGCGGCCGCTCTTGTGATAGTCGACATCGATGCCGAGACCGGGCGGCTCGATGCCGGCGAAGCCGCTGCCGAGACCGTAGAGCGTGTGGCCCTTGGTGAGTTGGTCGAGTTGATTCATGCTCTCGACCAAACGTACCGGATGATAGTAGGGCAGCGAGAGCACGCCGAAGCCGAGATAGCGATCCTTCGGGATTTGCGGCGCGATAAACGACGCGAATTGGATCGGGCTGCTGTGCCAGGAGCCGCGGAAGTGATGCTCGGTGAACCAGGGATTGTAACCGAGCTCGGCTGCCAGCAAGGATTGCTCGACCGCGACGCCAAGGATGCGCTCGTCCGTCTCGGGCGAATCCTCGACCGCGACGTACATCGTCAAAACCATGGTGGAGAAATCCATCGACCGCACCCCCGCGCTTGGCAGCCGGGCTCTTAGGCCGCAGGCGCAGACGGTTCAAGCCACCGCGGCAATCGTGCGGCACATTGCCATCCGCGGCGGTCGCTTTTCGCGCCTAAAGCCAACCGGGCAGATCGGGAAATCCCGGAACACAGCCGTCGCTGGCTTCCGCTGTCCGTTCGCGACGATGGGGGCATTCGGCGGTGACAGCTTCGCGCATGACCGCCGAATGCGGCTCAGTCCCGTATTTTTGGATGAGTTTCCCGGTCCGGTAGAGACTATGTAAGTCACAGCGTTCGCAATGGACGCGAAGCAACGGAAAGCGCGCAGCGATCGAACCTAGGGAAACGTAGTAATCGCCGGCTGACGTGGGATGGCGCGGCGCTTCGAGAGCGAGCCGGTGCTCTCGTTTATGTTCCAGTGCCACGCCTGCGCGTTCGTCTTCGGCGAAATACACTTCATCGCCGCAGCGAACAATCCCGCCGCGCTCCACCTCGGCAAACACACCGAGGCAGCCTTCGCATTGATCGGCAAGCACCCGCAGGATTGCCGGCTCGCGCGGGAGTTCCCCATTCGCGAGCGCGACATTAATGCCACGAACCGTTCGTTTCGTGATGCGAATCCGGAGATCGCGACCGATGCCAATCGTGCGACCGATCCACTCGGAGTCGGGCACCGCCTCCGCCACGCTCGAAATGACGAAATTCGGACGGAAACGGCGCGGGCTGACGCTCCGATCCGGCAGGAAAAACCGCAACCGGTGAAGAGAAGACTCGGTCAGGACATGAAGCGCCGCCGCGTCTCGATGGCCGACGTTATCATCACGCAACAGCGTCAACCGCGCTCCCCAGATGGCACTGAGCGCGTCATCGACCGCCGAATCGCCGACATCGAACGTGCGGCCATCCGGTAAGCGAATAAGGACGCGGCCCTCGAGCGTCATCGCCGCGAGTTCGAGCAGCCGGCCGATGTGCTCGGCGTGCTTGTTCGATCGGGTGCTGACGAGCTTTCCCGCACCGTCGTAAATGGCAAAGGCACGGTCACCGACGATGCCGTGCTCACCGAGTTTGGCACTCTCGATCCGCTCCCCGCCCATCGATTTCACGGGGTAGCGCCAGAGCTCGGAGATGACTCCTAAATCTGTCGTCATCCCGCCACGGCCATCTGTCTTTTCACCGCGCGTGGACAGCCTCGCCGGGATCGATCGGAGCTCAAGCGCGACACGTGTAACTCGATTTCTTTTCCCTGCATTGTGCTGAGGGCCTCGCCTCGCTCTAGCGCTACTGACGATCGTCGCGGTGCGTGATGCCAAGCCCGGGCTGGCGCCATTTACGGCCACGCTGACGTCGTTATCGAGTCTCTTTTTGAACCGGGTGCTCTCGGACGCTCCTGGCTAGACGGTCCTCGAAATCTGCACTATTCCAAACGCTCTCATGCGATTGGATGATGAACCGGTGTATAGGTTCTGTGTCGCCGCGGCGTCAAAAGATTAATTGCGGGGGTCATGATGAGAGAACAGAGCATCGATCCCGGACCTGGGACAAAGACGGCCTCCAGGTTCCCGTCGCTGGCACCGCCTAAGGGCTTCGAGCAACTTTTCCAGGAACTCGAGCGCATCGTCGTATCGCGCGACGTCGCCGATTCGAAAACGAGTGATGAGCTGAGCAACCTGCGGATGCAGGTGGACAGTTTGAAGGCAGCAGCCGAGCGCACGGATGCCGAGCGGCGCGATTTGGAGCGGCGCCTCGAGAAGGTCGTTGCGCGCGAGGCGCTCTTCAGAAGAACGCTCGAATGGTATGCCGAAGGGCCGTTCGGGAGACTCGCCACGGACGCCCTTGGGCAACCGGCGACCGATGCTGCCGCCCGGATTCAGGCGGAACGCGAGCTCTTTTTTGCACCGCTCGAGAACTCGTGCAGCTTGTCGCGAAGCGGGCGCGCCGTCCGCATCATCTTCGAAGCGGAGCGGAGCGCGAAGAGATTCTACGACTCGATTGCGTATTTTTTGCCCACGACACATTATTTCGGCGCGCCACGCTAGCGATCCCGCCGGCAACGATCCCCTGTCCCATCCGATCGATAACGCGATCGGCGGCGTTGTCCGTTCTTCGTCGGGATGCTTAAACTGCTTCATCCAAATAGATTAAAAACGGGTGGCGCATGAATCAGGCAAATGTGGAATTGCAACGCCTTCTCCGGCTTCTCGCCGATGCGGCGCATAAGATCGAGCAAGACGCCTACATTAGCGGCTGGCACGATTGCCGCGCGACGATGATAAAAGCGCTCAATGCCGTTCCCGATACCGAAGGACCGCCGGCAAATTCCGCCGCTCACGACAGGACGCACCACGGCGGGCACGAATCCAGCCTCGAAGCGGCAGCGGAAGGTTAGAGCGGCCTCGCCGAGATCGATGGACCGGGCTCGATCGCGCAAACGAGCGTAACGAACACCCTCTATTTGCCCGGCGTCATTCCGCATTCGGCGAAGAGCTTGGCGGCGTCCGCCGTGCTGAGATATTTCAGCAGCGCGGTCACCGCGTCGCGATGCGGCGTGCGCGTGTGGGCGAAGCCGACGAAGCCGGTCGGAATCGAGACGTCGCGCGGCAAGGCGCCGAGCATTTGCACGTCGGGATTGGGATCGTTCTCGCTCGCGAAGGTGATACCGAGCTCGACCTCGCCGCGCCCGAGCATTTTGACCGATTCCCAGCCGCTTTGAGCCGCGACGATTTTCGGCGTGACCGCGTCCCTGATGCCGAGCTTATTCAGCGTCGCCTCGAAGCTGACGCCGCAAGCCGCACCGCGCGCGATACTGGGGCAAGAGATCGATTTGACCGAGAGCAGTAATTTCTTCAGCGCTTCGCCGTTGGCGATGTCGGGCTTCGGCACGCCCGCGCGCACCGCCGCGACGACGCTGACCGTCGCCAGCGGCGTCTCGCTCCGCGCATCGAGATTGCCCGAGGCGAGCACCGCATCGTAAGGCGGCTGGATCACCGGCACATCGAAGAGCTCGCCGTCGATGATCTTCTGTTTCGTCGCTCCGCCCGAGACATAGCTGCCGGTGACCTTATTACCCGTCGCCTTCTCGTAACCCGGCAGGAGATGTTGAAGCGCGGTGCGAATGCCGCCCGGCGCGACCAGCGTGAGCTCAACAGCCATATTTATTTCCTCCCAAAAGCAGTCCGGCCGCGGCGGCTGGAACCGCGCGCGGCCGGCTATCCGAAAAGCCCAAAACGCTCTTACTGCGCCGGGACCAATTCGCGCGGCGCGCCAGCCTGCTCGCGCGCCAGCCGAGCGGCGGTATCGGCAAGCAACGGCAGCTCGACGACATAGAACTCGGCGCCGGTCGTGGTGGAGATCTCACCGACTTCGGCACCGGCCTGAACGAACATATAGGTGCCTTCTTCGGTGGTCTTGCCGCCGACCCAATGCTTGCCGCCGTATTCGATCGAGCCGCTGATCACATAACGTATCTCCGCGTCCTCTTCGACGCGCGCCGGGATCTTCGCGCCCGGCGCCAGCCGCATGAAGCGGATGCCCGAGCCGCCGAAGGTGCCCATGTGCTTATGGTCGAGGCCATCGACCCTGCGGTCGCCGATCCATGGGCTGCCTTGCGGCTTCATCACGATCGGCTTGTCGAAGCGCGGCTTCGGAAAGTCGACCTTATGGCCGGTCACATACTCGGTGCAGGCGAGGTGCGAATCCCGATTGATCTTCCGGCCATCCGGCAGGATCTTCGTGTAGACGCCGCCCTTGAACGTGCCGCCTTCGGCCGAGAGCGCCTTCCGGGCATCGCCGAGCTCTTTATGGGTGAGATAGCGAATGCCGGTCAGGCCCTGGAACTGCAGACCGAGACCGGTGCATTCCTCTTCCTGGAGCTGCGGGCCGTAATAGACGCCTTCCGGATAGAAGGCGACTTCGCCGGCTTCGACGAAGCCGTCCTTGATCTGCCGCTTGCCGCTCATGTTGTAGCGATACTGGTCGAAGATATGGGTATGGCGCGGCGTGCCGTAGCCCTTGTCGTAACGCCGCCAGGTGAATTCCAACCGCACACCGGGCACGCCCGAATCGAGCGGGAACGGCTTGCTGGCGCTGCTGCCTTCGCGGCCAAGGCCGGTCGGCACATGCAACGGAACATCGGCAATGTTGACGATCGTGACGGTTGGCTTCATCTCCATCTCCCTTCCAATCGCGGCGCTCGCGGAATAACCGCACGCGCGAGCCCGCCTGCGTTACGCCCCATTATAGCGCCGCGGGCCGCCCGGCGTCACTTCATCAAACCGGCGGATTCCTGGGCGGTTTTGACATAGAAATCATAGGCGGCCGAGGCATCGATGCCGCGCGACTTGGCGTCCGCCTGCCAGTTATCTTTGTAGAAGCTCACCCGCTCTTTGAGGATGGCCATCAATTCGGGGCCGGCCTCACGCGTCTCGATGCCGTTCTGCTTGATCAGCGGATCGGCGAGATTGTCCTGATCGATGAAGCCCTGCGAGCCGAGCTTTGCCAGGAACTCGCCGGAGAATTTATCGATCACGGCGCGATCCTCGGACGCGAGGCTGTCGTATTTCTTCTGATTGATGAAGAAGGATTGCAGCGTGTAGCCGAGCTGGCCCGGGAAGAAGGTCATCTGCTTCGTATAGCGCGAGAGCTGGAACGAGATCAGCGCGCCCTTGCCGGCGACCGCGCCATCGACGATGCCGCCCGACACCGCGCTGAACATGTCCATGCCGAGCACCGGCGTCGCGCCGAAATTTTGGATCGTCGTCGCCATGTTCGGCGTCGCGACCCAAACCTTGAGGCCCTGGAAATCGTCGATCTTGGCGATCGGCCGTTTCATCGTCTGCAGATTGTTGCCGCCCGTCGTCCAGAAGCCGATGAGATGGACACCTTTATATTCGTCGGCCTTGGCGAAATATTTCTCGTAAGTCCGCCACGCCGCCACCGAAGCCGCGACGCCGTTCGGCGCGAGAAACGGAATCTCCGCGATCTCGGGCAGCTTCACGCGCTCGCGGATATATTCGCTCGGGGTCTCGGCGATGTCGGCGATGCCGCTGGTCACCACCTCCCATTGGCGCGACAGCGGCGCCATCGACGCCGCCGGCATCGCGATCTTGATCCGGCCGTTCGACTCCTTCTCGACGAGCTGCGCCCAGGGCTGCTGCAACCCGACAAAGAACGAGCTCGCGCGCGGCATCGCGACATTCATCGTCAGGGTGACGTCGGCGCGCGCCGGCGCCGCAGCGCCGAACAAGAGTGCGAGGCCGAGAGAGAGCCGCTTCATCGATGACATGCTGCGCAACACCAACTATTCGGCGGCGACCCCTTCGCGCAGGCCCATACCGTAGCTCACACCATCATGGCGCTGGGCCATCATCGATGATTTATGCGGGAAATGGATAAGCTGTTTGGCGGGATCGCGAATGACGCCGTGCGGATCCTGGCCCGCCGCGATCTGGGCCATCGCTTCGCGGATCAGCTTGCGCAGCAGGATGATGCCCCCGTCGGAGACGCCGAGATGTTCGTTCTCGCGATCGGCGAAGGTGCCCTGCTGCTCGGTCGCCATGCGATCCTGGTCGCTGACATCGATGCCCCACCAATCCTCGGCCAGCGGCTTGTATTTGCCGAGCTCGGCATGGAAACGCGCGCTGCGGAAAGAATGCGTGCCGCTCTTATAGAAGCGCAGGAAATATTGCATGACCGAGGTGTCGTCCATCGGCACGCGCCAGATCATCGAATTGACGATCGCGCCGCCCTCTTCCACCGGCGGGCCCGAGAAGCGGTTCACATTCGGGAAGGCGTAGCAAGAGATATGCGAATCCGGGATGCCGTCGACCAGCATCACATTGTCGATGCCGTAATCCTTGCGGTCCCAATGATAGGTGACCTTTTTCGCGCCGTAGGCCGGGAAAGTATAGCCATGCAGCCAGGCGAGGTGACTGATATCGACGATGTTCTCGGCGGCGTTCAGCCAGTTGGCGTTGACGTTGCGCATCTGCACGCCTTTGACGCCATCCGTCTCAAAGAAGAGATCGTAAGTCGGCAGCACCGGCGCTTCGCCGGGGCCCATATAGGCAAAGACCAAGCCGCTGATCTCCTGCGTCGGATACGCCTTGATCCGAACCTTGTCCCGGAAGCCGCTGCCTTCGGGCTCGGCGGGCTGCTCGAGGCATTGGCCTTGCGCGTCGTAGAGCCAGCCATGATAGGGACAGCGGATGCAATCGCCCTCGACGCGGCCGTGATCGAGCGCGAGGCTGCGATGCGCGCAGCGCAACTGCGTCGCCACCGCCTTGCCGCTCGCACCGCGGTAAAGCAGCAACTCCTCGTCAAGCACTTTCATGCGCTGCGGCTTCGCCGTCACGAGCTCGGAGAGGCCGACCGGCTGCCAGTAACGGCGCAGCACCTCCCCCAACGGCTTGCCCGGCCCGACCCGGGTCAAGATCTCATGTTCTTCGCGCGACAGCATGTGTTTCCTCCGCCGATCCCGCTCATCGGATCACGCCGAGAATAACACCTCGCCCGTCCGTGCGGCGAGAGCCTAGGCGAAGATATAATCGCCCTGATGGAGGGCGCTCGGCGACACGTGGTCGAGCGTAGTAACGAGGATCGGAATGGTCGTGTCCGGCCCTTGCGGCTCGACATAGACCTTCGTGTCGCCCGCCCCATCGGCGACGAAGTTGAGATGGCCGTCGGCAACCGGGTCACTGCCCGTATAGCCGATAGTGGAAAAGATGCCGTGCAGATCGAGCGTGTCGGCGTTCGGATTGAAGTCGGTGATATGCCCGGCATTCCACGGCAGCGCGTCGAAGACGAACGTATCGCTGCCACCGCCGCCGGTCAGCATATCGGCGCCGTGTCCGGCTATCAGCGTGTCATTTCCCGCGCCGCCGATGATCGTCGAGCCGAAATCATTCGACGTGATCGTATCACCGAGTGCATTTGCCGTCACAGTCTGTGCCGCGCTTCCGGTCAACACGATATTGGTCACGCCCGCCGGCGCCGTGTAGTCGGTTGCCGCGGTCTCGACACTCGATCCGGTGTTGCCACCGGATGAGCCGTTGCCGGACGAATCGGCGACTGAGCTCGAGGTATCCGCATCCCCCAGCACATTGGCGGCGGTCAGCCCCGTCGGCGCGAGACCGTCGAGCGTGGTGATGAGGCTCGGCCAAGGGTCGGAAGGATTGTGCGCATCGAAAAATAGCTGTGTGTCGCCGTTGCCGTCCGACGCGAAGGTGACCCAGCCATCGGCGACCGGATCGCTGCCGGTATAGCCCGCCGCGGCGAGCAAAGCGCTCAGATCGATCTTGTCGGTGCCGGGCGCGAAATCGGTGATCTGCCCGGCGCTCCACGGCGCTGCGTCGAAGACGAAAGTGTCCGCACCGCCACCACCGGTCAGCATATCCGCGCCATGCCCGGCGATCAGCGTGTCATTGCCGCTGCCGCCGATGATCGTCGAGCCGAAATCATTCGAGGTGATCGTATCGCCGAGCGCATTCCCGGTGACATGCTGCGCCGCCGTGCCGGTCAGCACGACATCGATGACTCCGGCGGGCACGATATAGGTGGCATCCGAGACATCGACCGGCGACGGCAATCCGCCGCCAGGAGATGAAGCGGGCGCGCCAAGGACGTTGGCCGCATTCAACCCGTCGGGCGCGACATGATCGAGCGTGGTGATCAGCGCCGGCCAGGATTGCGACGCACTATGCGGGTTGAAATAGACGAGGGTATCGCCCTGCCCGTCCGCCACGAAGGTCACGTAGCCGTCGGCGACCGGATCGGTTCCCGTATAGCCGGCCGCTGTCAGCAGCGCGCTGAGATCGATCTTATCCGTGCCGGGGGTGAAATCGGTGATGTGCCCGGCATTCCAAGGCAGCGCATCGAAGACGAAGGTATCGGCCCCGGCATTGCCGGTCAGTATGTCGGCGCCGTGACCGGCGATCAGCGTGTCGGCGCCGCTGCCGCCGATCAGCGTCGAGCCGGCATCGTTCGAGATGATCGTGTCGCCGAGCGAATTGCCGGTCACGGTCTGCGGCGTTGTGCCGGTTAGGATCACATCATGCGGCCCGAGCGGCAGCGCGTAATCGGCAACCGGCGTTTCGATCGTATCGTTGTTGCCGGGCGCGAGCGCCACGCCTTGCTCGGTGAAGCTCGCCGATTGCGATCCCGTCGGCGAGGTCCACGTGACCGTGTATCGGCCGCTCGGGAAAGCGTCGATCTCCGGCGCAGCGCTGGTCGCCGCACCGAGCATTTGCGGCGCGGCGACCGCGGCGCCGCTCGCGGTGAATTCCTGCACGAAGACTTGCGGCGGCGCGTTGTTCTGCGCCGTCCAACTCACGACGAACCCGCCATCCGGCAACCCCGCCACCGATTGCGCGAGGATTGTCGGGACATCGGTGAAGTTGCCCGTGAAGGCAAGATGCGCCACGACGATGGTGCCGAGATGCGTACCGTCGGCGGCGAAGCGCTCGATATCCGATTCCGAGGAAAAATTCGACTGGTGCAGATAGCTGACGACGTAGCTGCCATCGGCGAGCACCGCCACCTGATTGTCGGCAAAGGCCGAAGCCGTGCCGGGTTGGAGGGTGTAAGCCGGACCGACCGCATCACCCGCGGCATCGTAGCGTTGGATCTGCTCGAGCGGTTGGCCGCTGGCATTGGAGAACGAGGCCGTCGCATAGCCGTCGGGCAAGATGGCGGTCGCCGAATTCGCGTTGTCGCCGACGCCAGCGCTTTCGGCGAGGCTCGTATAGGCGGTCGACGCGATCGGCGGTACCGCGACGCTGTAGGGCGCGCCGACCGGTGCACCGCTCGCGTCGTAATCCTGCGCCGTCGACAACGAGCTGCCGCTCGTATCCCAGAAGATCGTGAATCCGCCATTATCGAGCGGCTTGGCGCTTACCCATGTTGCCCCGCCAGCGGCGATTTCGGTCGGCGTGCCCAGCGGATCGAGGTTGGCGTCGTAACGCTCGAAAAAAATGCCCTCAGGCGTCAGCCACGCGAGGACGGAGTCCCCACCCGTTAAGTCAATTCCCACCGTCATAACGAAATCACCCAAGGATACGAACGGCCAAGCTCACGCTGCGCGTGCCTGGCGAACTAGCCGCATCAGGAGTGGTATAGCGCCCAGCCCCAGCGCGAACTTGGCACTACGCGCTGAAACCGACCGAACGTTCGATCCGTTGCTCTTATGTCTGCGATTTTTGTGTCCCAATCGGGGCACGATTGTGGCGTTCCCGTGAAGGAGCGCTAGCTTTGCTATTCGCTACTGCTAGTTGCTCGTCGCCGCGGGTGACGCCTTGGCCGCGGCGTCGACCATTTCACGTAAGCCGGCGTAATGCGCGTCATGAACCGCACGATTGAAAAGCGACCAGGGTTCGGCCGCTTTAAGAGTGGGCGTGACCTTCGCCAGTCGATCTTCATAAGCGGCATAGTCCGCCGCCGCCCCATCAAAATCGCTCGCGGCAGCCATCGTGGCCATTTTGCGCAAGTTCAGCACGAGTTCCTTGAGCACGGCGCGGGCCGCCGCGCGCTCTTTCTCGCCGCCGGAAACCGTCTTGTCGAAGCGGTCCGGAAAATGCTCACTGAGTTCGCGCAGCTCGCCCCCGATCGTATCGGCCGCCAATGCGACGACATCCTTGTCCTGCGCCGGAATGGCGGTGGCCAGCACGCTGGAGAAATCCCGGATCTCCTTGAGGCGCGGATCGACGCCGTCCGTCGTCACCGGCGCGACGCCATCGCCGATCGCGGAGAGATAGGCCACGAGATCCTGACGATCGCCGGCGCCAAGGCCGAGCGAGAAGGTCTTGTCGAAATAGGCGACGACCCCGTCGAAATCCGCAAAGCGTCCGTCATGGAAATAGGGCGCGTTGAGTTTTGCGTTGAGCAGGGTCGGCGTCTTGAAGAGCCCGCCCGTACCGACGTCATGCTGGCGATGATCGACGAAGGCCGTCGAAGGGCTATGGCAAGCGGCACAAGAGAGTGTCGCATCGGACGGGAATGGCTTGCTGAAGAGCGCCTCGCCGCGACGCGCGGCTTCGGGCGCTTTGTCCGTCAGCTTGCCGCCGGGCCCGATGAGCGGATTCGGCAGGAAGTCGACATCCTGCACATAGGTGACCATTGCATCGACGATCGCCGGCGACGGCTCGGGGCCGGCAAACTCGTTGACGATGACATTGCGGATGAATTCGCGCAGCGAAGCAATGCGGCCGTCATGACCGTAAGGCGCGAGGAAACGCGCGCCGCGCAGGCTGGGGATCGTCAGCGGATCGAGCACGCCATCATCGGCGTGCGGGTTGAAGAAGCCGCCGGTCGTATCGAAATTGCCGGGTCGTGTCGACATGCCGGGTACGAAAAGCTTGGCGTTCGAGGCACCGTTGACATGGCAGCTCGCGCAGCTGAGGCCCGCGCGCCGTGCCGCGCCGCCGAAGATGCCGGGCGAGCCGAAAGCAAGGTCGCCCAGATTGACGAGATAGGATTTGCGGCCTTGCGATGCCTCGCTGTGAAAGAGCTCTGTCGGGCGGTCGAGCGCGTCCTCGTTGAGGTCGGTTCCCGCGGGCAGGACAGCCTGATCGCCATTGATGGGGAATGCCGATAACGGCCACGCCGCGCCGAGACCAATAAGAAGAGTAAGCCCGAGGCAGAGGCCGAGCCGCGACGGCTTCGCGATCACTGGGTCAAATCCTCGAGTGTCGGGGCGTAGAGCCCAATTTTCGGCGCCGCCATCTGGAGCGCGATCACCAGATCCTCGCTTTTCGTGCGCAGCGCATCGGTGTCGAGGGTCTTGAGATCGGGCACCGCGACGAGCGCGCCCATCTCATCGATCTTCGCCTGGATCTGGTCCGCGAGATTGGCGTCGGAGCCGCGAACCGCGTCCGCGAATATCGTCTTATAGGCGAGCGCGATGCCGACGACATTGTTGCGCATGTCGTCGAGCGAGGTGCCGCTGAAACGCGATTCGCCGCCATCGGCTTTGTTCTCGCCGACCTCATAGGCCAGTCGTGCCGTACCGTTGAGCAGGCCCTGCGCGTTGAACGGCGTGTAATGAACCTTCACGTCGAGATCGGCGAGGTGCAGGGTCAACGCGTTGACTTCGTCACCGACAGCGGTGCTCTTCGCGCCGAAGAGCTTTGCCTCGATCGCGTGAAAGCCGGTTTGCGCGTTCGGCCAGGCATCGATCATCTCGTCGAGCTCGGAGACGAACCCGGCGGTGAAGACTTCCGCGCGCTCCCACCCCACGCGCGCGTCGATCCACGCCTTTTGCGCGCCCGCGACGTCTTGCGCCGCGATCCGTTCTTTGAGTTTCTGCGCGCCGGCGAAACTCTGATCGATATCTGCGACCATCAACGGGCGATAATGCTCTGCCGTATCGTCTAACGTGGCCGCACAAAGCGGTGGCACGAAGACAAAACCGAGCGCACACGCGCCCGTCGCGGCAAACACGCGCCGAAGAATCATGTCACAGCCTCTCTGTGGCGGAGCGGCGAGAGAGCCGTCGCTCGCGAAGCCACGCTGGCGGCAACTTTAGTCAGCGAGTTTTTCGGTTTTGTGACGCTCCGATCGG
>DASXCX010000163.1:0-3811 GCA_036490955.1 Allostellaceae bacterium | reverse complement strand
GGGAACGAATTGACGATGGCCAAGCGTCGCGTCGTCCTGCTGCACTTCATCGCGCAAATGCCGATGGCCGGTATCGCTTGGCAGGCGCTGCAATATCTCGTCGGGCTCGAGAAGCTGGGTTACGAGACCTGGTATATCGAGAATCACGGCGCCAATCCGTACGATCCGCGCGCCAACAGCGTGATGATGGATTGCAGCTACAATGTTGCGTTCCTGAAAGAGTCGATCGAGCGCTTCGGCTTCAAAGGCCGTTGGTCCTATTGGGACGCGATCAACGATGTCTATCACGGCCTCAGCCGCGAGCGTGTGTTCGAGATCCTCAAAGGCGCCGACGCGCTGATTAACCTCTGCGGCGCGACCCGGCTGCGTGACGAGCACATGGCATGCCCGGTGCGCATCATGGTCGACACCGATCCGGTCTATGAGCAGATCAAATATGCCAAGGCCGATCCCGCGGCCCGCGCCTATCTCGACGCGCATACGCATTTCTTCACCTATGGCGAGAATGTCGGCGGGCCAGGCTGGATCGTGCCGCTCTGCGGCATTCCGTGGCAGCCGACGCGGCCGCCGGTCGAGACCAGCCTATGGCCCGTGACGCCGGGCGCGCCCGAAGCCTTTACCACCATCGCCACCTGGGAGAACAAGGGCAAGAACATCGAGTTCGCAGGCGAGCATTATGTGTGGTCAAAGCATGTGAACTTCCTGCGCATGCTGGGTGTGCCCAAAGAAGCCGGATCTCGCTTTACGATGGCGATGCTGCCGCCGACGCCCGAGGTCGAAAAGGAAGTCACCGCCGGCGGCTGGCGCCTCACCGATCCGCGGCCGGTTTCGGCCAGCATCGATGCTTACGGCGATTTCATCCGCGCCTCGCGCGCCGAGTTCACCGTGGCCAAGGACATCTACGTGCGGCCGAAAAGCGGCTGGTTCAGCGACCGCAGTGTCTGTTATCTTGCCTCTGGCCGGCCGGTCGTCACCATGGCGACGGAGTTCAGCCGATTCTATCCGGTGGGCGAAGGGCTTTTCGAATATTCCGACAAGGCCGGCGCCCTGGCCGCAATCGCGGCGGTGAACGCCGATTACGCACGGCACGCCAAGGCGGCGCGCCGCTTGGCGGAGGAATTTTTCGCCTCTGAACGCGTTGTCGGCAAAATGATGAAGGATGCCGGACTTTAGCCTCGATGGCTTAGGAAACCGGCGGATTGCGGCGCGTCGCGCGCGTGGAGAACGGGTCCGGAATGAGTACGACGGAACTGCCGCGAGAGGCGGCACGTGCCGACTTAGGTGCCGCGCGCTGGACCGTCCCGTCCTGGGATGGGCTCGCCTGCATTCTCTTTGGCGCTGTCGTCATCATCGCCCTGCTGACCTTCCAGGATTACGGCGTCACCTGGGACGAAGACGGCCATAATTGGTACGGCGTCTTCGTCCTCAATTACTACGTGTCGGGCTTCACCGATCTGCGCGCCCTGCACTGGATGGATTTCTTCAACTACGGCGCCGTGTTCGATTCGATTGCCGCCGCGCTCAACACCGTCTCGCCTTTCGGCACGTACGAGACAAGGCACCTGCTGAACGCGCTGGTCGGCGTTATCGGACTCGTCGGGACCTGGAAGCTCGGCCGCGTGCTCGGCGGGCCGCGCGTCGGCTTCCTCGCCGCGCTCTTCCTCGCGCTGATCCCGAATTACTACGGCCAGATGTTCAACAACCCGAAGGACATCCCCTTCGCGGCCGGCAGCATCTGGGCGCTTTACTATCTCGTCCTCATCATTCCGAGCCTGCCGCGGCCGCGCTGGCAGCTCGTCTTGAAGCTCGGCCTCGCTTGCGGCCTGACGCTCGGCGTCCGCGTCGGCGGGTTGCTCCTCTTCGCCTATCTCGGCATGCTGCTCAGCCTCTTCGCGCTGTGGCGCGCGCTCGAGACGCGGCATGTCGGCGTATTTTTTCGCGACGGCATCCTCAGCGGCTTTCGTATCTTCCTTCCGGTGATCGCCATCGCCTATCCGGTGATGCTGATCTTCTGGCCGTGGGCGCAGCGCGGTCCGATCGCCAACCCGCTCGCGGCGCTCGCGACCTTCTCGCATCAAGAGTTCCCGTTCCGCACGCTCTTTGCCGGCCATTACATCATGGCTGCCGATCTGCCCTGGACCTATCTGCCCGTGCATATCCTGCTGGCGCTGCCGGAGCTGGTCTTGCTGCTGCTGATCGCCTCGCCTTTCGTCGCACTCTATCTGCTGTGGCGCGATTTCGGCGCGATCGGCCGCAATCGCATTTTGATGCGATTCATGGTGGCCTTCGCGATCGTGTTTCCGATCGCCTATGCGATCGCGATCAAGGCCGTCCTGTTCGACGGCATGCGCCATTTCATCTTCGTGCTGCCGCCGATCGCGGCGGTGACGGCGCTGCTCGCGGATCGCGCTTGGCAGAAGCTCAGCGCGGCGAAGCTGCGTCGTGCGACCTTCGCCGCGCTCGTGCTCTACGGCGGCGCCCATATCGGCACGATGGCGCAGCTCCATCCGGACGAATACGTCTATTACAACGCCTTCATCGGCGGCACCAAAGGGGCGCAAGGGCTCTTCAAGCTCGATTACTGGGCCAACTCCTACGACGAGGCCGTGCACGGGCTGCGCGATTATCTGAAAGCCGAATACGGCGCCGATTTCATGGACCACGATTTCACCGTCGCGGTCTGCGGCCCGCCGGGCTCGGCCGCCTACTACTTTCCGCCGAATTTCATCTTCACCGACGACCGCGAGAATGCCGATTTCTTCATCGCCTTCACCAAGGACGATTGCGATAAATCGCTGCCCGGCACCGTCGTCTATCGCGTCGAGCGCATGGGCACGCTGCTGTCGCTCGTGCTCGACCGCCGCGCCATCGTCGCCGGCACGCGGCGGCCCGGTCTGCTCGCCGGCACCAACTAACGAACGCATCGGCGGGCGGCTATGGAACGCCGCGAATATGAGCGCCTCGCCGCCGTCGAAGAGCATGGCTGGTGGTTTCGCGGCTTGCACGCCAACCTCATCCATGCATGGGAACGCCACAGCGCGTCCGCGGGCGGCGTGACCGTACTCGATGCCGGCTGCGGCACCGGCGGATTGCTGACCCAACTTGCGCAGGCGGCGCCCACCGCCCGCCACTATGGGTTGGAACTCGATCCTGGCGCTGCGGAGATGGCACGCGAGAAGAGTGGCGCCGCGGTCATCGTCGGATCGGTACTCGCGCCACCGCTCGGATTTCAATCCTGCGATGCGATCTTCAGCGCCGACGTCTTGTGCCATCGCGGCGTCGAACCGGCGGCGGCACTGGCAGCCCTCGCGCCTTGCCTCAGACCCGGCGGCGCGCTGTTGCTCAACTTGCCGGCCTATCGCTGGCTGTTCTCGGGCCACGATCGCGCGGTCGACAATGTGCGGCGCTTCGGCGCCGGCGAGGTGCGCGCGCTGCTGCACGACGCCGGCTTTGCCGAGATCCGCATCGCTTATTGGAATAGCCTGCTCTTCCCGCTGATGGTGGCGCAGCGGCTCATCCATCGCGACACCAAAAGCGACGTCGAGCTCCTGCCGCCGGTCGTCGAGCGGCTGTTCGGCTCTATCCTCCGTTGTGAGCTGGCACTCGCCGCGCGCGGCTTGCGTTTGCCCTTCGGAGGCTCAATCTTAGCGACAGCGATAAAACCATGACCTGCGCCCTCAGTATTGTCGTTCCCGTCTATAACGGCGCCGATAGCGTCGGCGAGCTCGTCGATGCGCTCGAAGCGCTCGACGTGCCGGGCGGACATGAGATCATTCTCGTCAATGATGCGAGCCCGGATTCGAGCCTGCTC